>NZ_JAJNAY010000001.1:1917073-2252765 GCF_021010565.1 Chryseobacterium turcicum
ATTTGATTACTGGAACGACAAAGTTTAAAAGAAATCCGCAGTACGAAAATCTTCCTTTACAAAAAGGTGATAAAGTAGATTTGTTGATGATGAATGAAAGCGAATTGGGCTGGAATGTTGTCGTTAACAAAAAATACATCGGATTAATATATACTTCAGATGTTTATAAAAAATTGTATCCACTTTCTGAAGAAGAAGGTTACATTAAAGATATTCGTGAGGATGGAAAAATTGATGTTTCGCTTCAGCCTGTAGGTTTTGAAAACATTGATGAATTTAAACAGAAAATCTTAAATAAATTAGAAGAAAACTTTGGTTTACTGCATCTTTCAGACAAATCTTCTCCGGAGGAAATTAAAGATGAATTACAGATGAGTAAAAAGAACTTCAAAAAAGCTTTAGGCGGTCTGTATAAAGATAAAATGGTCGATATTTTAGAAGATAAAATAAGATTGGTATAAACCTAAATTAATTTACCAAAAGCAATAAAAAAAACGAGCAGAAATTTCTGCTCGTTTTTATTTTTATTCTCTGTTCTTTACAAGAAGCCATCCTGTATAATTTCTTCCGTCTGATACTTTTATCGTATACCAATAATTTCCTGTAGGAATTGGCGAACCATTGATTTTTGCGTCCCATTCCAAAGGTTTTTTATTGATAATTTGTTTGAATACTAAAACTCCTTTTCTGTCGAAAACAATGACTTCTGAACCTGTATAATTTTCTAAACCGGCAACTTTCCATTTGTCATTTATTCCGTCTCCATTCGGGCTGATTGCATTCGGGATATTAAAAATAGAAAAAGGTTTCTGACCAATGATACAGCCAGATTTTGTTCTGACGTAAACGATATATTCTCCCATTCCTAAATTACTGAAAACATTAGAATCTTGCCACGAAGAATTGTCTAAAGAATACTCATAGTTACCTGTAGAAGATAAAATGACTGTAGCTGAACCGTTATTGACATTTACCGAAACAATTTCTGCCAAAACAGAATAACTTAACTCAATAGTATCTGTATTACTACACCCAAAAATATTAGTAACCGTTACTGAATAATTACCAGGACTTGAAACACTAATGGTTTGTGTTGTTGCTCCGGTACTCCATAAATACGTTGTATAGCCAGCTCCTGCATCTAAAGTAACAGTTTTGCCTTTACAAAAATCAAAATCTTCAGGAAGTTTAATGATAGGTTTAGGATTTAAAACCAATTCTAAGATGACGTTTTTAAAACATTCGTCTGCAGTTGATACTTTAACGTTTATTATATTATTTCCTAAATTCAAAGTATAACTCGAAGGAATTGCAATTAGAGTTCCGGCTTGTGTTGTATAGGTGAAAATATAATTATTAGGGTTTGCAATGATGTTGCTTTGATACGAAGTAAGGTCTACCACCATTGTGTTTGTCGTAAAAATATTACATAATGATGTTCTGTAATTATTTGCCGGAACATTATTTTGTGAAAGCGTTACCGCGATAGCTAGTTTTTCAGACTCACAATTATTTAAAGTTTGGGTGACGAAATAGGTTTGTCCGTTTACAAGTGGGGTTGTCAAAGGTAAAATATTTCCAGCCGCATTGTAATAAATTAAACCAGTTCCGTTTACCACCAAACTTGCCAATCTAGGATTTGCTGATTCACAGAAATCCTGGTTGATATTTGCAACAGGTTTTGGTGTATTGTTTACCGTTACCTGAATAGAAGTTTTAACACTTTCGCAGCCGTTAATTGTTTGTGATGCAAAATAAGTTTGCCCATGTATAAGTGGAATAGTGACAGCTAAAATATTATTGGCAGCATCATACCATTTTACGTTTTGACCTGTGATTTGAAGATTGGCAATCGTTGGGTTGTTTGTAGCACAGAATATTTGCTGTGCATTTGTAGTTGTTGGAAGTGCTGTAGAATTTACAATTACATTTTGATTTTGGGTGGAAATATTTCCGTTTCCGTCGCTATAAACCCAGTGAATAACATAAGTTCCCGGAATTGAATAATTTAACGGGTCTATAGTTGTTGCCGTGATGGTTCCTGCACAATTATCTGTAGCCGTAGGGAAATTAGAAATAGTTGTATGACAATCTCCTGTAATATCAGAAAGTTGCGCCGTGTTAGGAACTGGAGCAATGGTATCACCAACGACAACGTTTACGGTGAAGCTTCCATCACACGCTCCCGAGCCTGAAATTTGACAAGTATAAACACCTGCATTTGCTAAGGTAGCATTTGGAATTGTAGGATTTTGAAGAGTTGAGGTAAATCCGTTTGGACCTGTCCAGCTGTAGGTTGTACCTCCAGTTGCGGTTAATTGAATATTTGAATTTATGCAAACAGGGGAGTTTGATACTACAGTTCCGGTTGAAGTACAATCCTGGAATTTAGCAATGAAAACATCATTAGATGGATGTCCTCCAGTTTGCTGAAATGTTCCTGGTGTTGCAATACCTGTCGTATTATTGCTTGATATTCCTGTTAAATAGATGTAGTCGTCTTTATCTTTCGTTACCAAACCAAGTTGTGTTCCTCCGTTTCCTCCGTAAAAAGTTCCCCATTCTTTTACATTATTTGAATTGTACTTTACTAAAAAAGTATGAGCATAAGGGGTTACTTGTTGCATATATGCATTTGGCGTAGCAATATCTGGCTGCCAACCGTTTGATAATCCTGTAAAAAATATATTTCCATGTTTATCTACATAGGAGAGTAATTGAAAACTAGGGAGAGGAGAGTAAAAATTTTTTGTCACAACATTGGTTGCTAAATCTACTCGGAATACCCCGGGATTATTTATTCCTTGCACTGTAGAGAAGTAATGACCTGGAATTATTAAAGTATTATTTATAATTCGAGCTTCATAGCTTTCATCTTGATTTTCTAATCCTGCATAGCTTGATCTTAATAAATTTCCGGTTTTAGAAAATTTTAAATATAAAATATCTGTACTGCCTGAATTAGTAGGTTGAAAGGGATTTATCATCGCTATATTTTGTGATGTAGTTAATCCAATGATTTCAAGATCATCTGTCGACGAAAAAATATTATGAAGTGATGTTGAATTGTTGCCTCCCAAATAAGTTGACCAAACAATATTTCCTAAAGAATCTAATGCAGTAAGAAACCCTTCACTACTCCCGCTTTGGCTTAATTTAGTAGGTTGAAAAGCGTTTAAAACAGGAAAGTCGAAACCATATGTGTGCCCAGCAAGATAGATGTGATTATTATTATAAGATACGGAATAACATACATCAGAGCTATTTCCGCCCATGTTTTTTTGCAATACTAAGGCTCCGTTAGAATTAAATTTAGCCATAACAACATCATTATCACCGGAGGGTTTAAATTTTACACCCGCCGCATAGATATTTAAATTTTCATCAAAATCTACTGAGCTAAAGTTATCATCCCTCATAGCTCCATAATATGTTCCCCAAAGTTTTTGCCCGTTTGATGTAATTTTCATTAGATAAGCATCAAAGTACGAATTGGTAATATTCGTCTGGCTGGCTCCGCTAGTAGCAATATTTGTTGCGCTTGCTGTTGCTCCATATAGATAGACATTATTTTGAATATCTGTTTTTGTCTCCCCATACTCTTCGCCAAATCCACCTGCATAACTTCCCCAAATTCTGGTTGGTACTGGATCAATTATTATTTTCTTATCAGATATGTTGATAGGAGATGCAAAGCCAAAAATTTGATTTCCTAAATCTTTAAAAGCTACAGCTATTTCTTTTTTATTTATCCCTTCAATCCAACTGTTAGGAATATTTTCATGTAAATCTCCAAAACGTAAGTTCATGACAAGTTTCTCTTTTTCTATTAATGTAGAAGCTCCATGAAATTTCATTTTAATATCAGATATTCTTCCTCCGGGATTAATTATGAAATTGTATTCGATGGGTTTTAAAGTATCTTTTGGTTTGAAGAAGACTAAGTCAATATTTGAATAAATATTTTTATATAAAATCTTTTGATAACGATGAACATTGTTTATTCCTTCTGGTCTATTCTCAAGATTATAATAATTTTCGTAATCCTTTGATTTACCTTGAGCTATTATTGTCGATTTTTTATTCGAGTTTAATAATTCTATATCTATTCTATGAATTGATTTTTCATAATTAAACTCTCTATTCAGAAAGGCAAGCTTTTGAGGTAATCCATTGTCTTCAATTTTTCTGAACTCTGGATTTTTCTTTTTGGAAGTTTCATATACATCATAAGAAAATCCATTAGAACGTAGCTGAACATTCAATCCTGCAGAATGAAAAAGGTACTTCACATCAGAATTTTCCTTCCCATTTTGATCTACAATCTGCCCCTTATTCTCATAGAAATAATATTCATTGCTTTTTTGGAAATTTTTCTGCCCAAACATAAAAGCACAGCTAATTATCGCAAAAAGGAATAAAATTTTTTTCATCATTATTAATTTTCCGCAAATATAATCAAACAAAGATTTTTTAAGTATTAATAATTCATAAATACGTGACTCGAAGTTTAAAATATGATGCAAATCATATTAATTATTTTGTTTAACAATTTTGTCAAAACAAATGATTGATATATATTTGCACAAAATTGTTTAACAAAAATGTCAAAACAAGAAAAAAAAGATCAAACCCAAGAGTTAATCAAGCAAACCGCAAAGAATTTATTCTTTGTACAGGGTAAGTTTGATGCTACCACACAGGAAATAGCAGATGCTGCAGGTGTCAATAGAACACTTATTAATTATTATTTCAGATCAAGAGATAATCTGATTCAGATTATTTTTGATGACGCACAGAAAGTAGAAAAAGAAAAGTCTGAAATCATTATGAGTTCTGACCTTCCTTTTAAAGAAAAAATATCTCAATTTATCGAAGGAAGCCTTTCTACGAGCCTTCAGTATCCTTATCTGGAAACCTATATCGTTTCACAGATTAATAAAGGGAACTGTCGTAAGAAAGATATTGAAACTGAGGATTTAGAAAAACTTTACAAAGATATCGAGACAGAGATGGAATTAGGAAATATCGATACGATGAAACCGGTACATTTTATCTTAAATATGATTGCTTTACTCATTTTCCCGAGTGCAATCAGACCATTATTTATGGAAAACATGAATGTGACAGATAAAGAGTTTGACGAGCTGATATCAGAGAGAAAAGAAATTATTCTTAACATGCTTTTTAAAAAATAATTAAAAATTGTTAAAGTATTTTAAGAATTGAAGCGTCTTTTAGGGATAAAGACAAATACAACAAAAAATAAACGAAGTATAAAATTATGAACAGAAAACGTATAACTGCTAAAAAGCTCAACATTGGTGTAGCTGCAGCATTTATGATGTTGGCCTCTTCATCAGCTTTTGCGCAACAGCAGATTTCTCTGCAGGAAGCCATTAAACAGGCGTTGCAAAATAAGGCTGAAGCCAAAAAAGCGGCTTTGCAGATTAAAAAAGCAGAGTACAAAATCAATGAGGCTAGATCTGGAGCTTTACCTCAGATTGGAGCTACTGCAGGAATAACTTACAACCCGGTGATTCAAGAGTCATTGCTTGAATTTGGTGGCGAAAGAATTCGTGCTCAATTGGGCCAGGCTTGGCAATCGCAGGCGGTAGTAACTCTTAATCAGACGATATTTGATCAAAGAGTTTTTACGGGTCTTAAGGCAGCAAAGTCAACCAGAGAATTTTATGTTTTAAATGCTCAATTGACCAACGAACAGATTATTGAAAATGTTGCAACAGCCTATTATCAGGTTTTTGTGCAGGAAGAAAATCTTAAAACTCTTAAGGTAAGTTATACCAATACCGAAAAAGTAAGAAATGTTATTAAGAGTTTAGTAGATAATGGTTTGGCAAAAGGAATTGATCTAGATCGTACCAATGTACAATTGACCAACATCAGTTCGAGCAGGCAGCAGTTGATTAATGCAGTAGAGCTTACTAAAAATTCTTTGAAGTTTTATATGGGAGTTCCTATTGAAACCGAAATTGAATTAGAAGAAAAAACAATCGAGCCTCAACCTCAGCTTTTAGCTGAAATGGTAAATCTTGATGGTCGTTCTGAGCTAAAAGTTTTGCAGAAAAACAGAGAGCTTTTAGTTTACAATAAAAAAGCTACCGAAGCCTATCTTTATCCTACTGTAGGATTACAAGCAAACTACGGTTGGGCTGGAATGGGTAAAAAATTCCCTTTAACAAACGGATTAAATAACGGCGTTCTTTGGAGTGACTATTCTGCAATTGGTTTAAATGTAAACATCCCCATTTTTACAGGAGGTTCTACGAAATCGAAAATTCAACAGGCTGAAATTGATATTTTAGATCTTGATCAGGATATTCAGAATACTCAATTGAGTTTAAGTTTAGAATATAAAAATGCGGTAACCAATATTGAAAATTCATTAATCAATATTGAAAGCATGAAAAGCAATGTAGCACTTGCCGAAAAAGTACAGAAAGACACACAGTCAAATTATCAGTACGGTTTAGCAACGCTTACGGAAGTTTTAGATTCTGAAAATGCTCTTACAGATGCAAAACAGAATTATACAACTGCATTATTAGACTACAAACAGGCTGAAATTAAATTAATAAAAGCTAAAGGCGAGCTTAATACTTTACAAAACCCATAATTGAAATGAAAAAAACTTTAATATATATCATCGTAGCAGCTGTACTTGTTGGTTTAGCAGCTTGGAAAATTGCAGACAATAAAAAGAAGCAGGAAATCGAAGTAAAAGAAGTGGCAAAACAGGTTGATAAAATCAACGTGAATGTAATCACTGTTTCAAGAGAAAATATCAACACCGACTATGCTGCAAACGGAACTTTTATTCCTAAGCAGGAACTACAACAGTCATCTGAGATTTCAGGACGTATTGTAAGCGTTTTAGTAAAAGAAGGTTCTAAAGTTGGAGCAGGTCAGGTTTTGGCAACCATCAAAAGAGATGCAATCGAAGTTGATGTTACTCAGGCTCAAAATAATTTGCAAAATGCGATTATTGACAATCAACGTTACGAAAATGCATATAAAACTGGTGGTGTTACTAAACAGCAATTAGACAACTCAAGATTACAGTTGAAAAACATGCAGGCTGCAGTAAGAGCTCAGGGTGTAAAAATCAACGATACAAGCATCAGAGCAGGAATCAGCGGTACCATCAATAAGAAAATGGTGGAGCCGGGAACTGTGGTTTCTCCGGGAACTGCTTTATTTGAAATTGTAAATATCAATTCATTGAAACTTTCAGTTTTGGTTGACGAAAGCCAAATCGGAAGAATTCAGCTTGGTCAGGAAGTTCCAATTAACGTAAACGTTTTACCTGAAGATTCTTTCAGCGGAAGAATTACGTTTATCGCTCCTAAAAGTGATGTTTCTTTAAATTTCCCTGTTGAAATTGAAGTTCAAAACAGAGGAAACTTAAAAGCAGGGATGTATGCTACAGCAACTTTCAAAACCAACAATGGTGCTGAAACTCAAAATATGTTGACTGTACCTGCGGAAGCTTTTGTAAATGGAGTAAGCTCTGGGCAATTATTTATCGTAAGCAATGGAACTGCTAAACTGATTAAAGTTCAAACAGGAAAAGTGTATGGTGACAAAGTTCAAATCATCAGCGGATTGAATGGTGGAGAACAGGTAATTACCAGTGGACAAATCAACCTTGATAACGGGTCGAAAATCAATATCGTAAAGTAAGAGAAGATGAAGTTAGCAGAAATATCCATTAAAAGGCCGTCCCTTGTCATCGTATTATTTACGATTTTGACGTTGGGAGGTTTATTAAGCTACTCCATGATGGGGTACGAGTTGATTCCGAAGTTTGAAACCAATATGGTAACGATTTCTACGGTTTATCCGGGAGCTTCACCTTCAGAGGTAGAAACTTCGGTAACCCGAAAGATTGAGGATGCAGTAGGTTCTTTGGAAAACGTAAAAAAGGTAGAGTCTTCTTCATACGAAAGTTTATCAGTTATCATGGTTCAGTTGAACACGGGTGCTGATGTAAATTATGCTTTGAATGATGCTCAGAGAAAGGTAAATGCTATTTTGGCAGACCTTCCTGAAGATGCAGATCCACCTTCTTTACAAAAATTCTCATTAGATGATTTACCAATCATGACGATGAGTATTACCAGTGATAAGCTGAATAATAAAGAATTATACGATCTTTTAGATAAAAAAATTGAGCCTATTTTTTCTCGTGTAAACGGTGTGGCTCAGGTTGATCTTGTAGGTGGACAGGAAAGAGAAATTCAGGTAAATTTAGATGAAAAGAAACTGCAGGGTTACGGTCTTTCTGTTGGAGATGTGCAGCAGGCAATTCTTTCATCCAACTTAGATTTCCCTACAGGAGCTTTGAAAACGAGAACTTCAAGATCTACAATCAGACTTTCTGGGAAATATAGAGACATTAATGAGATGAATAATCTTGTGGTATCTAATAAAGATGGGGCGCAGGTTCGTCTTTCAGATATTGCAACGGTTTTTGATACTCAGAAAGATGTAGAGAAAGTAGCAAGATTTAATCAAAATTCTACGATTTTACTTCAGGTTAAAAAACAATCTGATGCTAATGCAGTAGCGGTTTCAGAATTAGTTCAGAAAACCATTGCTCAGGTTCAGGATAATTACAAAACTCAGGCTGTAAAAGTAACGATTGTAGATGATACAACAGACTTTACGCTTGCAGCTGCTGACCACGTAATTTTCGATTTATTCTTAGCGATTATTTTGGTTGCTATTGTAATGTTATTGTTCCTTCACAATATCAGAAATGCATTCATTGTAATGGTTTCTATTCCTTTGTCTTTGATTGCTACGGTAATCGGGATGTATTTGATGGGGTATACCTTAAACTTAATGAGTTTATTAGGACTTTCATTGGTAGTAGGTATTCTTGTGGATGATGCGATTGTAGTTTTAGAAAACGTTTACCGTCACATGGAGATGGGTAAAAGCAGAATTCGTGCAGCGTACGATGGTGCTTCAGAGATTGGGTTTACCGTAACGGCAATTACCTTGGTAATCGTGGTGGTATTCTTGCCGATTGCGATGAGTTCTGGTCTGGTATCTGATATCTTGACGCAGTTTTGTATAACGGTAGTTATCGCAACATTATTTTCACTATTAGCGTCATTTACTATTATTCCTTGGTTATCTTCAAGATATGGTAAATTGGTGCATTTAACAGGGAAAAATCCTTTCGAGAAATTTATCCTTTGGTTTGAAAAGCAATTAGAAAAATTTACACACTGGATTACAGGAATTTTGGAGTGGGCTTTAAAGTCAACTTTCAGAAGAATAATGACTGTTTTTGTGACCTTTCTTATTTTGATTTCATCATTTATGTTGGTGGCATTCGGATTTATTGGTGGAGAATTCTTCCCTAAAATGGATAGAGGTCAGTTCCTTGTTCAGATGGAATTACCAAAAGATGCTTCTGTAGAAAAAACCAATCAGTTGACTTTAGAGGTTGAGAAATACCTTAGAAATGATAAAGATGTGGTAGACATGATTACAACAGTAGGTCAGCAATCAACAGGTTTTGGGGGTGCACAGGCTACTTTGTATCAGTCTGAGATTCAGGTAATTTTGGTAGATAAAGCTGAGCGTGATGAAAGTACTGATATTAAATCAGCTAAAATTAAAAGAGCTTTAGAAGAAAAATTCACCGGAGTTGAGTTTAAAACAGCACCAATCGGATTAATGGGAGCAGACAATGCACCAATTGAAATGGTGGTAACGGCTCAGGATAATGAAACGGCAAATAAAGAAGCCAACAGAATTTTAGAATTGCTTAAAAAAGTACCTGGTTCTGTAGATGCTGAATTATCAACTGACTCAGGGAATCCTGAAGTTCAGGTGAATATCGACAGAGATAAAATGGCTGCTTTAGGTTTAAATCTTTCAGGTATTGGGCAAACGATGCAGACTGCATTTAGTGGAAATACAGATGGGAAATTTAGAGCTGGAGAATATGAATATGATATCAATATTCGTTTTGCTGATGCTAATAGACAATCTATTGACGACGTAAGAAACTTAATGTTTACAAATCCTCAGGGAGAGCAGATAAGACTGAGCCAGTTTGCGGAAGTGAAAATGGGTTCTGGGCCAAGTTTGCTAGAGCGTAGAGATAAAGCACCTTCTGTAAAGGTAAAATCTAAAGTAGTAGGTCGTCCTGTAGGAGATGTTGCCAACGAATGGGCAGCTCAGTTTATGGATAATGAAAAAACAAAACCTGCAGGTGTTTCTTATATCTGGAGTGGTGATATGGAAAACCAGACTGAAGGTTTCGGTACTTTAGGAATTGCTTTATTAGCAGCTATTGTATTGGTTTATTTGGTAATGGTTTCATTGTATGACTCGTTTGTATATCCGTTTGTGGTATTGTTCTCAATTCCTTTGGCATTGATTGGGGTAATGGTTATTTTGGCCATCACCGGAAATTCTATTAACATCTTTACGATGTTGGGGATGATTATGTTGATTGGTTTGGTAGCGAAAAACGCGATTATGATTGTCGATTTCGCCAATATGAGAAAAGCAGCAGGTGCAACAACGCATGATGCATTGATTCAGGCAAACCACGCACGTCTTCGTCCGATTTTGATGACGACCATTGCGATGATTTTCGGTATGATTCCTATTGCGATTGCAAAAGGAGCAGGAGCGGAGATGAACAACGGATTGGCATGGGTAATCATCGGTGGTTTAACATCATCATTATTCCTTACTTTGATTATTGTACCGGTAGTATATTCACTATTCGATTCAATGTTAAGAAGAATGGGTAAACATGAAAAGCCAGACTATGAAGCTGAAATGAAAGCCGATTACGAGCACAGAGAACTAAGTGAAGACGGGTTTACCGCAAAACACGTAGATTAATATAACAACCTTTAATTAACCTAAAAGCGCATCAATTGATTGATGCGCTTTTTTTGTTTTGAATATGACTTCAAAATAAGAAATACTTTAATACTGATAGGAGGGAGCTTTAGCTTATTTGTTTCGAACAAGAAACGTTTTATCATTCAATAGAAATGGGCTTCAGTCCATTTAAATATTGCGAAACCAATTCGGCTTTAGCTAAAACCTATCTTTGAAACGTAAACTTAGAGTCTGTGATAAGTTTGCATATTAATAATTATAGAATACTAAAAGTTAAAAATATTCATTTAAGAAGTACACTGGAAAAAGCTAGCAGGAAAAAGACAGAGAGCCTGTAGATATTTGGATATCGATTTAAACAATTAGTCCCTGCCAGCTTGTTTTCTAAAGACCGAATAGATTGCTGTTTGCAAAGAGAAAACTCTTATCACAATGGTTAAAAAGGAAACAAATTTCCAATGAATTTTAAACACTTTTAGTATGACAAATTTAGAAAAAAAAGTAATCGGGGTGGATGTGAGTTCAAAAATTCTGGTGATGAGTTTTTTGAATGAACAAAACAAACAAATGATTCTGAGTGTTTTGAACACCAAAACTGAGATTGAAAAAAATTTGAAAAAATTAGGCAAAGAAAATTACAAAATCGTAGTAGAGGCCACAGGAAACTACAGCAGTAAAATTTTGTATTATGCTTATACGCTTGGTTTTGAAGTGTTTCAGGTAAGTGGGTTTTCTATTAAGAAATTCTCAGAAGCCCGGAATCTTATCAGTAAAACAGACGAAGAAGATGCGAGAATGATTAGGAATTTTGGAGAAATAATGGAAATGATTCCTTTCGAACCAAGAAAAGAAAACCTAGAATTTTTAGATCAAGAACTTAATCTTTTGCAAGATTTGGATCAGGAAAAAGCGAGATTTTCATTAAAACTAAAATCACTTCGTGAGAGGGCAAATCCGAGTAAAGAAGTGATAAAACATTATGAATCGGTTATAAAATCATTATCAAAAGAGATAGAAAAAGTAAAAAAAAGACTTCCAAAATTAGAAGATGAAGAATTAAAAGAAAGCAAGGAATTACTCATCAGCATTAGTGGAATTGGAGAAAAAACAGTATTGCTTTTATTGGTGGCGACGAATAATTTTAAGAATTTCAAAAGCGCAAAATCGGTGGCAAAATATTTTGGCGTTGCTCCAAGAATGTATCATTCTGGAAACAAAAAGATTACGATTGGAAAATGCAGAACAAGTAAAGGCTTTGTGAGGAGTGTTTTATATGTTTGTTCTTGGAGTGCGATACGATTTAATACGCAGTGCAAGTCACTTTATGAAAGGATTTTAGAAAAAGGAAAGTGCAAAAAAGTGGCTTTAATTGCCGTTTGTAACAAACTTTTGAGACAAACTTTCGGGATCATTACTAAGAAACAAAAATATCAACCAAATTATATTTAATAACAAATAAAATTAACTTTTAGAATTTGGATTTTAACATAGAATGTTTAAAAAATGATTAATAAACAAATTTTCAAAGCTTTTTTCTTTGCCCCAACCCTAAAGGAAGTAACTTTGATGAAATTTAAACAAACTTTTACAATGATAATTTTCATTATTAATATTCAATAGAAATGGGCTTCAGCCCATTTTAAAATTATCAACCCAACTCGGCTTTAGCCAAAACTTAGCTCATTCCGTACTCTTGTAATATTTTGTCATGAATATTGTTGAATTGACGACTAAGTCTCTTGAAATCATCGATTTATATATCCGATGCGGTCTTTAACTGATATCGAAGGGTTCCGAAGTAATCGGATGGAGTCTTTAGCTATTTCGATGAGGTTCTCTAACCATAGATTGATGGTTTCCAACTATAAATCCTTAGTTTTTAATCCTAATTTTAGGGTTCTTTAACCCCAACAGAGAGGTCTGTAACCTCTTCAGACCTATAAATAACCTCAATGGATATGTAAATGACTAGTCGAGATGAGTATATGAGCTCTGAAGATGAGTGAGTGTGTAATTATTTAATCATAAAATTAGAATTCTTTATAATAATTGAATCTCCATAAAACAAAGTAAGCAAGCAAATAGAAAGACATGGCAGCAAACCACTAACAAAAGCTGTTGGGAATCCTACTGTGATAATGGCTAAAATTAGGTAAACAAAAAAGCCACTTCCAAATTTCAAAAGTCTTTGCGTTCTGCTCATTTTTAAAGTGAAAAATACAATACCCATAGGTATTAAAAAACTCAGCAATATACCGGCAAATCGGGAGTTTAAATTGGCTTCAGAATCCAATGTCATCCATCCGATAAGGGTCATCAATGCAAGGTTGATTATTACTAAAGAGAAATATTTAAAACCTGTTTCTATAAAATTGGATGATTTTACAAATGATTGCGTTTCTGTTTTTGGAACGGCAATCTCCAAAGTATCACAAATCAACTTCAATGTGTTTTCTCTGGGCACGTTTTCATTATTTTCAATCCTTTGAATGGTTTTTAAATTAACTTTCGAAAGGTCAGCAAGCTGTTCCTGAGTTAGGTTTTTATTCTTTCTTGAAGTGATGATGAGTTCGCTAATGGAGTCCATGTATTTTTTTTTCAAAATTAGTTTTTTATTAAATGGTAATCGCGGAAATAAGTACGACAAATCTACGACATTTGCTTTGTCAGCCTATTTTTAACAAATGTCTTATCATTTTTTCAACAAAAAAGACTTCCGGAATCAACCAAAAGTCTTCATTTATTTTAAATCTTAAAAGATTAATCTACCATTACTTCACCAGATTTTCTAAAGGTAAAATTCCCATAGATATGTCTTCTTGCAAAACGGCTCGGCGAATCTGCATTCACCATTTTGATATACGTATTTCTTGGAACACCGATGTATTCAAACATTTTTCCATTCAAGTGCTGAACTTTCAAAATTGATTTCTCAAGATAGAAATCAGTAATAATTGAAGTGGTAATTGTTTCTGTGTATTCTTCCTTATATTTTTCCTGCGTTTCAGGGTTGATGCTTACCAAAAAATGATAGGCTTCAATCACAGATTTGCTTTTTTCTTCTGCAGCCAGTTTCCCTTCTTCATCATTCACAAATTTATCAGGATGCGTATCTTTCATCACATTTCTGTAAATTGTTTTCAAGTCTTTCAAAGTAGCAGTATTGTCTACCTCAAGAAGTTTTCTGTAATCACCTATTTTTTTCATAACACTTATCCTTATTTTCGCGGTGCAAAAGTACAAATTTTAATTTAAAAAAACGTAAGTTTTTGATTATTAATTTGTTTTAAAAAAGTAAAAGAATTTTAAAAAGTGGCGGTTTTGTTTTTTATCAATTAAGGATAGACTGCATTATTGATGTTATTTAAAGCTATCTTAATGAAATTCGGTTTTGTGGCAAATAAAGTATTTTTTCTATTATTCCATTGTTCCATTTTATGAATAATTGCATCTACATTATTTACTTTTTCTTTTTCCTTAATATAATCAACAGTAGACAATAATTCAAGTGCAAAATTGGAGTAAAATCCCGATAAAAATATCTTTGTTGTATCTGCTATTTTTTTATATGCTAGATTTTCATCTTTGTCCAAATATTCCAGAACTTCTTTTTCTGCATCTAATAACAATCCTAGTTCTTCAAATGGTTTTTTATCTTTAGAACTGTATCCTGTAATATAGCTTCCATTTAGATGATAAAGCACGTGTTTTACTTTACCAGAATAAGGACCATAGAAATTTTGCTTATATTCCAATTTAAAAATATCTTTGGCCCCAAATTTTTGTAAAAAATATGCAATTTTTTCAGCAGAAAACTCAGATAAAAATTCACCATTTTTTACTAAGTCAAACAAAACATATAAAAGCATTGCACGAGCTGGAGTAAGAGAAGTTCGTTCTTTTTTTAATACCTCTATAATTTTAGTGTTGGGTTCAAAAATTTGAATTTCACAATCTATGTTTTGTAGGTATTTTTTTAAAATTTCCTTTACATTAATCCAGTTAAGACCACCATTTCCAGCTCCTAAAGGAGGAATGGCAACAGATTTTATTTTATTTTCCTTAATAATGTTTACTAAATCGACTAATCCTTTTTCAATATAAGAATATTCGGAAGGTTTTCTCCAGCTTGTTTTTGTGGGGAAATTAATTATAATTTTTTTACCCTTTAGAAGTGTTTGTTCTTCAAAGACAAAAAGTTTACCGATACTTATTTCATTGTTTTTACAAGCTTTTACATATTCTTTATAATTGCCCGGAAATTGATTTTTGAATTGCAAAGCAATACCTTTTCCCATAATACCATCAGTATTAACAGTATTGACCAATGCATCTGCATTACTGTCTAATAAATTACCAATCTTATATTGTATCATGTTTAAAAGTAATGTTGAGGTTTAATAACAATTTTGTTTAATTTAATACCAAAGGATATTAATTTATCCTGAGCTGCTTTATTGAAACAAATATAACCCAAAATATTATTTAGAGGCAAATCTGCTTCTAATAAAAATTCTGCTTCTTTTCTTCTTTTTTTGTCTAAGTCATTTTCGTCTCTCCAATCTCTACAATTTATAGTCTCATAATCTAAGATATTATTAATGTTATTTATTTGGTTTTTAGAATATTCCGATGTGAAATGATTATTAGCATGTCCGTCAGTAAAAATAAAATTCAAATTTATATCTAAAATTTGTTTTACTGAAGTTACACAATAAATTATATCTTCTGGTTTTGTTGGTTTAACCCCATTAAAGCCTTTCTGTATTACATATAGCATTGGAGTTCTTGTTGCAAAATAAAAAGGAATATAATCCCCAATTGTTTTACCTGAGTTTAGTTGATAATGGTTTCTTGTTGATATAATTGAATTATCCCCGATCGGAATATAATTTTTATTACAATTATTTGAATTTTTATGTGTTATTCCATATTTAAGAATATGTGGAATATTCTCAATATGTGTCATACGAAATAGATATATTTTATTTAATTCTGTCATTAAAGATTTCAATTAACGCTAATTTACAAAAATTTTAGACAAAAAACAGGAGCCCCAAAAGCCTCCCGAAAAAATAAATATCAATAAATTAAAGCGTCTCCAAAGCAAACGCCTCACTCATCTCCCTCGAAGCTTCCACCATCGCTTTTTCTGTTTCATTCCAAACAAACCTAATGGGTTTTAAAACCCGTTAGGTTTACTTAGAAATCTATGGTTTTATCAATATCGGCGACAGTTAAAACAAGATGGTCAATATTGTTTATTTTCATTTTCTTAGTTTTAAAACTCCCTTTTCATAAATATATTCAGTATCATTATTTTTAATCTTAATATCTTCGTTTCCGGGTTTTAGCAAAAGAGAATCTAAAATGAATGGCATTTTTCTTTTCGTAAATTTTAAGAACATCAGTCATTGAGGTTTCCATATCAAAAGGTTCTAAATCAATATTTCCAACGTATTTTACAGAATTGTTTTCATGTAAAAAAACTTCGCCACCGAAAAAATACTCAAATGCCAATTGACAAACGATTAAAACTTTATCGTCTATTTTATTTTTGTAAAAATGAGGTTGGTACAGATATGTATCTCCGCTACCTTGCCCTTTAAAAATAATTTCATTTTTATTATTTAACACCAAAAGTCTTTGTCCGTTATCTTTTTCTGTATCGGGAACAACGGTTTTGCCGTCTACAGGATTATAATATCCCGTCACAAATTTGTTCTGATTGTAAGAATAAGAGCTTATCACCTCAAATCCTTTTATCTTTACATTAGAAATACTGTCTGGTTTAAATTCTAAGTAATCAATTTCTGAATCTGAATTTTTTACATCAATATTTACATTTTCTGGTTTAGAAGTTTGAACTGATGATGCTTTCTCTGATTCTTTAGTGCAATGAACTAAAGCTAATGAGCATAATGAGATTAAGAAGTATGTTTTCATTTTTATTTAATCAATTTTTGTGTTTTTTCAATTTTAAAAGCCGAAAAAATATTTAAAACTTAAAAATAAAATAATTAAAGTAAAATTTTGTTTCATTTTTTGCAATTAGTTTGAATTATTCTGTATCAATATAGGTCAATTTTGCCCCTTTTATAAACTCTTCCAGCGAAATGTCTTTCGTTGATTTATCATTCATTAATTCAAAAAGATACATGGTGGTGGTATTTAATCTGATGTCTTTTATCAATATTTTAAATCTCTTTGTTTTAAGAGTTGAACTTAAAAAAGGCAACTCAGAAGTGTTGCTCAACTTGATATTATTCACATCAAAAGAAGCTCTTGGGTCTTTCTGAAGTTTCAAAAATCTTTTTTGTGTTTTATCGGTTGATTCATCGAGAAACTTTTGCATCTGATAATCGGTTAAAAGTTGAGGATAAATGAGACCTTCTTTCAGAATTGTAGCAGTAATTTTATCTGCTTTGTCATAATAAACCGTTTTATTGTCAAACTGTATTACATTATCTTTTACAAGAATTTTCCCTGCAAATTTTTTATAGCTTTTCTTTTTATAATCGTTTTTAAAGTGCTCAACTAAGGCTTGGTCTTTTGCGTTAAGCTTCTCATTTTTCTGAGCAAGAAAGTTGGAAGAGAGCAATATTGAAAGACCAATGGTGAATATAAATTTCATAATAAGTAGGTTTTAGTTGGTGGTTGATAATTTGAGATTCAATGTTTTAGACATGATGTTTTTTTTAACCGCAAAAGTGACAAAAGATTTTATAATGGATAAGTCATCCAAAAGCTAACAAAACAAGTGATTAAGTAAAAAAAAGCATTTTGTAAACTTTTGAACTTCTCTTTTTTCAATCATTTCTTTTGATTCTTTTGAGGTTAAAAAGTGATTTTAAGTTTTTGTAATATGTTAAAATTCAATGTCTTAAATTCTAATAAAATATAATTTAACTTTACAGAATATTCTTCAGACGAAGATGTTGCAAAAGCATAATGGTTTTGGCATCTTTTATTTCGCCATTATCAATCATAGAAAGAGTTTTATTAAATTCAAGTTCTAAAACTTCTATATTTTCTCCTTCTTCTTCTAATCCGCCACCATCATTTATTTTCATATCATCAGAGTATTCAGCGATAAAAAAATGCAAAATTTCGGTGACTGAACCGGGAGACATATATGCTTCAAAAATCTTTTCAACTTTAGATATTTTATAGCCCGTTTCTTCTACAGTTTCTCTTTTAATGCAATCTTCGGGATTATCGTTGTCTAATAAACCGGCACAAGCTTCAATCAGCATTCCCGTAGAATTTCCATTGATGTAAGTGGGAAGGCGAAATTGTCTCGTTAAAATCACATTTTTGGAGGTTGTATTATATAGCAAAATAACAGCTCCGTTTCCTCTGTCATACGCTTCTCTGCTTTGGGTTTCGGTCTCTCCGTTTTCTTTTTTAATATTGAAAGTCACTTTCTTTAAAGTGTACCAGTTCTCAGATAAAATCTCTGTTTTTTCAATATTTACCTTTGTCTCTCGCATTCTATATTTTTATTATATTCTCGCTAATTATGCAGATTTAGAAGATTAAAAAATCAGCTTAATCCGTAAAATCAGCGAGATAAACTGTTTTAAATTTCATTATTTTTCAGCAAATCCTCCAAAGTCATTTTCAAATCAGGAAATTGAAACTCAAAACCTGCTTTCTCTATTTTCTCTGATGAAGCTCTAGAACCTTCCAGCAAAGCGTCTGCCAATTCTCCAAATATCAATTTTAAAATAAATGATGGGACATTCGGCATCAACAAAGACTTCTTTAAAACCTTCGCAATTAACTTCGTTAAATTTTCATTGGTTGTATGTTGTGGAGACGAAGCATTATAAGCACCATCAATTTCATGATTTTTTAAAACGAACTCATAAATCCCACAAATATCATCCACATGAATCCATGGCATATATTGTTTTCCGCTTCCGATGGGTGAGCCAATCCCGAATTGTATTGGGGGCATCATTTTTGCCAATGCGCCGTCATTTTTATCAAGAACAACGGCAGTTCTTATTTTTACCACTCTTTCTGCGATATTTTGTTCTTTAAATTCATCAGCCGCTTTCTCCCAAACCACGACAACTTCACTCAGAAAATCATTTCCGGAAGCATCATTTTCAGTGAAAATTTTATCGGTTGTTTTGGTTCCGTAAAAATTAATTCCGGAAGCTGAAATAAAAGATTTGAGCTTTATGTTTTTCTTTTTTAAAGTATTTAAAATCAATTTTGCCGAATTTACCCTACTTGAAATCAGTTCTTTTTTTCGGTCTTGTGTCCAACGTTTTTCAGAAATATTGGCTCCTGCAAGATGAATAATATGGCTTACGTTTTCGAATGCTTGCTCATCTATCGTATTATTTTCAAGATTCCATTCAAACTCATTTTCGGCTTTCTTTTTTCTGGTTAAGAAGCGTACTGTATAGTCTTTTTCAATTTTTTTTGAAAGCTCCCTTGCAATTGCTCCGCTTGCACCGGTAATTAATACAATTTCTTTCATCTATTTTTTAGATTATTTTTTTTAATACCTGCTATTTTTTAACCGCAAAAGCAACAAAAGATTTTATGACGGAATAAGTTATTCAAAAGCTAACAAAAAATAACGTAAACTTTTATATTTTGGAAACTTTTGAATTTCTATTTTTCAATCATTTCTTTTGATTCTTTTGCGGTTAAAATTATATTTTTAATTTTTTTATCACGTATCAAAACTAATTTTTTACGATTAAAACGTAATCTTCTTCCAGTATTTTATAACCTTGGTCGTACACAAACATGTATTCCGAACCGTTTTTATATACTTTTATGTTGGTGAAATAATTAAAATCAAAACCTAAGCCATCCAATTTTGACTTTGTAATTTTGGTTTTTCCTTCGATATTGATTTCACTCAGAATGCGATAATTTTTACGGAGTTTATTATTTACATTCCGCATCAGATTGCTCGAATCTTTATTCTGATTATTGTTGTAAGCATTTCTGCAAGAGTCGTTACAGAATTTTTTGTCGGACCTTCCGATAATTTTTTCTCCGCATTCAATACATTCCATGATAATTAATTTTTCAAATGATGTTTGTGTTTTTTCTTTAGCAATTTTATAAATCTGCTGTGAGTAGGGTAGCTTCTGTTTTTAGTCATATTGTTAAAAACCAAAGCGACTAAAAGTAAGATAAGACAACCCGACAGAACAGGTGAAAGTACGTACCAATATCCTAATTCAGGAATTTTTCCTGTGGAACTGACTGCAATTAAAGCTGTTGCGCCTCCCGGTGGATGAAGAGTTTTTGTGTATTGCATGGCAACAATAGAAAAAGCAACGGCAAGAGGTGCAGAGATCCAGATAATATCGGGAACAATTTTAAAAACAGTAACTCCGATTAATGCAGAAATAACATGACCTCCAACAAAATTTCTCGGCTGAGCGAGCGGACTTTGAATGGCTCCATAAATCAAAACACAAGAGGCTCCGAATGAACCGATTAAGAAAATATTTTCCTGTTTAAATAAATATTGGGACTGCAGGAAAGCAATCACTCCAATTCCAACAAATGCTCCTAAAAAAGACCAAAAATGTTCTTTATAATCAATAAGAGTTTCTTTATAAATAACATATTTTGAAACTCTGAGCGTTCTTTTGAAAGTTTTTTTCACGATAAATTTATTTGAAGGTGAAAGATACAACATATCCGTTTGTAAGCGGTTGTGATTTAACTGCAAAAGAAACTATAGAATTATTTGGCTTTAAAGAATGCGTGAATTTTAAACGCAATGTTCGCAAGATTAATTTATATAAAATGAAAACATTTTCCGTTCGCAAGGACACTTCGTTCAGCAAAGGTAAATTGCGTTTTTCGCTGAGTGGAACGCCTTTGCGGACGGAAAAATATCCTCAAACAATTTAAAAAAAATCTTTGCGCTCATTGCGTTAAATAAATAATTATGTTTAAATCAATATATAAAATCTCTTTTACAGTTTGAAAACAAAAGATTTTTATTTTCCAAAAAAAAGTCTCACATTTGCGGCATTAATGGGGTGCTGCATATTGCGGCTGAGATGATACCCGGGAAGTTTTTCCACACCTGATTCGGATAATGCCGACGTAGGGATTTTTATAATTTATCATCTCATCATTTAATTTATATAAGTTAATTTGATGCAGGACTTTTTACAACATACCACCTGGCAAGAATGGTTGGGTGTCTTCTTCTCAGTATTTCAGGTTTTATTAGCCCGAAAAAACAATTCAAACAATTATCTTTTTGGGATTGCCGGAATTTCACTTTCGCTTTATGTAATGTTTTATGCAAAGCTTTATGCAGAATTTACTTTAAATCTTTACTATTTGGTAATGAGTATCTACGGATTACTTTATTGGAAGTTTGGAAAAAGAAAATCTGAAACCGTTATTTCCGAAACGACGAATCAGGAAAAATTAATCACTGCAGGAATTGTGGTTGGAACTTTCAGTCTTTTCTGGGTTTTTCTTACCCATTTTACCGATTCTGATGTTCCGATTTTGGATTCCTTAGTGAGTGCTTTTGCTTGGGCAGGAATGTGGTTGATGGCTCGAAGAAAAATTGAAAACTGGATTTTACTGAATATGAGCAACATTATTGCAATTCCGTTGTTGATTCATAAAGGTCTTTATTTGTACGCAGCTTTGACGGTTTTCTTATTTATCGTTGCTATTTCAGGGTATTTGGAATGGCGGAAAAATATTAAATCTAAATTGGTTTCTGTAACTTAATCAGGTTGATGTTTAATTTTTTAACGCAAAGTTTTAATTTTATTAGCGTGGTTTTTTAAGGAGCAAAGATGGTGACAAGTCGCTTGATGAAGCTTGAAAACGGGGAGCTTAAAATTAATTTTATGAATGTCCGTAATTAATAACAACTTAATTTTTAAAAGTTTGTTTATCATTTCGCAGAATCTAAACTGATTTGTTTTCAGTGTGTTGAGATTCCTCTGGAATGACAAAACGACTGCTGATTTTAGCGTTATGCTTAAAGGCTGACATTCACTTAATTTAAATTCTGTATGATTGGCTTCTGATTTTTTTCAATCAGTTTTTTTAATTCTCGCAGATTGTACAGATTTAGCAGATTAAAAACAGCAGAAATTAATCTGCTAAATCAGCAAAATCTGCGAGATGAATTATTTTCATTTAAATTTAAACAAACTCTAAGAGTTTTAAAATATGTTTACACCTCAAGAATTAAGAGAAAAAATGCATGGAGCCTCTGAAGTTCCACATGAGATTATTAATCAAATTCATCAGAAAAGATTGCTTCAGATTTGGGTTCCTAAACTATATGGCGGATTGGGGTTGCGTTTAAATCAAGGGTTGAAAATTCTTTTTGATTGGTCAAAAATAGATGGGAGTTTAGGCTGGATGTTCACTTTATGTGCGGGAGCCAATTTTTTCTCCAGAAACTTAAAACCTAAACTCGCAAAAGAGCTTTTTGCGGATGCTAAAACCTGTTTCGGAGGAAGCGGAATGATTGGTGGAACTGCAGAAAAACAAACCGACGGAACTTTTTTGATTAACGGACTTTGGCATTTTGCAACTGGTGCCCCGCATTTAAGTCATTTTACGCTGAATGCAAAACTGACGGAAAACGGAAATTCTTTATTGGATGAATCGGGTTCTGAATTGATTAGGTCATTTGTTATTTCTAAAAATCAAGCTGAAATAATTCCGAACTGGAAATCGATGGGAATGAGAGCAACCGGAACGTATTCTTTCAAGGTTGAAAATGTGAAGGTTTCTAAAGACTACAGTTTTATTTATGATGAGTTTTTTACGGATGATGTTTTAGATAAAATTCCATTTAGAATTTTTGCAGATTTAACGCTGTTGGTTAATTATCTTGGGATGGCTTCTCATTTTGCCGAAGAAGCGATTGTCATTCGTCCCCATCTTGATTTGAATTTATTTAATAGTAGAATAGCGAAAGCGATGGAAAAAGTAATTGAGTTTGCTGATGAAATCGAATTTTTATTAACTCATTCTCAACTTATTATTTCTGAAAAACAATTTGAAATTCATGAGTATTCTTCAGATGTAGTTGAAAGTTTATCGCATCAGATTCTGGAGATGTATTTTCATTTGGGACTTAAAGCAACTCATACAGATTCTGCGATTTACCAAGTTTTTTGTGATTATTTTACTGCGACCCAGCATTCTAATTTTAGAAAAGAATTGAAGGAAGACTATCATCATACCATCAAAAGAATATAAATTTACATCGCTAAAATTATAGCTTCCGGATACGAGAATATTATTTGCAGGTGTACCAATGTAGAATTCAGACCGAAAAATGTAACTCTACATCTTTAGTACATCGCAAAAACTTAAAATCTCTTTTTAACCGCAAAAGCATCAAAAGAAATGATTGAAAAAAGAGAAGTTCAAAAGTTTACAAAATGTTTTTTAAGCTTTATCACTTGTTTTGTTAGCTTTTGGATGACTTATCCATTATAAAATCTTTTGTCACTTTTGCGGTTAAAAAAAATGTCATGTACTAAAATTGTTGTAATATAATTGATTTCGCCCCTTCAGTGCTTCTATATACGATATCGTGTTTTTTATCATTGGGTTTCACGCAATGCTTTAGTAAAACGTCCTTTCAGGACTTTGAATTTTTGAAGTACTATTGTTCTTACTCAGAGTCTAAAAAAAACAAAATTTCTTTTAAATATCAATGATTTCAATGATTGAATATTATTTTACATCAGAAGAATATAAAGTTGCAACGCTCGAATGTAAAGTTACAACGCAAGAATGTAAAGTTGCAACGCTCGAATGTAAAGTTGCAACGCTCGAATGTAAAGTTGCAACGCAAGAATGTAAAGTTGCAACGCTCGAATGTAAAGTTACAACGCAAGAATGTAAAGTTGCAATGCTCGAATATAGAGTTACAACGCTTCATTATAAAGTTACATCGCAAGAATATAAAATTACATCGTTCCAATGTAGAATCTCGGAGGTAAAATATTAATATGAATGTCCGTAATTAATAATAACTTAATTTTTAACAGCTTGTTTGTCATTCTGTAGAAATCTAAACTAGTTCATTTTCAATGTGTTGAGATTCCTGCGGAATGACAAAACGACTGCTGATTTTAGCGTTATGCTTAAAGACGGATATTCACAATATTAATAAACTTTTTTAAATGTTCGATTGAGATTTGAGAATATTGAAAAATGATTTTATACTTTGAATTTTTCTTGTATTTAAAATGAACATTTAAAGAAAAATTCTGTGAAATGTAGGGCAAACTTTAATAGTCAACATAAATTTGCTCTAAATTTGACATCATAAAAAGAAAGCCGTCGATTTGTTCTTTTGTTGGTTTTTTAGAGTATTGCTTTTTTATTTCGGCAATTTTGCTTTTAGTTTTTGCGAATGATAATTCTATTTTTTCGCTCTCTGTATTGCTTTTAATATAGTCTTCATAGGCTATTTTATAGTCTTTAGTTTTTTGAAATTCTTCGAATTGCTTTATTTTAAACTTCATGTAATCTTTGTTTTGCAGCTCTTTCTTTTTTTCTAAATGGTCATTTTTAACCGTGAGGAGGAGGTAGCTTTTGTAGTAACTTGAAAACCCGAAATTATCAGAATCGATAAAATCTCCGGTTGGAACTGTGAGAATTCCGGAGTAATTTAGCTTTACCGTTTTATTATCTGTAAAAATTTTGTTGTATACGGAAATCAATAAACCCGAATTAGAATCGTCGATTTTAAGGTCAGTGAGAAAAAGTTCATTATTTATGATTTCAAAATAGGCAACATATCCGCGCCAGTTTGCTGTAGAAGTTGTAAAATAGGTTTCTCCTTTTTCATCTTTTTTAATGAATTTTTCTCCGAAAATGGGATGATTTTCAGGATGTTCTTGAAAATATTTTTCTAAAGGGTCATTTAATAAATCATACTCTTTTCCATCAATTTTAATGAAATTGGGTTCTTGTCCGGTAGCAAAAAATTTTAGAGAAATAAATAGGAGTATGAATAATAATTTGAATTTCATTTATTTAGGTTTTGGGTAATTATTCTTTTGTTTTCTAAATAGGGATAGCTCAAAATATGGCTGGTTTCAAAATATCGGTACCATTTCCAAAACTTCCAAACATTGATATTAAACTTTCTATTAAACCACAAAAGATTTAGATATTTCTATTAAAGCTTATTTTTAAAACAAAAAAGAACACATAAGCTTTCAAAAATCTTTGATCTTTATTCTTTCCTCGTTTTCTGCATATACTTTGTAGAGTTTTCGGCTTCGGTTGTGTTAATTTGAAATTTGAGCGCTTTTCCTAATTTATTTTGTTCGTTGGTAAATATGTTTACCATAATTAGCAATGCCTTCCAATTGTTTTCAATATTTGAATCTGAATATGTTTTTAAAATATTTTCATAAAGTGGTTTGGGTATTAATTTCTTGGCAAACTTTCCTGATTTTCCAAGTGAAATCTGGAAATCGTGTTCGTTGCCAATATTCCATTCGATAAGTTGCCAAAACATAGGTCTTACCACATTTTCCAACATATCTTTTGCGTAGATTATCTCTTCTCTTTTTAGTCCTTTTGCAACATTGGTAATCGTCCACCAAAACTCATTGCAAACTTCGGTAAATTCCTTTTGAGTAGGTTTTTTGATATGATAATCTTTATCAGATGGCTTTGATGGCTTCTCAAACCGATGGTCTTTGTCTAGCCAAACAACCGTTAAACTGTCGGTTTTAAAATGAGATTCAAATTTATCTGCAGGAAATAATGTAAGGTCAATTCTATAATCTTCCTCAAAAATCATTAAAAACCCAAAAGCAAAATTGTCTTGATTGACATCTTTTCCTAATTCCATTTCATCCGGAAGTTGTTGCAAAATAGGTTTTCCTAACTTTTTAATCCAACTTCTGTCATTTAAAAATGAATTGAAATCATTAACGATAAAAACAATATCAAAATCTTGATATTGGTCAGGGCAAACGTTGGGATTTGCTCTTGAACCGTTTAAGATGACCGCTCTAATTCTTTCATCATTTTCGGCAAGTTGTAGAATTTTCTTTTTTTGTTTTTCTGTTTGCATCGTTGGTTTGGGAATTAGGGCGAAGGTTTTGCGCGTTAATAAAAGTACTATACTTTCAATAATAACTCAATTTTATAAAAAGGACTAATCTTCGAATTAGCAGTAACATTATCTTGCCAAATTGATGTTGTACATTGGCTTTTATTAAAAGGTGTATTTTATTGGATTTTGACTACCTTTTTTAATATAGTTTTCGAGAGATTGATTAAGGTATTTATTTCTAATACTTTCTTCGGCTATTTTTCCTGTAAAATACCATCTTTTTCCATCTTTTGTTTTAAGCCAATTTTCTATTTCATATACTTCTCTCACAATTCCACGATAAGATGCAATACCATATTTTATGGTTTTTATTCTTTTATCTGCAATTCGCCAAGAAATACGAGTAATATTATAAAGTTCTTCTGGTGACATGAATCTTTTATAATGCTTATTTATTGTTATTATAATAGCGGGTTCAGTAATGGTTACAATTTTTGCATCATAATATTGAATAACTTCATTAACTGTTTTTAGTCCGCGCTCCCAAGAATTATGTCCTTTTACTGAATTTGTCAAGTTTTGTAAACCTAAAAGGTCTATACAAGCACTTTCTATTTCTAATGCTTGTTCACTTGTTAAATCATGTCTCAAAATATAATGTTGAATTTCTAAATTATCATTAATAATTTCACGAATTAAATTTAGTTTATCTGTTTCATTTGAATTTTCTAATATACCAAATACGTGATGAAAAACTCTATTTCCAATGCCTTTACCAATGTAAAATATTTTAGAATTTCTTGGGTCTTTTAAGACATAAACGTAATGTCCTATTTTTTCGCAAACTGATTGTGAGAACTCTTTCATTGTTTTTAAGTTTTGAGTTGATAGTAAATTTTATTCCCAAAATTTCCACCATTTTTTACTGTCTAATTTTTCAATTTTATTTACTTCCTCTTTCGTTTCTTTTTTTGTTTCATTGTTTAGGCCTTTCTGAATAATATTTTTCTCATTTTCCAATGTTTTAAAATGTAAAAGTATTTTGTAATGTTCAATTTCGTTTATTGGATGAATAATATATTGTAGTTCATCAACTCTTTTGGCTTGCTTTGAAATGTATTTAATAAAATCATCATAAGGAACTTGTGCAATAGTGTCATTTTTTTTCATTAAAAAAACATAATCAACTTTTGGTAGTAAAACTGTATAGTTTGCTGGAAAAATTGCTATTTTCTTTTCTCCTTCTGGAAAGTCCATTATTCTTACACTTGGAAACTCTATTTCTTTTTCATAGTCTTCAATAAACTGTAATTTTCTTATATCTTCGATAAGCCTATCATAAAACATTTCTTCGGAAATAGTACCTTTAGAAAGTGTGTCAATAATATAATTTCCTGCATAAAAATCTCTAATGCAGCCCATAAATGTCATAACACCACCATCAGTTTTTCCCTCTTTAAACATTTGAATAAAAGTATCCATTGATAAATATTTAATACTTTCAATCCATTCTTCATTATAATCTCTCTCAAATTCTTCAAAGGTTTTTTCATTACCAAGTTCTGGTTTTATTACAGAATTATTTAATTCACTTAATGCTAAAGAAATTTTTACTGCCAATCTCCAATCGTCTTTAGTAGCTCCAGTATTAATTTCTACATCAAACTCATCTTGATTTGTTGTAATTGCAACACCTCTTGAAGAAAGTTGAGGAATATATAATTTTGAATATCCATGTAGTAATTCATTTGCATTAGCTCCAAATGATATATTCGTATTTTTAGGTAAATATTTGCTTTCTAATAACTGATTAAATGAAATATCTTGTTTTTTTTTCTATGTAGATATGGAAACTCATATTTTCTGGTTTTTTGTTTTTTACTACTGACGGTTTGGGGTTGTGATGATGACTTTTAATTTTAGTATCGGAAAATGATTATTGGTTGTAGTTTTTTATTTCAAGCTGATTTTTAATTCCATTTCATTCTTCATGTAAAGTAAGACTTCTGCATTTCCTTTTGCGTCATCAACAGGATTGTGGGTATGTTCTGTTTTTCTTAAATGCTTCCATTGCGCAAAGGTGTCTTTTACAAGCCCACAATATAAATCTGAAATTCTTCTTGATGAATACCCAAAAGGATTGCGCCCAATAAAATGATGGAAATACCAACAAATAAACATCCAGTCAAATCCATTATTATCACTAATAAATACTGGTCTACCTTTAGAATTATCTTTAATCCAATCTTCAAATTTTAACATTACTTCAGTAGGGTCATCAAATTCCAACGTTTCTTCGCGATTAAATCCTGAAATAGCAAGTGCATCGGGAAGCCATTTTTCGGAAATTGGTTTTAGTTTACCATAAAAGGTTTTATTCAGGTTTTCTTCCACGATTACAGCTCCAAAACATATCATTGAATAATCTCCCGGAATTGGGCCATCAGATTCTATATCTACTACTATATAACTCATAATATTGATGTAATTGTTATCTTATTTTATTGTTGAATTGAGTGGGGTTTGCGCATTGATTATAGTTTGTAACTTTGTGAGAGTGGTCTTTATAAAGTACCAAAGTTTAATTTAGTTTTGCCGAACTTATGCTTTCTGCAGCTATAATTTTTCTATATATTTTTCATATTCACTTTTCTCCAAGACTTCTTTTGCTGTCAATTTGTAAATATCTTTCCAAGAATTTTGTCCATTCTTTTCTACATACTTCGAAACGATTCTAAACCCTAACCAATAATTTAAAGATTTTGGAGCTTCGGGGAAAAGTTTATGTTTCTCATTTCTTAACAAAGGATTATTTCCAGATGAATCGGAAAAGTAAGATTTTGTTTTTGTAAAGATTTCTTTTTCGTTTTTAATAAACCAATTCCAATTTTCTTTTGTCATATTTTCAACAGCTTCATATTCTGGATTTTTTTTATCAAAGAAAATATAAGTAAAATAACAGGCAAATCCTTCATCGATGGTTTGGCTCAAAGCAGAACTTTTGTCTGAATCTTTGTTTCTGAAATTTTCGTAAACTAAGTGGTTCAACTCGTGTGGCAATCCTTTTTCTAAGGTGTAACTAATGTCGATAGATTTATTATTTAACTCTAACGCAAATTGTTGAGCATCGCATCCTCCAAAACCAATTCCTGTAATTGAAGTAAAAAGTATGCTTATTTTCGCATTAGGTTGATAAGGAACTAATCTATTAAATTTTTTAAGATTTGTCGTGATTAATTTATTAAGATTAATGCTTGTAATCGTTTTTGTTTTTTCTATAAATTCATTTTTGCTTTTCTCAAAAAGTGTTTTATTCCACTTTATCATTCCTTCTTTCGTGTTAAACCGGTTTGCATTTTCATCTCCAAAAATTTGAGCATAACAACTATCCCATAATTTTTGATGAGGTAAATAAACATTTTTCACAATCATTATAGAATCAAACTCATTGTTTCTATGTGCCAAAATTTGAGATTTAAACAAATTATGAATCGTAATATTTTGAATTTTGATACTGTCAGAAATTTTTTCAATTTTTTTATAATCAAAATCTGTATTTTGAGCTTTTGTAATTGTATAAGAAAGGAAAGTTAAAATTCCTAAAATTAAAGTAATTAATCTCATTTGATTATGGACGTTTTTTTTAAACTTAAGTTGCAGATAAAGTTTAGGGCCTGGCGAAGGCTGAGTTTTTAGCATTAAAGTTATACCGAATTACAACTGTTGAACTTTCCAGTTTCTCCCCACTATTGCAAAACACTTGCTAGTTGATGTTTTTTCTTTCTTCTTCGTCAAGTTTTATAATTAAATCGTAAAAGTCTTGGTATTGGTCTTGAAATTCTTCTGCTGTTTCGTGGTCCCATAGCACTATTGGGTAATTCTTGTCATCTTGATTTCTATTTGTGTCGAAGCAAAGAAGTCCCCAATCACTCCAATTAATAAAAGGAATATAGCCTTTGTCGATTAAGAATTCTCTAGGATAACCATTAAAAATCATTTCTGAAAGACTTGCTCTCCATATGTTTACAGGATGTTCGCAAAAAGAAGCTTCGGAAATTTGAAGTTCATAAAAGTGCTTATGTCTCAAAAAGTTTTTGTAATCACTTGGAAATTTATTTCCAATTCTATTTTCTATTTCCTCAATTTCAAAATCTGTTACTTTACTATCAATAGGAAGCCAAGTTCGCCATTCCTCATCTTTGTCTTGATTTGGGTCAGCCATTTCAAGTTCAACATCACTTGGCGTACTGTTAAGTTCGTTATCAACCCATTTTTTTAAATAGGAGTCAATTATATTTTTTATTGTCTGTTCTTTCATTGTTGTGTCCTTCTAAAATATCAGCTAACGTTTTCGGGTTTTGCGATAGTGAAGTAATTGAAGTATAAAAGTTGAGCTTTGTAGTTTTGCCTCATTACTGAAAAATCCTTCTTGCACGCATTTCTATTTTAGATATACTTTTTCGAGTAGCTCAATGGATTCAGATTCCGTTAGTGAATTTTTTTTGTCAGTATTATTTGTTAGATTAATTGAAATTAAATTATTATTTCTAACTGCATAAAGTAAATAAGAAATTAAGTCTTTGTCATTATTTTCTGGCACCTTTTTAACGATTAATTTCCAAATTATGTATTTTTTATCTTCATTTCTTTTTGTCTCAGAAACTTCCGTTGAAATTCCGTTTGATGAATTCCAATAATCATATTCCCATTTGTAAAATTTATTTAAAAGTTCGGCATCATTTAATCCTTCTTGGTAAAATTCAAATTTTTCTGGCTTTCTTACAGAAATCAATAAATTGAGTTTTTCTTTCTTGTTTGATAAATGAAATTGGCCAGATTCTTTAAGCTGTGTTTTAAATTCCCATTTCCCAGGAATTTCAAACAACTCTCCATTGATTTGAAAAGGTGAAACTTTTTGAGCAAATGAAAAAGAAGATATAAAAACTATAACAAGAGTTGAAAATATTTTAAATTTTGAGTTCATTGATTTTTATTTTTTGAAGAATGTTTCTTTAAAATGAGGGACAATATTTTGAGGTTTTGTGATGGTTGGGCAATCGAAGCGCAAAACCTCAATTTTGCACAAAAGTTGAACCGAAGAACAACTGTTGAACTTTGCAGTTTCGCCCCACTAGCGCAAAACCCATGTTGTACCCAGTTATTTTGTATGCATATTCAATTTATATAAAATCGGTTCTTTTACAATATTTTCATCGCTCAATAAATCCGAACTTTTAATTCTCCATATTTTTGGTCGTGTACTTCCAACTTCGTAAACAATGTAGAAATAATAGTTTTTCTCATTTTCTGCAACTTGTAACTCGTTTGCTGAAAGGAAAATATTGCTTTTGCCTATTTTTCTCAAAGTTGATTTGACTTCAATTAGTTTTTCGGTTCCGTCCAAATCATAGGATTTTATATCATATCCAACACTATCATCTCTTTCAGAAATTTGGTCAACTAATTTTGCTAAATCCATTTTGCCATTTTTCTTTAGAAATTGTCTTTCTGCTCTTAAAACAATTTGCTCACCTCTGTCTCCAATTCGTTTAAACTTTTTTGAACGGTTAGAATAATCAATTTTTGTTTCTTTTTCTGTTCTTTTTTCTTTCGGCTCAGTAAGTTCATTTGTTTGTAAATCAACATAGTCAAATTTTAAACTTTCAATTGGCGGAAAATCTCTTAATCTAAAATATTTAAGTTCTTTGGAAATATTATGTTCTTTTACTTCGTCATTTGGATTTCCAAATGATTTGTATAGGAATTTGCTAAACTCGTAAACATCCCATTCTTTCATCACTTTGTCGCTATTTTTATAGTGAAGCAAAAGTGCTTGTTTATCTAATTCAGATTTCGAATCATTATCTAAACCAAGAATATTAATAAAATAATTTAGGTGCTTTGCAGAGAAAATATTTAAAAAATCATTTGGGTAATAAACTGACAATATTTTCCCTTTGTACATTGGTGAAATCGGATTTTTCTTTAAAATATCAAAATCATCTTTGTTCTCTAAAAGTTCGACGATTGAAGAAAGTATTTTTTTAAGTGCGATATTTTCATCTGTTCCATATTCGTTTCGTCCAATTCTATATTTTCGAGTTTTATCTTCTCCGTATTTTCCGAAATATAGACCAAATTTTATTGCTGGACTACCATGAATATTTCCCCAATCGTTAAGGTCATTTTCTATTCTGTTACAAAATGTTGAATCGCCTTTTCCAATTACATATTCATCTTTTGTCAAATTTGCAATTTCGTGAATAGGATAGTCTAATGTGAATTTTTTCCGTAAACCATTTATTACTATAAAACCTGAATTATAATCTGCTCTGATTTTTTCAAATTCAATTTGGTAATCTCTTAATTCAGTTATTTTCATTTAAGTTCTGGTTAGGATTCGGGTTCTGTTATAATTGGGTACGACGTTCCGGGTATTGCCGAAGGCGGGGATTTTTAGCACAAAAGTTCAATATAACTACAAATGTTGAACCTTGCACAAATGTCCAATCGAAGCCGCTCAGCCCCGCTTTTGGCAATACCTTGTTAGCGGTAGTTTTATTCTGTTTCGTTAATTCGTTTGTCAATTTCTTTATCAATCTCGTTTTCGTAATACTCTTCGTCTCCATACCATTCGGACGTGTCTACATCAAATTCGTCAACTTCATATCTTTGAGAAGGAAAATCATCTTCTATTTCGTATCTAATGTTAGTCTCAAAAGGAAAACACTCTTCTAAATCAAGTCCATCGTCATCACGCCTTTCTTGCTTTGAGCCATATTCTAAAGTAACGTGCAAATCACCAAAAACAGAGACAATTATTTCTTGGTCTGTTATTTCGGAAATGTGATAGTCTTTCAGTTCACTATAATTCAAAGAATAATACGGGGCTAAATGGTCAAGGTTTTCAAAATAATTTGATACTACTGATGAAATCATATGGTCTTCTATATGTCCGTCCAAAAACGTTTTTAGTTGCTCTCGGTAACTTTCAATAGTTTGAACAAAGTTTTTAAAAGCTGACAGAACATCATTTTTATATTTCTCTATTTCGTCTTCTTTTAAGTCAAAAACATCTGGATTAATATGTGTGTATTTGCTTAAAGTGTCAATAACAGCCTTAATTTCTTTTATTGTTTCATTTAACTCTTCTATGTCAAAGCCCCATTTTCCAAGTGTCTTATTGGTTATACCGCCCTGAATTGCATACCTAATTCTTTGCGACCGTGTTGGTTTTCCATCTTCAGTTTCCTTTTTGTACCAACTACAATTTTTTACATTTTGTTCAGGGGCAAGTCTATGCAAAAAATGTCTTGACAACTCTCTTATAGAATAAGCAAAATTGTTATACCTCAGTTTGTTGCCTGTCTCGTTTAAGCTTGCTAGCGAAGCTTCAAACAAGTCTGTTTCAAACTGTGATGTTAATAGTCCTTTAATGTCATTTACGCTGTCCATAAAAATTACCGCTAACGTTCCGAGGCTTGGCGGAGTGGCGGAAATTGGAAACTAAATTTTCAATTTTGACGACACAGAGCAAAAGCCAATTATTATAGAGTAAATATAACAAAAACCTTTATAAAATTTGTTTTTTCGAAATAGTAAACCACTTTTTCAATTCACTTCGACAACAGCCATTGCGTCAAACCTATTAGCAGCCGTTTTTTATCCGTTTAGTTTTGTTAGTCTTGATAATTCGTCAAATTCAGCAGTTATTGTTTGTCCATTTTTTGTCATAATTAATTTTGTCCCATTTTCTGAAATTGTATAACCTTTTGCAATTAGATAATTTGTCAGAGCAAAATTATGGTTCATTTCAAACTGCGAAATTAATTGAGGAAAAACGGTTAAAATTCTATGATGATTATCTTCTTTATGAATTCTGTCCACTTTTTCGCTTTTTATTGTTACAACCATTGCACCTTGTCCGTAATCACAAATATAATATCCACTAAAATTATTAATTCCGGACGCAATAATTCCGATTAGATGTAAGTCTTCTTTTGTAAAATCGAAAGTATCATTTCTTAAAAGGTCAATCCCATTTTCTTCGCCATATTTTTTGAGTTCCAGTGCTTGCTTTATTACATTTTCGGAAAGACCAGATTTTGTGTTTGCCCAAGCCCAAAGCCAAGTCTGCGAAGAATGAGAAATTGTACCAAGAACTTGCATAGGAAGAACAATGTCATCTCCAAAGCTTATTTCTCCGTTTGCAATATTTATATTCCAATTATTATTACCAATAAAATCGCCAAAACTTAATTGCTTATCCATTGCAATTCCTCCATATCTTTCTATAAGTTCTTGTTCGGTTTTGCAAGGTGTCAAATTTTGTTGTGGTCGCGTTTCGTTAGTTTGTTCTGTTTTGTCGTTTTGTCCAAAAATTTTATTAAAAAACCCCATATATTCTGTGTTTTATTTTAGGTCGTCTTAATGTTAAAGGTCGCTCGTTTTAAAATGGCTGCTAACGTTCCGGGTATTGTCGAAGGCGGGGATTTTTAGCACCCAAACTCAATAGAAATACCTCATCAAATATAAACAAAAAGCTCAATAGAAGTGCTTCAGCCCCGCTTTTGGTAATGCCTTGTTAGCGGTTCGTTGTTTTTTTTATAATCCGTCAAATATCCCCCCCCGATAAATTCTCCAATTCCTTCAAAAACATCACCAAAATCTAACCAGGATGCGTCAATGTCAATATTTGGAATATCAAATAAATCAGTGTTTGAAGAAACTGACAAACCACTTAACATTTCAGATTTCATTTCAGTATAATCACAAACTTCGCCTGTTTCTTCATGATATTTATCAAAATCGGTATGAGAAGAAAATGTACTCATACCCCAGCAAGAAAAATCAACACCGTCATACCATTTACTTTTTTTATGTGATTTTGTAACTTCTTCTGGTTTATAGTATTTCTTTTTCCCATAATCATTAACCAAAATTTTTCCAATATCAGAAATATATTCTTTTTTATTTATTGGAGATGGAGTACAAGATATTCCCATGAACAATTTTTCGTTTTTAAGCATCCGTTTTTTACAATGACCGCTAACGTTCCGAGGCTTGACGACACAGAGCAAAAGCTAATTATTATGGAGTAAATATAACAAAAACCTCTATAAAATTGGTTTTTGCGAAATCGGAAACCAATTTTTCAATTCACTTCGACACCAGCCATTGCGCCAAACCTATCATATGTTTGCAATTCTATAAATTTATTAATTATAAAACGATAAAAAAGAAAGAATCAATGAGCAGAATAAGATAGGCAAACCCTTTAAGCATTAAGCTTGGCTAACATGATTATCCCTGCTCATTTTCTTACCACAAACCGTACAGTTTATTTGAACATCAAGTTCGTGCTAGGATCGTTGGTTAAAAGGTAAGAATCATTCTCTCAATAAAAATTAAAAGTATAAAAAATGGAAGAGAAAAACAATTATTGCGGTATTGATGTTTCCAGTGAGACATTAGATATTTATTTTAAAAACAAGGAAGGAATTCTTCAGCATTTACAAGTCACAAATACAGTTTCGGGTTTTCGTAAAATAATAAAATTATCGGGCAAGTCAACTCATTTTGTAATGGAAGCGACGGGAGTTTATCACTTGCATTTTATTTTTTTTTTGAAGGAACAAAATATGGCTTTTAGTGTGGTAAATGCGTTGCAGATCAAGCGTTACATCCAGATGCATTTGGAACGTAACAAATCGGATAAAAAAGATGCAAAACGAATCTACGAATATGGTGTTGACCGACAACCGGAAATCTACGCCATGCCCGATACAGCGTACTTTGAGTACCGTTCTTTAAACAACGCTATTCACGATTTAACGAAAGAAATCACCAAATTCAGCAACCAGATCCATAGCATCAAAAAATGTCCTTTTGAGACGAAAACCATTGAGAAAAGCTTTGAAAAAATAATAAAAAAACTTAAGGAAGAGAAGCAGAATTTAGAGATGATTTTGCAGCAAAAACTGATGGCCTGGGAGTCAGAAATGTTGAAATTGGTTACCAGCGTAAAAGGAATCGGCAGCAGAGCAGGAGCAGAACTTATCATCTATACCCAAGGTTTTAAAGATATGGATTCTTACAAGCAATTGATCTCTTATGCAGGTCTAAGTCCCACCGAATATCGGAGCGGAAGCAGCATCCGTGGACGGGTTAGAATCTGTAAACAGGGCGGAAAACAACTGCGGCATATTCTGTACATGTGTGCCTTAAATGCGAAGAAAACCAATGCACAATGCAAAGCACTTTTTGACCGTTTAGTTGAGAAGGGAAAGAACAAAAAAGCAGCCATCATTGCGGTGTGCAACAAGCTGCTCAAGATTGTATTTGGGGTGGTAAAAAACAAAACAATGTATCAAGATAATTTTATTGCAAAAAGTGCCTGAAATGTTTGGTTTTTTACACAATTCATGTTGGGCGAAGCTATTTTATACCTCTTGAAATTCTATGATACATATAACCCCATATTGTTGGGTGATAATATAATTTACTTTTTCCCTTTTCTTTTGAGATAACAATACGTTCATTAAAATAATTATCTACTGCTTCTACAAGTAATTTAACGCCTATTGATAGCTGTAACATTGGATAAGTAGAAAAATTGTCATGAGAATTGGGTACAATTTGTTTTTGTGCAATTATGTTGCCTGTATCTATTCCTTCATCAACAAAATGTACTGTTACGCCACTATTGTCTACGTCGTTGTTTACAAGCGCCCAATATGTTCCATGTACGCCTCTATACATAGGTGTAATACCTGCATGTGTATTGATAAATTTACAATTAACACTTTGTAGAACTTTTTTTGAAATAATTCTTGTCCCATTTACAATAATCAAATCTGGGTTTAATGACTTAATTAATTCTATTGAACTTTTAGAGTTTATTGAAGTTGTTTTTTTTATTTTGTGTGAAGGTATTTCATCTGTTATTAAGTTGTTACTTTTCAATATTTCTTCATTTCTATTTTTCGATAAGAAGTGAAGTGTTTTTGGTATAATGAGTTGAAAACAGATTTGTCCAAATACAGTAGTAAATCCAAGTCGCTTTATTCTTCTTTTTAAGAAAATTTTTAAAGGTTCTTTATCTTCAATAATTGCAGTAACAACATTAAATTTTTCATTTAATGCGTTAAATACAATGCTGGTTGATTGTCCATAACCACCAAGCAAAATTATCTTTTTATCCTTCATTTTGTATTTTTTTTGCTAAATTACTCATTGTAATACTTTGAAAATTGTATTTTAGATTTAAAAGTTTGTAATGCTCTAATATTTTTTCTAAAAAATTGAAATTTTCATTTTGATTTATTCCGAAATTATGTGGATGCCACCACAAATGATAGGTTAAATTATTTTTTGCAGCATATGTCATTCCTGATTTTATACGATTTAATCTTAGTTGGTCAAATATCTTTAAGCTATTACTAAACGGTCTCAAAAACCTACTTGATGGTATGTCAATAGGGAATTTACTCTTTAAACATTCTGTACTATAACAATTATGTCCTGAAATATTAATGTAGGCATCTATTAAACGTAAAGCTCTTCGGAAACTACTTTCTTGTTTTCCATTTTTTGCTTCATAAAGCCAAGAATGCTCGTTGCCTCTATAACAAATTATACCTAAATCATTACAGACGTTTAAATATTCTTCATTAAACTGATTTCTAGGGAAAATTAATGATGTGATTACTACATTATTTTTTGTTGCAACTTTCATTGCATACGTAATGTCATCACGAAATTGCTCAACTGTCTGACCACTTTCTAAACAATAATAATGCGAAAATGTATGTGAGCCAATTTCTTGTTTAGGATATTTCTTTATTTCTGCTATTAATTGTGGTGCAAAGTGGTATAAATCTTCTTTATAATTATCTCCAACTAAATTAAAATGTCCTAAGTAAGGGGAAAAATCATTATTATCATAACTCGGTAAATTTGATGGAATATTGCCAAGCAATTGTGCCTTATTTTCAAAAAACAAAAAACCTACTGTTGAAAATGTAGCATTAATGTCAAAAGTATTGAATGTATTTAAGAGTCTTGGAATAACAGTATGAACGCCTCTGATATTTTCGCCATATTCTTGAAATGTTTTTTTGTCTCGAACTCCCCAATGAAGTTCAAAGTCGAGTGATATTACAAATTTTCCGTTATTCATATTTTCGTTTTAGGATGTTGCTGTTATAGTTTTGCCCAACGTTCTGCCGCTTGGTGCAGTAGCGACTGCGTGGAACGATTATTTCTTGCTAAGATAAGATTTTCCAGCGGAAAATCGAACGTGATGCTAATTGTAAATTTAGCTATTGTGCCAAACCGTTGTTAGCCGTAATTTTTTTATAAAATCGGGTCGTATTCAATATTTTTTATTTCTTGATTAATAATTTCGAGTCTGAAACCGAAATCATTTTGTAAATAATCATAAATAAATATTTCAGTTTCTATAGTTAAATCTTCTTTTATTTCTATTATAAAATCATTTGGTTCATGATTTGCAAAAATACAACAATCACCTGTTATTGGCATATTCTTATTTAAAACAACTATACTTTTAATTTTTTTTGAAGTTTTTATTAGATAAGAATTTTCTTCATATTTTTCAATTATAAAACTATCCTTTGAAAGAATAGAGGCTTTTTTGACTATTTTAGAATCACGTAAATCTCTATATATTTTAACATTCCAATTATTACGTTGATTATTGATTCTAGTTTGAATAGACTTTAATCTTTCAATTTTTTTACCTTTAGCGTTAACCATTGAATTATCAATTGTTTTTAAAGCAAATGCATTTTTACCAACTAAATTATAAATTTCGGCTAGAATATAATTTCTTCAAAATTTTTTTCCTTAATGTCTTTTAATAAATTATATCATATAAATTTTCGACGCTATTTTCAGTCTTATTTGAGTTTAGAAACTCTTTTTTAGCATTTATAAATCTGTTTGTTAATTCTTTCACAATGTTGATTTTAAAATTACTGCTAACGGTTTGGGACTTTGCGTTCGGGCGGGAAATAGAAGTACAAAAGCCGAGTTTATTACTAATGTTCAATTGAAAAACTACTATTGAGTTTTGTACTTCAGCCCGCCTGACGCAAAACCCATCCTAGCAGAAGTTTTTTATCTGGTGATTTCTAAGAACTGACTATCATTATGTAGGTTTTCAAGCTCTTCATATGTTTTTGCATCTTCCTTAATATTTGGGTCAAGTTGAAAAGCTTTTTTTAGATAGTCGATGCTTTCAGATGTTTTTCCTTGCAAGTTATTTATGATTGCAATTTGATAATAGTTCCAAGCAAAATCGTAAATTTTGTTTTGGGAATTAAACACTTGAATAGCTTTATCGTAAAGATTTTTTGATTTGTAGTACAACCCTTTTCTATATTCAATATTATAACTTTCATTAGGATTATTATTATTATTATTATTATTATTATTATTTAATTTTTCAATGTAATTTTCAACTTCCGTTTCAGATTTATAAAGTTCTAACAATTCTATAATAAAGCCAACATAGTTCATATTGGTATTATCTGTTGAATATATCTTTTCAGTTATTTTCAAAGCCTCATCGTATGATTTTTGAGAAACTAAAATACGAGCTTTATTAAAAAGCGCATTTACATTATTTGGGACGATTGCTAAAATCTGTTCTATTTCTATGTTGACATCATAATCAGTGTTAGCTTCAGAATATAAGGTTACTCTATTTTGTCTTGCTTGAATGTCGTTCGGATTAATTGCTAAATATTCATCATAAGATGAAATTGCAACTGTTTTGTTCTTATCAAAAAAGAAATCTGCTTTAGCTTTTAGAACAACAGCGTTCTTTGTTTTTTTATATTGTATGTCAAAAAATGCTTTCGCATCATCTATTTTATTTTTATGAAAATTAAGGTTTGGAATTATATGATGTATAATTATTTCTTGAGGAAACAGAGAGGTCATTTTTAGGTATAAATCTTCCGCTTCTTTTACAAGTCCTAATTCATATAAAACCCCAATCTTACTTAACTGAGGCCCAAAAAGTTCATCTGAACCATCTGTTAAGTCAATAACTTTATTTAAATTTTTAAGAGCAATTTCGAATTCATTGTCTTGAACATTGAGTTGAGAAAGAGAAAAAGTTGCTTCTAAATTATTACTGTCAATTTCAATTATTTTTTCGTAACATTTTTTCTCTTCTTCGTGTAATTCCAAATGTTCACAAGTAACAGCTTTATTTTTGTAATAAATGATTTCTAAAGGTTTTATCTCTATAGCTTTATTTATGTTTTCTAAGGATTTTTCAAAGTCATTTATTTCATAGTTTAGAATACTTAAATTTGAATAAACTTCATCCGCATTTGGGTTGATAAGTAAACATTTTTGGTATAATTCTAAAGCATTTTTTTGTTTTCCATTTTGAGCTTGGTATGTAGCAAATGAAAACAATTTATCAAAGTAATTCCTTATTTCGAGTTCACTTATTTCTTTTTTTATAATTTTATCCAACAAATCATCGGATATTCCAAAATCAGTATTTTGTATATTAAAAGTTTGTTCAGGTTCAATTATTTTTTTAGTTTTTTCTAATACATAATCAATTTGTTCATCGCTCAGTCCAACTTTTTTTAGTTCTTTGATTGCGATATAAGGATTGGAATTGTTTTCTTTTAGTTTCCAGAGCGCTAAAGCACAAATTTCATTTTGAAACTGATTAGAAAGAAACTTATTTTCATCAATTCCTTTATTTTTTTTCGTTAGAAAGTCAAATATTCCCATATGGTCGGTTTAAAATTGCTACTAACGTTCTGAGGCTTGGCGGAGTGGCGGAAATTGGAAACGAAATTTTCAATTTCGACGACACAGAGCAAAAGCCAATTATTATGGAGTAAATATAACAAAAAACTCTATAAAATTGGCTTTCGCGAAATCGTAAACTACTTTTTCAATTCAATTCGACACCAGCCATTGCGCCAAGCCTATGTTAGCGGTAGTGTTTTATTTTAAAGCATTTTTTATTATGGATTCAATTTCGTTTTCGTCTGATTTTTCATTTTGGAGATAAATTATTTTTCCATTTTTATCAATTATTAATATTGTTGGAAAAGAATAAACACCATAATTTTTCGCTACCAAATTTCCATTTGTAAGAACTTGATATTTTAACTTGTATTTTGTGTGAAATTCTTTTATTTTTTCATTAGAATCATAAGAATTTAATGCTAATAAAACAAAATCTTTATTTTTGAATTTTTCTTGAAGTTCATTCAAAAATGGAATATTTTCAATACAAGGCGAACAATTTTTTATCCAAAAATCTAACAGAACAACTTTTCCTTTCAAATCATCTAAACTTAATACTTTTTTTTCATTCAGCAAGTTAAGTTTCCAGTTTGGTGCTTTAGAACCTAAAGATAAATTTGATTTTTGTAATTGTTTTTCTGTGCTGTGATATTCGTTTTTATATGTTGAGTAAAACCAAGAATTTTCGTTAGGAATATTTGGATGTTCGTTAATATTATCAAAATTAGTTTTAATAAAATCGGAATTAGAATTGTTCGATTGTAGAATTTCTATTGGAAAATTATTTTCGGAATCAACTAAAATTGTAAAGATAAAATCATATTCAGTTTTCATTTTGTCAAAATTTCCTCCTAAGTTCTGAATTCTTCTTTTTCCAATATTTATTTTTACTTTTTGATACAATTTATTATTTATCAAAGTGTCTGTAACAGATTTTTTTGAATCTTTATCCGCAATAAGTGTTGGTAATATATTTCGAAGCGTTATAATTGAGTTGTAAAAATAACTATTACTTGCAAAATCTTCTTTTTGAGGTTTGCTTAAAAGTTCATAAGTCTTATCTTCTTTGTTTAACTCAAAATATTCTGTTCCATTAAAAATGTATGATGAAGTTGAATTGTCAATTTGAAATTTAAAACCAATTGGATTTTCGTTTAAATCAAAAAAATAATTAGAATTCCATTTGGAAACAGCATTGTAATTATTGGAAGGATAATTTAATTCTCTGGATAAATCGTAGCTCAAAGAATTTAAGCCTTTCAATTTAAGATACATTTTTTCCAAGGTTTGATTTACTGATTTTTCTTCTTGAGAATAGACAAAATTTGCGTTTAAGAATATTGTCAAAAGTACTATAAAACATTTCATTTTTTTTCGGTGATTTCTTTTTAAACACGATATTTTCTGGAACATTACCGCTAACGTTTCGGGGCTTTGCGATGGTGGGGCAATCGAAGCACGAAACCTCAATTTTGCACAAAAGTTGAACCGAAGAACAATTGTTGAACTTTGCAGTTTCGCCCCACTAGCGCAAAACCCGTGTTAGCCGTTCGGTTTTATTTTTTTCCTGCTTCTACTTTTGTTTTCGATAGTTTTTTCAATTCACTTTCTTTGTTAAAACTCCAAATTATTAAAATATTATTTTTAAAGTAGATTTCTTCAGGATTCTTATTTGTTGGTTTATTGCTTGTACCCCAAAGTAAACTTTTTACAAAACTTTCAGATTCAAATTTATTTGCAAATTCTAAATAAAGTATACTTCCGCTGTCTTTTGAGCTTTCAAAATTTTGGATTTCTTGAGATTTAATTTTCCCAAAAATCATTTCGTACATTTTCGGATTATTAAATAAAATGCTCGCTTGAATAGATTTACACTGATTTTCTTCGGTAAGTTTATACTCTTTTGGTATTTCGCTTTCTGTTAATTTCATTTCCTCAATTTTTTGAGAAAACATTTTCAGCGAACAGATTAATAAGCAACAAATTAACAATATATTTCTTTTCATACATTTATTCAATTTCCAATTTAAAGTTTTTATTTTATGCAGTTTGCCAAACTGACGGCTAACATCCAAATATACGCATTGCGCAAATACAAACTATATGTTATTGCATTAATGCTGTTGTTTTTTTTTTTGTTATCTTACTGTTTATAAGGGTGTTGTGTTTTGGTTTATTTAGATAAACTCAATTTTATAGGTGAATAAAATTAAATTTTCTTATCCGTTTTCAAACGACTACAAACGAATTTAAATAGTTTACAACCGACTAAATTTCCTAATGTGATGAATCTTTGCAATAGAGATTTGAGAAAACAAGTGAACGTCTCTTATCTAAATTGTTAATCTAAAAAATATAAAGTTATGTCACTAAGAAACAAAGTAACCTTAATTGGTTTTACAGGAAAAGAAGTTGAAATGATAAACTTCGAAAATGGAGGAATGAAAGCTTCGGTATCACTCGCAACAAATGATCATTACACCAATGCGAAAGGCGAGAAGGTGGAAGAAACACAATGGCACAGTTTGGTAGCTTTCGGAAAGACAGCAGAGATTTTTCAGAAGTATGTTTCGAAAGGGAAAGAGATTGCCATTGAAGGGAAATTAACGTACAGATCGTACGACGATAAAGACGGTGTGAAAAGATATATTACCGAAATTAGAGTAGATGAACTTCTGCTTTTAGGTGGTAAATAATTACTCAATTTTAAAATCAGAAATGATGAAAATAAAAGTTTTTAAAATCAGAATTGCAAACGAGTTTCTGCACAATGACCAAAGAATGATTGATGATTTTCTGGAACATCATGATATTATTAAAACAGAAACAGCTTTTATTCATGACGAACAATTTTGGAGTGTTATACTTTATTTTAATGAAGAGAAATCAATTCCGATTAATATGGTAGTAAAAGATTCTAAAGCAGTAAAATACTCTGCAGACGAGGAAGTGCTAAATGAGGATGAAATTAAAATTCTCGACGCTTTAAAACTTTGGCGCTCTGAAAAAGCAAGAGAACAAAACCTCCCAACATATTTTATTGCAACCAACAAAGAACTAGTTTCTGTTGCGAAATACAAACCTGCAAAAAAAGAAGAGCTTCTGGATATTAAAGGCTTCGGAAAGCATAAGATAGAAAATTATGGCGAAGAAATTCTTGAAATTTTAGAAAGTGTATAAAATGTGATTAAATACCAAAACTCAAATGTTGAAAATTACAAAGCTTGAGAAATCTAATCTCTGGCTTTGTTTAATATGAATTGTTTAAGCTTTTTATTTAACCACAAAAGGCACAAAAAGGTTTAAATATTTCTATTAAAGCTTATTTTTAAAATGAAAAAAGAACACATCAATTTTCAAAAATCTTTAATTTTTATTCTTTTGAGAGCTTTTAATATCTAATCAGATACATTTCGAATTTCTTTTGCCTATTTTGCGGTTAAACAAAAATTAGTTTAAACAGCTTTACGCTGAAAGTGTTTTCAATTGCTTATTTTTGCAGTCAATTACTCATTACAGATTTATTCATTACCCATAAATTATGAAGCCAAGCTTAGCAAAAGGAACGAGAGATTTTACCTCACTGGAAGTTTCAAGAAGAAAATACATCATCAATATATTACAAAAGAATTTCGAATTGTTTGGGTTTCAACCTTTGGAAACTCCAAGCTTTGAAAACCTATCTACCTTGACCGGAAAATACGGGGAAGAAGGAGACCGTTTGATTTTTAAGATTTTAAATTCGAGCATCAACGAAGCTAAAGAGGATAAAAAAACTCAAATGTTGACCGATTTTCAGAAAGCTTTAGATAAACCATTCAGCGCAGAAAGTCTTACAGATAAAGCACTCCGTTATGATTTAACGGTACCTTTCGCAAGATTTGTAGCGATGAATCATGGGAAATTGACTTTTCCTTATAAACGTTATCAAATTCAGCCGGTTTGGAGAGCAGATCGCCCACAAAAAGGGAGATTCAGAGAGTTTTATCAGTGCGATGCCGATGTTGTAGGTAGCGAAAGCCTTTATCAGGAAGTAGATTTAGTGCAATTGTATTTAAAATCTTTTGCTGAATTAAAAGTTTCTGTGACCATTCATATCAACAACCGAAAAATTCTTTCAGGGTTGGCTGAATATGCGGGAATTACTGATAAATTGATTGATTTTACTGTTGCTCTGGATAAATTGGATAAAATAGGGAAGGATGGAGTAGTGAAGGAACTTTTGGAAAGAGAAATTTCTCAGGAATCGATTGATAAATTAGATTTCCTTTTCAATCAGTCTAACGATGCTTTAGAAAATCTTCTTCAGCTTAAAGAAAAGTTTGCCGGAAACGAGATCGGATTAAAAGGAGTTGAAGAATTGGAGTTTGTGATTACACAATCTTTAAATTTGGGTGTTGATATTCAGAATCTTGTTTTTGATATTACTCTAGCGCGTGGTTTAGATTATTACACCGGAGCAATTTTTGAAGTAAAAGCAGATGAGGCACAAATGGGTTCCATCGGTGGTGGTGGTAGATATGATAATCTTACCGAAGTTTTTGGAGTGAAAAATGTTCCGGGAATCGGAATTTCTTTCGGCCTTGACCGTATTTATCTGGTAATGGAAGAGCTCAATCTTTTCCCAGAAGATGCAACCTCAAACGTAGAATATCTTTTTGCTAATTTCGGAGGTGAAGAAACTCTGGACGCTTTGAAATTAATTATTAAATTAAGAGAAAAAGGAATTTCTGCAGAGCTGTATCCTGAAAGTGCAAAAATCAATAAGCAGTTTACTTACGCAGAGAAAAAAGGAATTAAAAATCTTGTTTTCTTAGGAGAAGAAGAGCTTAAAAATAATACCGTTACCTATAAAAATCTTGAAGTCGGAGAGCAAAAAACAGTTTCTTTGGAAGAATTTCTTAATTCTTAAGCTCTTGATAGATGAGAGCTTTTCACATTCTGAATGGTGATTGTTTAGCCGAAAAATTTCCAAAAAAATTGGACGGTGAAAGTATTATCTGGCGTGAAGCTTTAATTGATGGATCTGTTTCAGATAATAATTTCTTTGAAAATCGCAAAAAATTTATCAAAAAAAATTACGATTCAGAAAGCAACTATGACGAATTGGTCGTAAAAGAATTTCAAAGAATACAAAATATCCCAGAGGATTCTGATGTATTTTTCTGGTTTGAAGACGATTTGTTTTGTCAGACAAATTTTTGGTTTTTAATTTCGAAATTGAATTTAAATAATACAAAAGTTTTTAGAGTATTCCCAAAAAATAAAGAAAAGGGATTTGCAGAAACTAATGAAAATGACCTGCTGGAAATGTTTCATTTTGCAAAAGAAATTACTGATACAGAAAGAAAATTAATATCTAACCATTTGGAATGGTTTCCAATAAAATAATTTATCTAAAGAGACCTCATCAGAAATTGTGAGAAACCTTGAAGAACTGATTACCGCAAACGAAAATAGGTTTAACGGAACTTTGGAAAATCAAATAAAAGATATTCAAAAGAATGCAGAAACTTTTGAAGCAGTTTTCAAAATCTTCAATCAAAAATATCCTGTTTATGGATTCGGAGATTTACAATTGAAGAGATTGATGAATCAGTTTTTTGGATGATTTTAGATGAAATATTAAAATTCCGGCTACGAAATAGCCGGAATTTTTTGTGTTATTTGCTTTTAGCAATTGTAGATAAAGTTGGTTTCGAAGATTTTTTTCGGGATTTTCTCCATTCCCAAGGTGCTGTAGGAGTTTTGTCATTCCATAATCCTACTTTCAGTTTTCTTGCATACTTTTCTAAATCATCATAACTATTGTCTTTCGAATATTTTTTGTAATGCCAAGCTAAACCATTTTTTACGAGTTCTTTATTAAGGTTTTTCCCGTTTGATAATATAATCTCCGCAAGCAATCTTTTATTACGATCTTTTTTCCAACCTGTAGAAAGTTTAACTTTTTTTCCAAAGCACAAATCTGATGCAAACTGTTTTGCGTTGTTTCCGAACGGCTGTTTTTTTTCAGGACAATCAATATGCGAAAGTCTCACGACTTGCGGTTTTCCATCCATTGATATTTCTACAGTATCACCGTCTTTTACCCCGATTACTTTGTAAGATTTATTTTGCGAAAAGATAATAATTGGAAATAGTAAGAGAAGAAAAATTTTATAAATCATTTAAATATAATTACATTATCATTGTTATTCGCTTTCAATCATACCAAAATCTACAGATAAGATTTCTTAAAAAGTATTATTAATTACGATTGCCTCTACATTATTTAAATTAATATTTTTACCTTTTTCAGGTATTAAATCAATTTTCTTAGTACACGACAGAAAAGCTTAAGTATCTTTTTTGCTGCAAAAGTATCAAAAGAAATGATAAATTCAAAAGATTACGAAATCTTAAAAACTCTTCTCTGCAAATGCTTTTAACAAATAAAATCCTGTGATAACTTTGTAAAGTTACCACAGGATTTGAGATAATCGTTTTAGGAAATATAAGAATAATTTATCTACAATAGAATATTAAAATCCACGAGTAAGTTTAATAAATTTTTGCTCATCAATTCCTTTCCCTATGGCTTTAAATTTCCACTCATTATTTTCACGGAAAAGTTTTCCTAAGACTAAAATTCCTTTATTTCTTTTATTATAATTGGGTATAACGTTGAACTCGACTAATGGATGATCAACTTTTACATCTTCATTAATCTTTAAATTCACAGATTCTACCATTGAAAAATCGGTTTCCTTTATTTTTTTTCGATCAATACTTAAATAAAAAAATACCGTTTCTATTTCATTCCCTATTTTTTTAGGATTTATTTTTATCGTTTTTTTATACTCAGAATCATCGTTTAATGTTTTGTAAAAATGATTAAAGGCGTTGTCTTTTGAATGGTATTTACCTAAAGGGAAATTATGATGAATAAGCCAGCTGTTGTATTTCGGAGAGTATATCCAGTCGATTGCTTTTTTTTGAGCATCAAACATAATGCAAGTTAAGTCAAGGTCAATATCTAAAGTAATTTTTTTTGTTTTTATTCCTAAAAAATTACGTTTCTGTATTTCTATTTTCCCCCAATTTACACCCAAAGTATAAATTGCATCATTGCTTTTAGAATCTCTAAATATATTGGTGACCTGACTTTTCTCTAAAATTGCTGTCATAATTTTTTGTGAAATTTTTACTTAAAAAAACTAATCTCAAGCTGTTCGCATGTTGTAAACAAAAGTAATTTTTGTTGAAAAAAATAAATGTAATTCCAGTTTTGATTTAAATAGATTAATCAAAACTTAAAAAAAGATGAAAATATAAAATTGAAGATTTTTATTTGATTCGATATTTGGAAATACAGTTGTTTAATTAGTTTTTAGCTCTTAGTTTGGGACAAATTTAACATAGTTTTTTGAAATAACTCTACTTTTTTTTTCTTTATTTAAGTAATATTTAATGTTTTTTGTAATATGTTACGTTAACATTAAATATAATTAGTAAATCATTAATTAATTGAATGTTTTTTGTAGATATATTATCTCTCTTTCAAAATTTTTGTTTCCAGTTGATTTACCTTCCAGTTTTGTGGCATAAAGCATTCAGCATAGAAATAAAAGAAGCCATGAAAGAATATAACATTGTTTTTTTTACTTAAAACCAGAAATTCAGTATTCTAATTTTCTTCAAAACTACAGTGGGATTCTTATATTTTTTTACGGGAAACCATAAAGGATAAATGTTTCTGAAAAAAATTATATTTACATTAAAGAAAAACTCAATGGAAAACTATTTAGAAATCAACAAAAAATCGTGGAACGCCAAAGTAGAACCGCATCTGAAATCTGACTTTTATTTTGTAGATGAATTTTTGAAAGGAAGAACATCATTAAATTCTATAGAACTAGGACTTTTAGGAGATGTTAAAGACAAGAAAATTTTGCATTTGCAGTGTCATTTCGGGCAAGATTCTATTTCACTCTCAAGAATGGGAGCAAAAGTTACAGGAATGGATCTTTCGGATAAAGCGATTGAAGCTGGGAAAGATTTAGCAGAACAATGCAATACTGATACAGAGTTTATCTGCTCTGATGTATATGATTTACCAAATATTTTAAACGAAAAATTTGATATTGTTTTTACAAGTTACGGAACAATTGGCTGGCTTCCTGACTTGAAGAAATGGGCGAGTGTAATTGATCATTTTTTAAAACCTGACGGACAGTTTGTCATCGCCGAATTTCATCCTGTTGTTTGGATGTTTGATGACAATTTTAAAGACATTGCCTACAATTATTTTAATGAAAAGCCAATTATAGAAACCTACGAAGGAACGTATGCTGATTTTTCTGCCGAAATCGTTCAGGAATACGTGATGTGGAATCACTCGTTATCAGAAGTAATGCAAAGTTTGATGGATGAAAACTTGATAATAGAGAAATTTCAGGAGTTTGACTGGTCACCTTATCCTTGTTTTAAGCATATTGTAGAGTTTGAAAAAGGAAAATGGCGAACCGAAAAATTTGGAAATAAAATACCCATGGTTTATGCTATTTCAGCACAAAAAAAGTCATCGTAATGATGACTTTTTTATATGAATGTTAAAAAATGAATATCTAATGTTTGTTGATTCAAATTTTATTATTTAGAGGCAGAATCTTCTACTTTTGACTTTGCTTCTTCAAATTTGCTTTGAGCCTGGGAAGCCACTTCATTTGCTTTATCTTTCAAATCATTTCCCCATTGGTTCAAATTATCTTTAGCACTGTTAATTTTGTCTTTTACAGCTTGCTGCTGCTCTGGAGTAGATTTTTTGTATTTCCAATATGCTAAAGCACCTAATCCTAATAAAGCTAATATTCCGTTTGTCTTATTTCCCATGATTTTTGATTTTTAAAGGTTGTAATATTAAAATTTTGTTATTAGTAGCTATGTAAAATGTGTGCCAAATATATTTTTGGAATAATAAATAAATGTTAAAATTATTTAAATATTTCAAACTGATTTCCATCAAAACTTGCAAAAACCATAGTGGGGTATGAGTCTTGATGATACATATTTCCGTTTTTATCAATCGCAATCGCTCCGGCAAAACCGTCAATTGTTTTTAATTCTGCAAAAGTTTTGTCAAAAGCTTCTTTCAGGCTCATTCCGTCAGTTACTCTTGTCACAATTTTAGCTGAAGTGGCGTTGCTTACAATATCTTCACCCACTCCGGTGCAGCTTACTGCGCAAAATTCATTGGCATAATTTCCAGCTACCGTTGCAGAATCTGAAATTCTTCCCGGAATCTCAAAACCTTTTCCTCCGGTAGAAGTGGCAACAGCTAAATTCCCATTTTTATCGATGGCAACACAGCCTACCGTTCCTTTTCCGCCATTTGCCAGTTTAGCTTCGTATTCTTTTCTTCGTTGAGGAATTTCTGTTGAGAAGTTTTCAAATCCGTTTTTATCAGCATATATTTTAGCGCCATTTCCACCTAAAACCCGGTCGTCTTCTTTCATTAATTCTTTCGCCACAAAAATAGGATTCTTCACATCTTGAATATTGATAACACCACTCATTTTCTGGGTTTCACCATCCATCAAAGCGGCACTCATTCTTATAATTCCGTCACTCTGAATTTGTGAGCCAATACCTGCATTAAATAATTCATCATCTTCCAAAAGTGAAACTGCATAGGCAACCGTATCAACCGCTGAATGGGTTTGTAAATATTGATATGCTTTTTCTGCGATGCTTTTTAAAGAATTTTGTTTTGCTGTTTTTACTTCGTGGCTTTGGTCGCTTTCAGAGAAAAAACCGCCGTGGATGATAATTTTCATTTTAATTATTTGACTTAAATATATAAAAAAAGTGAAGAAAAACTTCACTTTAATTTATTTTTACGTTTGAGGTATCGGATTAAACTGCGAATTTTCTATCGTCAGCTTTCTTGTTGTTAAATCATAATGATCGTTCATCGACATGACATGAACCGTAAGATTGTCAATTGAAATCGGCTCACCCAAATTGATGTTCGTAAGATTGGTATCTTTAATGAATCTTCCGTCAACAATAATTACCAATCCAGATCCTACTGCAGTCATTATGTCATTGTGAATAAAAAGCCCGGTGTCTTCACCTAAGCCAATTCCTAATGTTCTAGGATTATTGACAACCGCTTGGAAAAGTCTTCCGATTCTTCCTCTTTGTACGAAATGCGTATCTACAATTACATTATCGATTAATCCTAAACCTTGAGTGGTCTTGATTTCACCTTTCAATAAAGCTTCAGAGCTGCTTCCCTGATAAATCATATTCTCAGAAGCTGCTGCAGCTCCTGCTGAAGTTCCGGAATAGATAAAATCTTGCTCCTGATATTTCAGTAAAATAGCATCGTGAAATCTAGTTCCTCCTAAAATTGAAGTCAATCTTAATTGGTCTCCACCTGTAAACATCACAACATCTGCTGCATTGGCTCTTGCAACAATAGCATCAGAATTAGCTTCTTCACGATTGTGAATATCTAATATATTGACGTTTTTGGCTCCTAAAAATTCAAAAGCTTTTTTATATTCAGCACCCACAATTTGAGGGATTTGCGACGCAGTAGTCACAACCTCGATGATTGAGTTTTCTTTATTTTTAGATTCAGTAATGATTTTTCTTAAAATCCCCCTTTCAAAAAAGTTGAGATTTTTTTCCACATTCTGGTCGTAATCGGTCTCCGAAAAACTGCCTTTATTAACAGCTCCACCAATAATAATTAATTTTCCAACAGGTTTCATAGCTTGCAAATTTAAAAAATAATAAATTGTTAATGCAATGTAAACTCATTTTTAACGTATTTGCTTTGATTTATAATCGATTACACAAATTATATTTTTTTAATAAATCTTTAATAACGCTATGGTTTTGTTTAAGGTTTTGCATTATCTTTGATTTAGAAAGATGTTTTTATTAATATAATAAGGTATAGCTAAACTATGAAAATTGAGAAGATACAGGCTTTGCGTGGTCCAAATATTTGGAGCATAAGAAGAAAGAAGCTGATACAGATGCGTTTGGATCTGGAGGAAATGGAAAACTTTCCTACCAATAAAATCGAAGGTTTTCGTGAAAGAATAGAACGTCTTATGCCTTCGCTTATTAGTCATCGTTGTTCTGAAGGAACGATAGGCGGTTTTTTTCATAGAATAGAAACCGGAACTTGGATGGGGCATGTGATTGAGCACATCGCCTTAGAGATTCAAACTTTAGCGGGTATGGATACTGGTTTTGGACGAACACGTGAGACAAAGACTCCCGGAGTTTACAACGTAGTGTTTGATTATATAGAAGAAAATGCAGGGATTTATGCTGCTGAACAAGCGGTAGAAATTGCTTTAGCTTTAATAGAAGATAAAGATTATGATGTTAATGCCTGTATTCGAAAATTAAAAGAAATAAGAGAACGTGTACGATTAGGTCCTTCTACTGGAAGTATCGTTGAGGAAGCTGTTTCAAGGAAAATTCCGTGGATACGACTGGGCAGCAATTCTTTAGTGCAATTGGGTTACGGGATTAATCAACAGAGGTTTCAGGCGACAATTACTGGGAATACAAGCTCAATTGCTGTAGATATTGCGTGCAATAAAGAATTAACCAAAAGAATGCTTCATGATGCTGCAATTCCTGTTCCGATGGGAGATTTAATTGTAGATGAAGAAGAATTACAAAGCGTTATCAAGAAAATTGGATATCCTATCGTGATTAAACCTTTAGACGGAAATCATGGCAAAGGTTCTTCCATTAATGTCAATGATTGGGTTTCTTCGGTTATTGGGCTAGAACATGCTCAAAAATATTCAAGAAAAGTAATTGTTGAAAAGTACATTACCGGATACGATTTCAGAGTTTTGGTGATTAATAATAAAATGGTTGCGGCGGCGAGAAGAGTTCCTGCACATATTGTAGGAGATGGAGAGTCTAATATTGAGCAATTAATTGAAAAGGAAAATCAAGATCCAAGAAGAGGGTATGGACATGAAAATGTGTTAACCGAAATTAATGTTGATAAAGATACTTTAGAATTACTCGAAAAACTTCAATATACGTTAGAAACGGTTCCTCAAAAAGGGGAAATAGTTTATCTGAAATCTACGGCGAATCTTTCTACTGGTGGTACTTCTATTGATGTAACCGATATGGTGCATCCTGAAAATATCACAATGGCAGAAAGAATTTCAAAAATCATTGGTTTAGATGTCTGTGGAATCGATATTATGGCAGAAAATCTTACTCAACCTTTGAAAGAAAGCGGTGGAGCGATTATCGAAGTAAATGCAGCGCCTGGTTTCAGAATGCATTTGGCTCCAAGCGAAGGTCTTCCGAGAAATGTTGCGGCTCCGGTTGTTGATATGTTATATTCACAAGGAAAGCCTTTTACGATTCCTATTATTGCGGTAACCGGAACCAATGGTAAAACAACAACGACAAGACTAATTTCTCATATCGTTAAAAATAATGGCTATAGAGTAGGTTTTACTACATCTGATGGAATTTATATTCAAAATACGATGTTAACGAAAGGGGATACTACCGGTCCCATTTCTGCGGAATTTATTCTAAAAGATCCTACCGTAGAATTTGCCGTTTTGGAAACTGCACGTGGTGGAATTCTTCGTTCAGGTTTAGGGTTTTCTCAGTGTGATATCGGAGTTTTAACCAATATTAAAGAAGATCATTTAGGAATGAATGATATTCACAATCTAAAAGATCTTACCAAAGTAAAAAGGGTAGTGCTCGACAGTGTAAAGAAAAACGGATGGAGCGTTTTGAATGCTGAAGATGAATATTCAATGAGAATTATCAACGACTTGCCAAGTAATGTTGCGATTTTCAGTTTGGATGAAAATAATCCATACATCAAAAAATTTGCTAAAGAAGGTCGTATAACTTGTGTTTACGAAGAAGGTTTTGTAACCATTAAAAAAGGTGACTGGAAGATCAGAATTGGCAAAGTAAAAGACTTCCCGATTACGATGGAAGGAAAGGCAAAATTCATGATTGATAACGTTTTGGCGGCAAGTTTAGCTTGCTACCTTTACGGTTTCGGAATTGAAGATATTTCCAACTCACTTCGTACATTTATTCCAAGTGCACAGTTGACTCCTGGAAGATTGAATGTATTTAAATTTAAAAACTTTAAAGTTTTAATAGATTTTGCACACAATCCTTCAGGTTACGAAGCAATTGAAGATTACCTTAAAAATGTAGAGTCAACCAAAAAAATCGGAATTATTTCTGGTGTTGGAGATCGTCGAGATGAAGATATAAGACTGTGCGGAAAAATTGCCGGAAGAATGTTTGATCATATCATCATTAGAAATGAAAAACACCTTCGTGGACGAACAGAAGAAGAAATCAATAGCTTGATTATCGATGGAATGCAATCTTCGGGAAGAGATGTAAGCTATGAGACGATTCCCAAAGAAATTGAAGCCTTAAAACATGCCATGGGAATGGCGGAAGATGGTACTTTTATTACCGCTTTAAGCGATGTTATTTCCAATGCGATTGACCTTGTTCAGGAATATCAAGCGAGAGAATTGCTTGAGGATGATAGGATTTAATTAATATTTTCGGCGGCCTTTTTATAGTCCGCCGATTTTTTTTACTTATGAGTCATTTTTTTTCACTTTTAATATTCCGAACTTTTTAAGTTCAATTATTTCTGTGAAAGCATCATAAGAGTCAGCTTTCCAAATATTGTTGTGATATATGAATGATAAAAATTCTACCCAGTATTTATTTCTTTGAAAATTTATCTGCAAATTATCTCCTTCTTTAGGATGGTAATCAAAATCAAAACAATTTTTATTATTTATATTATCAAGTACGAATTCTTCAGTTAAGGAAAATCCAATTTTTTCACTTGGCATGTCCAAAAGACCCATAATTCCTTCATTACTTTGATGACCGATATATTCGTAAATTATCCAGCTATAAGATTCTTTAGAGTTTGGTAGCTTTTTATTCTGGAATTTTTCTAATTTTTGATGAATGTTAATTATTTCCAGGTCTTTAAGCTCCAAACAAGTACAAAACTTTAATTCATTTGAAATTTCACACATTTTAATATAGTTGTATTATTCTTCTCCAAAAAACGCATGAGAACTTCCAATCCAAATGGCATCTTTTTTATTAAAATCTACATTCACCATAGCTGCTTTGGTCATTCTTGAAAGGTTTTGAATTAAAATAGGGTGCTCTTCATTTTCCTTCCAGATATAAAGTAAACGGATTTCTGCTCTTGAAAAATCTCCGTTGATATCTTCAAAAATAGGTTCGTAGTTTACTTTTCGCTGCAAGATATAATTTTCTTTGTCTAAAATAGCATCTGTGATTTCTTTGGTTGGATTTAAATTGACACCGCTTCCTGCAAAAGAAAACAAAGGTTTTAAAACAAAGTTTTCTAAATTTTCATTTTCAGGGAATTCGTGCAGGAAATAGCTTTTTGGGACAAATTCATGTTGTAGTAAAGGCAAAAGATATTTAGAAATTTTGAAAAACCAATTCGGATGTGTAATCCATTCTACATCTGCTTCCTCACGGAAATTAAATTCAGTTTTAAGATTAGGAATTTTATCAAGCTCATCAAAAATAACGCGGTTGTAAATTCTTTTAATTCTAATCAGTTCGCCACTATGTTCATAAAATAATTGATTTTCCTGCTTTTTTACTTTTGTAAGACAAACAGTTTTTATCCCTAAAAGTTTCTCTGTTAAAGCAAAATCAATGGCTGTTTTTTGTTTTTCAGGATAAATTTCAAGCAAAATAACGTTTTCAGGATTTTCTTTACCAACAATCAATTCATATAAATGTTTTTGGTAATCTTCAGGCGAAATATTATTTTTCAGAGTATTTAAAAATGGATAAACCTCACAAAAAGTATCTTCATAAACATTCTGAAAAGCATACAGCGAAGGAAAAGCTTGCAGCTCTATCAGTTGAGGTTCTATTTTACCGTTCTCGCTTCTGCATATTCCAAAATCGATGGTGAAAAAATGAGGCTGTTTGGTGTCGTTGGGAACTTTACAGTTTTCAGGAATTGATTTTTCTAAAGTTCCTGCAGGAAAATTTTTAATTTGATTAATAATACTTTCACTTGCCGAAACTAATTTTTCTTTGAATTTATGAGTCAAAAAAATCGGACTTTCAGACAATCTGAATGTAGGTTGTATGCCGCTTTTTTCTTCTAAGATTGATTTTATCTGATCGTATTTTTCGCTGGTGAATTCTTCGTTAAACTGTTTTCTGTATTTTGGAATCATATTTTTTCTTTTGTGATTTAAAAAATCGAACAATGTTGCTCGATTTTATTGATTTTTTTGAACTTTAATTTTTTTAAATTTAAATGGAAATAATTTCTCTCGCAGATTTTGCTGATTAAGCAGATTAATTTCTCTGTTTTTAATATGCTAAATATTTGAGGATCATATAAATATATGACAAAAACTTAAAGTCTCTTTTTAACCACAAAAGCATCAAAAGAAATGATTGGAAAAAGAGAAGTTCAAAAGTTTACAAAATGTTTTTTTTAATTTATCACTTGTTTTGTTAGCTTTTGGATGACTTATCTATTATAAAATATTTTGTCACTTTTGCGTTAAAAAAAATGTCATGTACTAAATAATTAACTTACTTAATGTTTAGAAAATTTAAAAATATCTAAGCTGTTGCCGTCTTTTGTTTCAAAATATTTCTCTTAGCATCGCTTAAAAAGCGAGGTAGAATTTGAGATTGTGTAAGAACAATTTTGTCTTCGTCATTAATTCGGTCTACGGTTTCCAGATATTTTTCCATACCGAAGTTTTCAATCATGGCTTCTTTATTTTTTTCATCTTTCAGATTTTCCAGCATTCCATCAGGATTAGCTTCTGGATGAAACTGTGTTCCGAAAATTTCATCAGAAAATCGAACTGCCATAATTGCTCGTTCAAGATCGATATGTGGACGGGATTTTTCAATCGCCACCATTCTCATTCCCAATTCTTCAAAACGCTCTATATGAGGCTCAATAAATTGATACGCTCTGGAATCTACTGCATAAAAAGGATCAGGTAAGTTTTTGAATAAAAATTCATCTTCACCTTCTTCTGTTTTGTGAATAGGCTGCACACCAAATGAGTAAGATTTTCTTTTGCAGATATTCCCTAAATCCCAATGAATACTTGCTAATTGGAAGGAATGACAAATTAAAAAAAGATATTTCTTGGCTTCATTCTGCTTATTGTGTTCATAAACTTCATCTAAAAAATCTGCAAATTTCTGTTCCCATTCAAAACCTTCACGGTGAGGATTTCCCGGTCCGCCAGATGAAATAAATATATCAAAATCCTTAATATTTGGAATTTCATTTTTATGTCTTACATCAAAGCTTGTAATGCTAATATTTTCTTCCGATTGCTTTTTGAAGTTTTCAGAGATTTCTTTAATATTTTTAAATCCCTGATTTGCCTGATTATTATTCATATCCAGCAAAGCAATTCTTACCTCTTTCATAACTTCATAATTTCTACAAAGTTATAAAATTATTGCGAAGCAGTTTCGCCATGAGTGATGCCATATTCTGTCTCAGAAATCATATAATCAACAACTTTCTTGAGGTCTCCGGTTTCTTTGTAAATAGCCAATTGACGGTCTGCGCCGGTTCCGTTTTCCAAAATTTTCCAAGCATATTCTACTTCTTTTCTGCATCCTAATTCATCTACAACATCATCGATAAACTCTAAAAGTTCTTTTAAAAGATCAGGATAGGGTACCGATTCTTCTTTACCAAAATCAATCAGTTTAGAATGAATTCCATCTTTGGAAGCACGCCATTTGTTTTCATTAAGCAGTAACCTTCGGTAACTTCTGAAACTTAAATTTTGCTGATGAAGTTTATAGATTTTAGCCACTAAACTTTGCATAATTGCCGCTAAACAAACTGTTTCTTCAATTCTTAAAGGCATATCGCAAATCCTGAACTCAATGGTAGGATAAAAGGGATGAACACGCAAATCCCACCATATTTTTTTAGCATTATCAATCGTTCCGGTTTTTACCAAAAGGTCAACATAGCTGTCAAACTCTGCCAAAGAATTAAAATAACTTGGAATACCGGTTCTTGGGAACTTTACGAAGATTTCCTGTCTGTAAGATTTAAAACCTGTACTTCTGCCAATCCAGAAAGGTGAATTTACCGAAAGTGCATACACATGCGGAAGGAAATAACGCATGACATTCTGTATTCTCACGCCTTCTTCACGATTGGGAATCCCGATGTGAACATGCAACCCGAAAATTAAATTTCCACGGGCAACATCACCCATATCGTCTACAATTTTATTGTAACGTTCGCCGTTTGTAATCGTATTGTGTTCCCAGTTTGAAAAAGGATGAGTTCCACCTCCGGAAACTCTTAAACCTTGTTCGTGGGCGGTATTAATTAAATGTCTTCTAAGATTGGTGAGTTCAGCTTGTGCTTCCTGAATGTTTTGGCAAATTCCGGTCTCCATTTCAATCATTGATTCGTGCATTTCATGCTTTAAATTTTCACTTAAAACAGCTTTTCCGCCTTCAATAATTTTTGAAACATGAGAAATTAAATCACGGCTTTCAACATCGATAATCTGATACTCTTCTTCGATTCCTATTGTAAATTGATGCATTTTTTTTCAGTGTTTTTTTTAGGTTTTATTTTACAGAGTCCTTTACGAAAGTTCCCCATGAAATATTTGGTTTTCCGGGAACGTATTCTTTAGCTTTTTCAATGGCTAATTTTGCTGAATGCTCTACAATCCAGGCAAAATTTTCTTCTCCTACAGAGTTTCTGTCTGCATCCGGAGCAGGGTTACAGAAATCAATAGCGTAAGGAATTCCGTCTCTTACCGCAAATTCTACGGTGTTGAAATCATATCCTAAAGCCTGATTCATTTTAATGGTATAATCATGAATTGTTTTCAGTAATTTTTTTAAATCCTCACCTTCTGTTTGATGAGTCGTTTCATATCTCAAGTGAGGTGCATTTCTTGGCTCATAAGGCATAATGTGAACGTATTTTTGTCCTAAACAATATACTCTGTAATAATCCTGAAATACAATTTCTTCCTGAACCATCATTACCAACTGTTCTGTTTCGCTCAGTTTATCCCAAAGGTCTTGCGGATTTTCTACTCTGTAAACGCTTTTCCAGCCACCCCCATCGTGAGGTTTCATATAAGCCGGAAATCCTACGTAATCAAAAATATATTCCCAATCGTGTGGAAATTTTAGGTTTCTGAATGAAGTTTCTGAAGTATCTGTAGGTCTTTCATGTGAAGGAAGCAAAACAGTTTTCGGTAAAGGTATTCCAAGTTTTGACATCAAAGCATTGTTGAAGAATTTTTCATCGGCACTCCACCAAAAAGGGTTGTTAATGACATAGGTTCCATTTAAAGCTGCATTTTTCAGATAAGCTCTGTAGAAAGGTACATCTTGAGAGATTCGGTCAATAATTACGGCATAACCATAATCTGCACCTTGTTCCAGTTTATCTATATTTACTGCTTCAGCGATGATTTCACCGCCTCCGAGTTCGTTTACTTTATCAATGAATGCCCACGGAAACGTATCTTCCATACCGAATAAAATTCCTACTTTTTTTGCCATAATTTTTGTTTTTTTTAATGTTTACTATTAATATTTTGTTTTTTGATACTTAAAAAAATGTACCGATATACGTTGGGAAGACCATTCTCCAAAGAGGCCAGTCGTGATTAATCCATTTTTTTTCATCATACCAAAAATTGATTCCTTTGGAGGCTAAAATTTCTGCCATTTCTACATTTTTTTCTTTGCAGATATCTTCATCAGAAGTACTCAAAACAATATGCATATGTTTATATTTCCAAGCTTCATCATTTTTTACAAACTCTCTTGGACAATTAAAATAAACCAGTTCATCATCATATCCATCCATGAAATTTCTGATGCTAAACGCTCCCGAAAGACAGAGTAAATGTGAAATTACATCCGGAAATCTGAATGCAAAATTCGCAGCATGATAGCCTCCAAAACTCGCTCCTGCAATGGCAACACGATGGGTCTGATGTATTTTTTGAATGTAAGGAACAAACTCCTGAATTAGAAACTGTACATATTTTTCATAATTTCTGATTCTTTGCTGAGGCGAAATTTTTTCGTCATAAAAAGTCCACGCATCGATTGTTTGAACGTTATATAGCTTTACTTTTCCCTGCTCAATAAAATAATTAATGCTGCTGTTCAGGTGAAAATCGTGATTTTGAGTATATAAACCCTGAGAAGTAGGAAACATAATAATCGGATAACCGTAATGACCTGTAACTTCCACTTTAAGGCTTGTTCCTAAAATATTGGAATAATAATCTGTATGTTCTATATGAGGCATATTTTTTATAATTGATAAGTAATGAGTAATAGATAATAATTTTGCATCTAACATCTAACATCTAACATCTAACATCTAACATCTAACACTTTAGCTTGATGGCTTATCTTTCGGAGGAAGCACATTCAACATTTCTGCATGAATTTTTTCTGCTGCGGAATCAAGTCTTTCCTGAACAACGCCAGAATCTTTTGATTTGTAAACAATTCCCACATGGTAATCGATAGGAAGAAATTTTACGACTTCTTCACATTCAAAATCTTTATAATTGGGAGCTAAATCTTTAATCAATGCCACAATTAATCCCGAATAATATCCCGTTGGTTTTGAAACTTCGTAATGATTTCCTCTTAAAAGTGCATCTTCAATTCTTGCCCATTCACGCCAAATATTAATGTTGCTCGAAGCTTCCACTAAATCGGGAATATGCGCACCTCCAACTCTTGAAGAGGTTTCTAAAAAATACCATTTTCGGTCTTCTTTACCACGGATGAATTCTGTATGCGTTGCGCCATTCATCAAACCAAAATTTGATAAAACTTTGGCATTAGCCTCTTCTAAAGCTTTAAACTCATCAGAATATCTTCCTAAAGTTTTGGTTCTGAAAACACCGCCTTCGTGAGAAACCTGCATGGGTGGAGCGAGATATTTTGAAGCGGAAGTAAAGACAATTTCTTTATTAAAAGTTAAACTATCAACATGATAAACATCTCCAGGTTTAAAACTTTCGAGAAGAAATAAATGTCTTTCTTCACCCAGTTTCTCCAATGCTTCCCAAAGTTCTTCCTGCGTTTTTAATTTTTTAATTCCTGATGCTGAAGCTTCCGAGCGTGGTTTTAAAACCCAGGGCGGAGAAACTTTATCGGTAAAATCTCTTACTTCCTCATTATTAAATACAGCAGTAAATTCCGGAACATTGATTCCCGAATCTTTTGCTTTTTGACGCATCGCCAGTTTATCTCTGAAATAGCGGTGCGTTGTTTGCCCCATTCCGGGAATACGAAATGTTTCACGAATCAATGCTGCCTTTTCAACGTCATAATCGTCCAAAGCAATGACAGCATCTACTTTTCGGGTCTTCATCAGATGAGAAAACCCCTGAATAAGATGGTCGAGATTCCATACCGAAGGTTTAAGTTCCGGCATATAGAAAACCTCATCGACAGCGTGCCATGGCCAGTTTTTTTCTTTTAAATTTTCCGATGTTATGAGGATGATTTTATTGCCGAGTTTTTTCATCTCGTCCATAAAATCGTAACCTTTATAATAGCACGAAATGCATACGATGGTTTTCTCCTTCATATAATGATTTTTAATTTTTATTAAATTATAAAAAATAAAAGCTTATGATTATTGATTATTTAATATTAAAAATTGATAATCGGTGTGCTTTTGAAAATTACTAATCAAGTATAAGGAGAAAAATTTTAAAAAACTAATTTTTAATAATAATTTTCGATTAAATCGGCCAGCAATTGCACTCCAAAGCCGGTTGCTGCTTTTTCTTTGGCATATCCTACATTTCCAAAGGCAACTCCTGCAATGTCTAGATGCGCCCAATTTGGATGGTTTTCGATAAACTGTTCCAAGAATTTTGCCGCAATAATACAATCTCCAAGAGGCTTCATTGATATGTTTTTAAAATCAGCAACATCAGATTTAAAATCATCTAACCAGATATCCCATAAAGGCAAATTCCATAATCTCTGATTGGTTTTATCACCGGTTTTAATCAATAGATTTTTTAACTCTTCATTATTAGAAAACATGGCGCCGCAAGTGTCTCCAAACATTCTCACAGAACTTCCTGTAAGGGTTGCAAGGTCAATTAAAATATCTGTTTTATAATTTTTTGAAAGATAAGAAAGCCCGTCAGCAAGAGTCATTCTACCTTCAGCATCGGTGTTTAATACTTCGATTGTTTTTCCGTTGTACGCGGTGATTACATCGCTTGGCAAATAAGCGTTTTCTGAAATTGCATTGTCGGTAATCGGTAAAATCGCGGTAATGTTAACGGGAAGTTTCATTTTGGATGCGTAAATTAACGCTCCAAGAACGGCAGTGGCACCTCCCATGTCAGATTTCATATAATGCATATTGTCTGAAGCTTTCAAAGAAATTCCTCCGGTGTCAAATAAAACACATTTTCCTACAAGTCCGAAAGTTTTGGCATTTTTCTCGGTGGTTTTATATTCTAAAATTGTAAAAGCCGCATCATAAGCACTTCCCTGATTAACAGACAGGAAAGCTCCCAAGCCAAGTTCTTCGCATTTTTTTCTGTTGAATGCCGTATATTTTAAATCATTTTTCTGGGCTAAATTTTTCAAATATGCATTGAAAATTTCAGGTTTCTTTAAGTTAGCCGGTTTGTTGAGCCAATCCTGACAAGCAGTTTGTCCGTCGCAGATAGCATTAATTCTTTTGGAAATATCCTCCAGTTTTTTCTGGCTTAAATTTTCAAAGTGTAGCTCAAAAGATTCGTTCCAGAAAGTGTGGGTTTTGTTAAAAGGGTAGTTGTAAGTTCCTAGGAGTAATCCTTTTGTGAATTCTTCAAACTGTTTTTCATTAATAAATTCAGAAACTAATAAAGTAGGCACTTTCTGAATATTTTTTTTCTGAGTCTGAGAAAATTTAAGTCCAATTTGCTGAAATTCAAAATCTTTTAAACTTTCTTTTCCAAGACCAATATAATAAATGATGGTTTCTTCATTGGTTTCAATGAAAACTTCTTGCTTTTTTCCAGCAAAAAGAAATGCTATATTTTTATTAAAGTTTTTAGAATTTAAGGCCCAAGATTCTTCTGTAAATAATTGAAAAATCTGTGTGTATTGTTTATTTTTTTTGTTTAATAATTTCATTTTTAAAAAGTTTTATTTTAAATATTTTCCTGCTTAGGTTTTACTTCAACAGGATTTTCTGTATTGTTATAGAAAAGCCATTCAATTGCCCTCGGGAATTCCTGTGACCAGTAAAATTCGTTGTGTTCGCCATCTGGGTTGATGTTAGTCTTAAATTCAAAATCAAAAAGGTTTTTCTTTTCCCATCGTTTCAAATAGTTTTCAAAAACCTGAATTCTTTTTACCATTTTAGAACCTTCACGTTCACCACCATACAGATAAATTTTCGTTTTAAAAGGAACTCTGAAGTTCATCATGGGGAAATTATTGGTAGGCTCTATCCAAAGAGAAGGAGAAAAAATAAGCAGCTTAGAATATACTTCAGGATAAAGAAATCCGCTGTAAATACTGATGAGTGCGCCTAAAGAACTTCCGCCAATTCCGGTGTTTTCGCGGTCTTTTTTGGTACGATAATGCTCGTCAACAAAAGGTTTTAAAGTATCAGTAACAAATCTGATGTATTTTTTTCCTTCAGACCCGTTGGCTACATTATCGTTGTCGAAAATATATTCTTTAATTCGGTCTTCATTACCGTGTTCTACAGCGATGACGATGATGTCTCCACGACCATATTCTGCAAGAATAGACAGTTTTTTATCGATTTCCCAATTTCCGTACTGACTTCCTTCATTAAATAAATTTTGAGCGTCCTGAAGATAAAGCACAGGGTATTTTTTGTCTGAAATATAATAATCATAGGGTAGAAGTGCCCAAACTTTACGGTAACGGTCAAGCTGCGGAATGTAAAAATCTTCAGAAATAACTTCTACAATAGGAAAAAACTCATCTTTGAAAGGTCCCCAATTGAATCTCCATTTTTCTACAAAATCATTGATTACTGCAGATTTTTTTTTGACTTTCCTGTTGGGTGTAATATTTCCGTATTTGTCTAGTTCTACATTTTCCCAACCTCCTTTGGTGAATTTATATTCTATGTCATCATTGAGTAACTGGTCATCAATATTAATGCTGTAGGTATTTTCATCAGAAATTTTAAGCTGAAAATTGTAATCTTTCGGATTCCATTTATTAAAATTTCCGGTAATGAAAATAGGTCTGGTGTCTTTTTCTGCCGTACTGAGTGTAAATTTCATTCTGTGTTTTTAACGGTTTTAAAACTTTTAAATTTATAAAAAATATTTTTATGAATTCTTTTTAATATTGACTAAAAATAGCTCTTTCCACGGGAAAAGTTTATATATTTGGTAGTCATCGTAATTCAGTGAAAAAAAAAGAGATGCTGATGATGACTTAGACCAAAAACCGATTATGATGAATTTTGTAAAAACCTACACCCTTTTTACGGATCATGATGTTTATCTTTTTAAAGAAGGTAAACATTATAGACTCTACGAAAAGTTTGGTGCTCATTCTGTTGAAAAAGACGGAATAAAAGGGGTTTATTTTTCGGTTTGGGCTCCGAACGCTAAAAAAGTTTCTGTCATCGGAAATTTTAATAACTGGAATCACCGCGAGCATATCCTTTTCCCAAGGTGGGATGAATCTGGGATTTGGGAAGGTTTTATTCCGGTACTTTCCTGGGGTACGCTTTATAAATATGCCATAGAAACGGTTCAGGGAGGAATTTTAGAAAAAAGTGATCCTTATGCATTAAGCTGGGAGCAAAATCTACAAGCCGCATCAATGGTTTCTACCAATTGGTATGAGTGGGAAGATCACGAATGGCTTGAAAAACGCTGGCAAAAAAATAGTTTAGATGCTCCGATTTCGGTTTACGAAATACATTTAGGCTCTTGGATGCAGAATGAAAATAATCCTAAAAAATTTCTGAATTATAGAGATATAGCTTCCAAACTCGTTCCATATATTATTGAAATGGGTTTTACTCACGTAGAATTTATGCCCGTAATGGAATATCCTTATGATCCGAGTTGGGGATATCAGATTACCGGTTTCTTTGCGGCAACTTCTCGTTTTGGTTCACCACAGGATTTAATGTTTTTGATTAATGAACTTCACAAAAATGATATTGGTGTTATTTTAGACTGGGTTCCTTCACATTTTCCCGGTGATGCAAATGGTTTACATCGTTTTGATGGTTCTTATTTATACGAACATGAAGATCCGAGAAAAGGTTTTCATCCTGATTGGAAGTCTTATATTTTTAATTACGGAAGAAATGAAGTGAAATCTTTCCTGATTTCAAATGCTGTATTTTGGTTTGATCGCTATCATGCAGACGGACTTCGTGTTGATGCAGTAACTTCGATGCTTCATTTGGATTATTCTAGAAATGAAGGTGAATGGGAACCTAATATTTATGGCGAGAATGTAAATCTTGAAGCAAAAGCTTTTCTTCAGGAATTTAATACAGCCGTTTATAAAGAATTCGGAAATAATATCATGACCATTGCCGAGGAAAGTTCAGATTTTCCAAAGCTGACAAAACCTGTACATGAAGGCGGAGTAGGATTTGGAATGAAATGGATGATGGGCTGGATGCACGATACTTTATTTTATTTTAAGCAGGATTCTGTAAACAGAAAAGATTATCATAACAAGCTAACTTTTTCTTCGATGTATATGTATAATGAAAATTATATGATTCCGCTTTCACATGATGAAGTGGTGCATGGAAAAGCAAGTTTGATTTATAAAATGAAAGGAGATGAATGGCAAAGATTTGCCAATCTCAGAGCTTTGTATGTATATATGTTTACGCATCCCGGAGCAAAATTATTGTTTATGGGCGATGAATTCGGGCAAACCAACGAGTGGGATTTTCAGAAAAGTTTAGATTGGCACTTATTACAATATCCGGTTCATAAAGGGTTACAGAATTTAATAAAAGATTTGAATCACCTTTATAAAAATGAAACGGCGCTTTTTGAAAATCAATTTAATCAAAATGGGTTTGAATGGGTTGAAGCAAATGATCAGGATAATTCTGTCTATATTTATTTAAGGAAAGGAAGAAGAAGGGATGATGTTTTTATGGTGATTTTAAATCTCACGCCAAATGTTTTAGATTATAAAGTGGGTGTAAATTTATGTACACACTGGGAAGTAGTTCTTAATTCAGATGATGAAAAATATAATGGAAGCGGAGTTGAAGCTAATATTTTCAGAGAAGACCATGATGAATGGATGAACCGTCCAAGATCAATAAGCCTTAATCTTCCTGCGCTTTCCGGAATCGTTTTAAGACAGAAAAAAGATAAAAAGTATAAATTAAATAGGATTAAACAACACAAAAAATGACAATATTTCACCTCAGTACAGAATGTTATCCCGTAGCAAAAGTTGGCGGACTTGCAGATGTAGTTGGTGCTCTTCCAAAGTATCAGAATAAAATAAAAGAGGTCACGGCAAAAGTAGTGATGCCTTGGTACAACAAACATTTTGTATACGACTACGATTTTGAAGTAGTCTTTGATGGGTTTATTCATCAGGGTTCCAATATGCTTCAGGTGCAGGTAATGAAAGAAACTACCGATGTTTTGGGGTTTGAATTGTTTATGGTGAAAATACCGGGATTGCTCGATCGTGAAAATCCTTATGGTTACGAAGATGAAAGTTTTCAGTTTTTAGCCTTTCAGCACGGCATTCTGCATTGGTTGTCTGCGATGAAAATTCGACCTGATGTTTTGCATTGTCACGATTATCATACCGGCTTAGTTCCTTTTATGATAGAAAATTGTGATGAGTTTGAATTTCTGAAAGGGGTGAAAACGATTGGAACGATTCATAATGGAGAATATCAGGGAATGATGAGTTGGGATATGGTGAATTATATGCCTGCTTTTGATCATCATAAATGGGGACTTCTCGATTGGAATGGTTTTATCAATCCTTTAGCGAGTATGATTAAATGCAGCAGTGCTTTTACAACGGTTTCTGAAGGATATCTTGAAGAGTTATTTGTGAGTTTCAGAGGTCTTGAAAGTTTGGTGAGAGAAGAGTTTTCTAAAGCTTACGGAATTATCAACGGGATTGATACTGATGTGTGGAATCCACAGACCGATCCGATGATTGATTTTAATTTTAATAGTAAAAATGCACTTAAAATAAAGAAGAAAAACAAGGCTAAACTTTGTAAAGAGTATGGTTTGAATCCTGATCTTCCTTTATTTGCTTTCATCGGAAGATTTGCCACTGAAAAAGGTGCAGATTTGTTACCTGATTTAATTTGGAGAAGCATCAAACAAAGCTTTGGAGGTTTAAATATCATCGTTCTCGGTTCGGGAAATGCTTATATAGAACAACAGCTGAAAGAATTGGATTCTGTATACTCCAATTTTGCGACAGATATAGGGTACAAAGAGCATCTTTCTCATAAAATTTATGCTTCGGCAGATTTTTTGTTGATGCCTTCCAGAGTTGAACCTTGTGGTCTCAATCAAATGTATGCAATGCGGTACGGAACTGTTCCTGTGGTAAGCTATACTGGCGGATTGAGAGATACCGTAAAAGATATTACAACCGGAGGTGCTGGCTTAAATTTTACCTATCCCGGAGTCGACGATATTATTCACGCAATGAGTCGTGGTGTGGATATTTACAAAAATAAAGCGCAAATGGATGAATTGGTGTTATCTAATATGAAATTTGACTTTGCCTGGGAAAAATCAGCAGAAAAGTATTTAACTTTATATAAAAATTAAAAAAACGCAGATATTTATGAAACACAACGTTATTTCTATTGTGTTGGGAGGAGGTAGAGGAACAAGGCTTTTTCCATTAACTTATACAAGGTCTAAACCCGCTGTTCCTATTGCAGGAAAATACAGATTGGTAGATATTCCAATCTCAAATTGTCTTAATTCTGGACTGAATAAAATTTTGGTTTTGACTCAGTTTAATTCGGCTTCCCTTAATTCACATATTAAAAATTCTTATCACTTTGATATTTTCAGTCAGGGTTTTGTAGATATTTTGGCAGCGGAGCAGAATGTTGACAGTGATAGCTGGTTTCAGGGTACAGCAGATGCGGTTCGTCAATCGATGAAGCATTTAGAAAAGTATGATTATGAATATATTTTGATTCTTTCCGGAGATCAATTGTATCAAATGGATTTTAATGAAATGCTTGATTTTCATATTGAAAAAGGAGGTGATGTAACGATTGCAACGATTCCCGTAAATTCTAAAGATGCTACAGGTTTCGGAATCTTAAAATCTGATGATGAAGGAAACATTACTTCATTCGTAGAAAAACCAGCATTTGATGAGCTTGAAGGTCTGCAATCTGAAGTTTCAGACGAAAATAAAGTGAAGGGAAAAGAGTTTTTAGCCTCAATGGGAATTTATATTTTCTCTAAAAGTATTTTGAAAAAAATGTTTGAAGAAGGTGCTGGAGACGATTTTGGAAAAGATATTATCCCCAATTCTATCGGAAAATATACGACTTTAAGTTATCAGTATGAAGGATATTGGACGGATATAGGAACCATTGAATCTTTCTACGAAGCCAACTTAGATTTGTGTCACGATTTTCCACAATTTAATCTTTTTTCATCAGCGCCTATTTTTACGCGTGCAAGAATGCTTCCGCCATCGAAAGTTAATGGTTCTTACGTAAGCAAGGCTGTTTTTGGTGATGGTTGTATTATTATGGCAGATAAAATTGAAAATTCGGTGATTGGAAACCGTACAAGAGTTGACAAAGGAAGTACCATTGTTAATTCATATATTATGGGGTCAGATTTTTATCAAAATACAAATGATATTGTCAGCAATGATCAAAAAGGACTACCTAATATGGGGATTGGTAAATATTGCTACATTGAAAAAGCAATTTTGGATAAAAACTGCTACATTGGAGACAATGTAAGAATCATTGGTGGGAAACATCTTAAAGATGGCGATTACGGAACCCATTCTGTACAAGACGGAATTGTTGTGGTAAAAAAAGGTGCAGTTCTGAAACCAGGAACTCATATTGGATAAGAGGCTGGAAGTTTGGTACAGGAAGCTGGATGTTTTGAGAGCTAATAACTTTCAAGCTTAGTTTTTAATTCAAAATTTTTACAGTCGAACATCAAACATCCAATACCCATCAAAAAATAAAAAACAAGAGTGATCAAGTTATTGGTCACTTTTTTTATTTGTATTACTTTTGTGTGATGCGTTTTTTCAAAATTATAGCGGTTATTGTAGTATTGTTGGTGGGAGCTTATGCGGCTTCTATGTACTATTTTGTGGATGAAAGTAAAAGGTTTACCATAGAAAAAGAGGTAGATTATCCTTTAGAAAAGGTTTTTAATCAGTTTAATAATTTACAGAACTTTACCCGTTGGAATAATTTTTTCTCCAGCTCAAAAACCATTACCATTGACTATTATTCGCCTTACGAAGGGCAAGGAAGTGCCATCAGCTACGATGATCCTAAAAGTAAAGATGGCGGCGAAATGTTTATCCGCTACGAAAATCCGAATAAAACCTTAAGGTATCAGCTTTTCGAAGATGAAGATGAGAATCCTACTTTAATTGATGTGAAATTTACAGCAGTTTCACCGGAAAAAACAAAAATTACATGGTATGTTCACACTCCAAAATTATCGGTTTTATCTAGAGCTCAGAATTTTTGGACGGAAGATAAATTTGCAGATAATATTGAGAAAAGCATGCTTAATCTGAAAAATGTGTTAGGCAATAAAGTAGAAAAAGACAATCAGTTGGCTGCCATAAAATATGATAGTCTGATGGTGGAAAAAGAAGAGGAGAAAATGATTTTGGGTATCAATGTAAGTACATCTAATAAAAAAGATGCCTTGTATAAAAATATTGTCATGAATTACAACAAGGTCAATAATTTTGTAACGATGGATTTAGGTAAAAAAAATGATGAGGTAGGGTATCCTGTTCTTATTACCGATGCCGATAATTTTAAAGATAACGAAGTCTCTTATTTTTTCGGAATTCCTTTATCAAAAAAAATAGGAGTTGCCGATAATAATTTTAATTTCAGATCTGTGAGCCCTACAGAAAATTATGTAATGTATTACAAAGGTTCTTATCCGGGAAGAATAAAAGCAATTCAACAGCTTATACAAAAGGCAAAGAAAGACGAAATGCGTTATGGTGATGTTTATCAGACTTTTATAGAGCCACCTGTAGACGGTAAAGATGTTAATCTTAAACTTTCTCTCTCTGTTTATAGATGATTTTTTCCCAATTATCTTTTTTATATTTTTTTTAAGGTTTTGAGGTCATCCCAACTCGGTTTTTTTTATTAAATTTGAGGATTAATACGTTAAACAAAATTTAATAATAGATAAACTGTAATAATGGACAGATTTTCATTCCTAAACGCAGCTCATTCTCAGTTAATTGAGGATTTATACCAACAATACTTAAAATTCCCTGACTCTTTAGAACCATCATGGAAAGCCTTTTTTCAAGGCTTTGATTTTGCAATTGAGAACTACAGTGATGATGAAAGCATCCAGTATGTACAAAATTTGGTGAAATCTTCTCCTGCTGTGCAGCAAATTTCTCAGGCAGCATCAAACGGTGAAGTACCAGAGCATATCAAAAAAGAATTTAAGGTGGTAAACCTTATAGAAGCTTACAGAACGAGAGGTCACTTGTTTACAAAAACAAACCCTGTACGTGAAAGAAGGCATTACACACCAACTTTGGATATTGAAAATTTTGGTCTTGATCAATCAGATCTAAATACAAAATTCAACTGTGCTGTTGAAACAGGGATGAAAGGTCCTGCAACTTTAAAGGATTTGATTGCACATTTACAAAGCATCTACTGTGATTCTATTGGTGTAGAATATATGCACATCAACAATGTTCAGGAGAAAGACTTTATCAAGCAGTGGCTTCAGGTAAACGAAAACCACCCCATTCTTTCTTCAAACGAAAAAACTGAAATTTTATTAAAATTAAATCAGGCAGTTGCATTTGAAAATTATCTTCATACAAAATTCGTAGGGCAGAAAAGATTCTCACTAGAAGGTGGTGAAACTTTAATTCCTGCTTTGGATCAGTTGATCTCAAGATCTTCTCAGCTAGGAGTAGATGAGGTTGTTTTGGGGATGGCTCACAGAGGAAGATTGAATGTTTTAACGAATATTTTCGGAAAATCGTACAAGCAGATTTTCTCAGAATTTGAAGGAAAAGAATTTGAAGAAGATGTATTCTCGGGTGACGTAAAATATCACTTAGGATCATCTAAAAAAATAAAAACAGCTTCTGGAGAAGAAGTAGCTATCAACTTAACGCCAAACCCGTCTCACTTAGAGACTGTTGCAGCTTTAGTTGAAGGTATTTGTCGTGCAAAAGTAGACGATAAGTATAAAGATTATTCTAAAGTTTTACCAATCATTATTCATGGTGATGGTGCAATTGCGGGACAAGGTATTGCTTACGAAGTTGCTCAGATGATGACTTTGGAAGGGTACAAAACGGGTGGTACCGTACATATTGTTGTAAATAACCAGGTTTCATTTACAACAAACTATATGGATGCTAGATCTTCTACATACTGTACAGATGTTGCAAAAGTTACAGAATCTCCTGTAATGCACGTAAATGCTGATGATGCAGAAGCGGTGGTACATGCTATTCATTTTGCTGCTGATTTCAGAGCTAAATTTGGTAAAGATGTATATATTGATTTATTAGGATACAGAAAATATGGTCACAACGAAGGTGATGAGCCAAGATTTACACAGCCTAATTTATATAAATCAATTTCTAAGCACCCGAATCCTAGAGAAATTTATAAAGATAAATTACTGAAAGATAACATTACCTCAAATGATGTTATCGCAAAAATGGAAACAGAGTTCAAAGCACTTTTAGATAAAGATTTTGATGCTTCAAAAGAAATCGAAAAGAATGTAATGGATATTTTCATGGCAGATGACTGGACTAATTTCCCGATTGCAAAAAGAGGAGCTGTTCAGAATGCTGTTGATACAAAATATGACTTAGAGAAGTTGAAAGAATTGGCTATTAAAATGTCAACGCTTCCTACAGATAAAAAATTCATTAATAAAATTACGAGACTGTTTGATAACAGAATCAAAGCAATTGAAGGAAACTCTTTAGATTGGGCTTTAGGAGAATGGTTAGCTTACGCTACACTTCTTGTAGAAGGTCACAACATAAGAATTTCCGGAGAAGATGTTGAAAGAGGAACTTTCTCTCACAGACATGCCGTTGTGAAAACTGAAGATACCGAAGAAGAATATGTTCCTTTAAAAGAAGTTTCAGAAAGCAGATTTGATATTTTCAATTCTCACCTTTCAGAATATGGAGTTTTAGGATTCGATTATGGGTATGCAATGGCATCTCCTAATACTTTAACGATTTGGGAAGCTCAGTTTGGAGATTTCGTAAACGGTGCTCAGATTATTGTTGACCAATATTTGGCTGCAGCAGAAGAAAAATGGAAGATTCAGGACGGTTTGGTCATGTTGTTACCTCACGGTTCGGAAGGTCAAGGTGCAGAACACTCTTCAGCAAGACTAGAGAGATTCCTTACACTTTGTGCTAACGAAAATATGGTCGTGGCGAATATTACTTCTCCTGCCAACTATTTCCACTTATTAAGAAGACAATTGAAATGGTCATTCAGAAAACCATTAATTGTAATGAGTCCGAAATCTTTATTAAGACATCCAAAAGTGGTTTCTCCGCTTGAAGATTTCTCAAACAAAGGATTCCAACCTATTTTAGATGATCCTACGGCAGATCCAGCAAAAGTTGAAAAATTAGTGCTTTGTTCAGGTAAATTATACTTCGAACTATTAGCTAAAAAAGAAGAATTGAATTGTGAAAATATTGCATTGGTAAGATTCGAGCAGTTGTATCCATTACAAAATGATGCAATTGAAGCTATTTTTGCTAAATATGACAATAGAAAATCAATCATTTGGGCTCAGGAAGAACCAGAAAACATGGGAGCTTGGTCTTATATCTTAAGAAATTTCAGAGATACAGGAATTCAAGTTGTTTCTCCGGTACAAAGTGGTGCTCCGGCTCCGGGAAGTCACAAAATGTTTGAGAAAAACCAAAATGCTGTGATCAACAGAGTGTTCGACAGAGATGATGCTCCGGCTAAAAGACCAGTAACAGCTTAATAAAAAAAATAGAAACTAGAAATTAGAGGTTAGAAATTAGTCTTTTATCTATTTTCTCAAAGTCTTAATAAATATCAATTAAAAAATAAAAAATACGATATGTCAATTTTAGAAATGAAAGTTCCTTCACCGGGAGAATCAATTACAGAAGTTGAAATTGCAACTTGGCTTGTAAAAGATGGTGATTACGTACAAAAAGATCAACCAATCGCTGAAGTAGATTCAGACAAGGCAACTTTAGAATTACCTGCAGAAGAAAGTGGTATTATTACTTTAAAAGCAGAAGAAGGTGAAGTGGTACAAGTAGGTCAGGTTGTTTGTTTAATTGATATGGCTGCGGCGAAACCAGAAGGTACTGCTGCTGAAGCTCCAAAACAGGAAGAAGCTAAAGCTGCTGAACCTGCAAAAGCTGAAGCTCCAAAACCAGCTCCGGTTGCTGCTCAGTCTTACGCTACAGGAACTCCTTCTCCGGCTGCCAAGAAAATTCTTGACGAAAAAGGAATCGATGCTTCTCAGGTTTCAGGTTCTGGTAGAGACGGAAGAATCTCTAAAACTGATGCTGAATTAGCTGCCGTTCCTGCAATGGGAGGAAGCTCTTTAACAGCTACAGGGGCGAGATCTACGACTACAACTAAACTTTCAGTTCTTAGAAGAAAAATCGCTCAGAGATTAGTTTCTGTAAAGAACGAAACTGCAATGTTGACGACTTTCAACGAAGTTGATATGTCTGAAATTTTCAGATTAAGAAAGCAATATAAAGAAGAATTTGGCCAAAAACACGGAGTAGGACTTGGTTTCATGTCTTTCTTCACAAAAGCAGTTACCAGAGCATTACAAATGTATCCTGATGTAAATGCATCAATCGACGGAGATTTCAAAATTAATTACGATTTCTGCGATATTTCAATTGCGGTTTCAGGTCCTAAAGGATTAATGGTTCCGGTATTGAGAAATGCTGAAAATATGTCTTTCAGTAGTGTTGAAGCTAATATCAAAGACTTAGCAATCAAAGTAAGAGACGGTAAAATTACAGTTGACGAAATGACAGGAGGTACTTTCACGATTACAAACGGTGGTACTTTCGGATCTATGTTGTCTACACCAATTATCAACCCGCCACAATCTGCAATCTTAGGAATGCACAACATTATCCAAAGACCGGTTGCGGTTGACGGACAGGTTGTTATCCGTCCAATGATGTATGTTGCAATGTCTTACGATCACAGAATTATCGACGGTAAAGAATCTGTAGGATTCCTTGTTGCGGTAAAAGAAGGGATCGACAATCCTGTAGAAATTCTATTGGGTGGAGACGAAAGAAAAGGCTTAGGATTATAATATTTTTTCAAATAGATATATATCTACAATCTCGCCTTAAAAAAGGCGAGATTTTTGTATTTACTAATTTAAATTGAATGAAATGTTTTCTAAAATTACTTCTAACATCAAAGTTTCGGTAGACCCTGAATATGATAGTAAGAACTCTTATCCTTCAGAAAACCGTTACGTTTTTAAGTATAACATCGTTATTGAAAACGATGGCGATTTCCCAATTAAAGTCCTAAAGAGAAAATGGCTTATTTTTGATGTAGGATTTGGGTTTACAGAAGTTGTCGGCGATGGGGTAATAGGTCTTACTCCAGATGTAGTAGCTGGTGATAATTTTGCTTATTTTTCGAATGTAATGCTACGTTCAGGCGTAGGAAGTATGAGCGGAAAATATCTGGTTGAAAATTCAAATACCAAAGAACAATTTGAAATTGATATTCCAAAATTTAGCCTTTTATCTGAAGTTTTAAGCAATTAATAGAAGCTTAAATTATTTAATCAGAGAAATATTTGAACTGAAAATTAAATATTAAAGCGCTTTAATTTTCAGTTTCATAAAATCTGATACTTCATCATTGCTGGTAAGAATAAGCTTTTCAAAAGCTAAAAGTGATATTCTGGCACAAGCTTCCGCATCATCTCCGGCTCTGTGATGTTTAAACTGAATATTATGATATTCTGCAAGATGCTTTAAACCATATTTTGGAAGATAATTCCATGATTTTTTGGCTAACTGAATACTGCAGAGATAATTTAATTTTGGGGTAAACATGCCATAATAATCAAGGCAGCCTCTTAAAACACCGGCATCAAAACTTGCATTGTGGGCAATCATCAATGTGCCATACATCATTTCTTGTACTTCATGCCAAATTTCATCAAACCTAGGTGCATCTTTTACATCATTGGGTAAAATACCGTGTACATCAATATTTCTTTGATGAAAATAAGGGAAACTTGGCGGTTTTATCAGCCACGTTTTGGTTTCCACAATTTTAGAATCCTGAACAATACAGATTCCTAATTCACAAGCAGAATTTCTCTCGTGAGTAGCCGTTTCAAAATCTAATGCGCAGAAATCCATAAAGTTTTTTTATAATTTATTATTGATAATTTTAAAACCTAAAACCTAAAACCTAAAACCTAAAACCTAAAACCTAAAACCTAGTTCCTAAAAAATGCTTAAAAATAAGCCATTTTGTTTGGTAATACTTTGATTTTTGATGTTTTTGTCGACGTTTAATGGTTTCAGGAAGTTGAGCATAGAATCCAAAATGTCCTCTTGCAACCGCCCAAAGATGTGAAAAACCATTTTTATATGCAAAATAGAATGAGGCAACTCCATCTAGACATAATCTGAAAAATATCAACCCAATCAATTGAGGAAAAGGTAGATTTTTAAGCATCATCGAAAGATTATTTCTGATGTTTAAATATGTTTTTTGTGGGCTCTGTTTGTTTAATGTTCCACCTCCTACATGATAAATTTCTGATTTTCCGGTGTAAAATATTTTCTTTCCAGAATTAATCAATCTCCAGCAAAGGTCAATCTCTTCCTGATGGGCAAAAAATCTTTCGTCAAAACCATTTTGCTCCCAAAAATCTTTCGATTTGATGAAAAAACAACAACCCGAAGCCCAAAAAATTTCAGTTTCGTCATTGTATTGTCCTTTGTCTTCCTCTACATCATCAAAAACTCGTCCTCTGCAATAAGGATAACCTAAATTATCAATTAATCCACCAGCAGCACCTGCAAATTCAAAATATTTTTTATTGCTAAAAGATAAAATTTTAGGTTGAATCGCAGCAATTGAAGAATCTTTTTCAAATAAATCTACAACAGGCTTAATCCAATTTTCTGTTACTTCTACATCAGAATTCAAAAGGCAGTAATATTCTGCATTTATTTTTTTTAAACCTTGATTATAACCTCCTGCAAAACCGTAATTTTTATCATTAATTACAATTTTTACGGTAGGAAATTTTTCCTTTAAAAAATCAACAGAATCATCAGTCGAATGATTGTCGATAACGTAGATTTCAGCTTCTTCAGAAAAACGAATAACGCTTGGAAGAAATTTTTGAAGCCAGCTTTTACCGTTCCAGTTGAGGATAACTACGGCAATGTTTTTAGAATTTTCTGTCATTTATTCACCATCATAAGTTTTAATAGAATCCTGATATTTCCATTTTCTGTGTGACCAAAGGTAGTTGTCGGGATTTTTTCTTATCGTATTTTCAAGTAATTGATGAAATTTTCTTACCACTTCATTCTTTACAAATTTTTCACCTTCCGGATATATTCTGTGGTAATTAACTTGATAATGACCTCTTTTTACTTTTTTCATGTCACAGTAAATAAAAATAAGATCCATTCTTGTAGCCAGTTTATCATAACCGATAAATGCAGGAGTTCTCTGATTTAAGAATTTTAATCCGTAATTGACATGAGCAACGTGTGGTGTTTGATCTGCAACAAAAAGATAAAGAGTGTCTCCATCATTTTTGTTTCTGAAAATATTTAAGATAACTTCATTTGCTTCTAAAGGTTCATTTCCGAATTTACTTCTCAATTTTTTCATGTGATTTTCCCAAAAACTGCTGTTAACTTTTCGATACACAGGATGCGAATTTTTTTGTGGAGTAGTGGGTGCCAAAGCATTCATCCATTCCCAGTTGAACACATGACCCGCCATAAGAATCATATTTTTACCTTCAGCTTTTGCATCGTGAAATACATGTTGATTAATGTATTGCATTCGGACACGCGTCTCGGTTTCAGAAATACTGAAAGATTTTATCGTTTCAGCTAAATAATCTGAAAAATTTAGGTAAAATTTCTTTCTGATGGCTTTAATTTCTTTCTCTGTTTTTTCAGGAAAAGAATTTTTTAAATTCTGGGTAATAATTTTCTTTCTGTAGCCTACAAAATAGAAGTTTAAAAAAAAGATAATATCCGAAAAAATATATAATATTTTAAGCGGTATCTTAGAAATCAGGTAAAGTATTTTTATCAGGAAATTCATAAAGTATGCAAATTTAGTGATAAAAAAAATATGGTTTCATTTTTGCAAGTAATAAGTATTATTTTTTATTTTTATAGTATGAAAAAAATGTCGTTAGTAGCTCTTTTGACCTTAAGTACATTGGCTTGGGCTCAGAAGATTAGTAAATCAATAGATGCTAAAAATTCAAGTGATAAAGCTTTGTTGGTAAAAAGTGATGCAGCAGAATTGGAAGCGAAGAAAAAAGCAGTGGCAGAAGAAAAGGCAAAAATGCCTAAACCTTATGACGCTAAAGCTGATGCGCAAGCAGATATTAATAAGCTTATCGCTCAGGCAAAGAAAGAAGGAAAGAATATTATAATTCAGGCGGGTGGAAACTGGTGTATCTGGTGTTTAAGATTTAATCAATATGTACAGACAACTCCCGAATTGAAGAAAATCGTTGATGAAAATTATCTTTATTATCACTTAAATTACTCTCCAGATAATAAAAATGAAAAAGTTTTTGCAAAGTATATTAATATTAATGAACAACAATTTTATCCATTTTTTATCATTTTAGATAAAAATGGTAATAAAATTCACGTACAGCAAAGTGATGTTTTAGAGCAAGATAAAGGGTATAGCTTAGAAAAAACGAAAGCATTTTTTAATCAATGGGCTCCTAAATCATAAAAGTAAAACCGAGAAAGTTTCTCGGTTTTTTTATTTACAAAAATCTTTTAATCCAGCTTAATTTTTTCTCAGAATAAGGAGGATATTTTATATTGGGTTCTCCCCAGGTTGCTCTTTCAAGCATGGATTTTTGATGCGAAAAGGTTTCAAAGCCATATTTTCCATGATAATTTCCAATTCCGGAACTTCCAACGCCGCCAAATGGGAGGTTTTCGTTTCCTAAATGCATAATCACATCATTGATGCAACCGCCACCGAATGAAAGTTTATGAGTAAAGTTTTCTTTTTCTTCAGCATTATCAGTGAATAAATAAGCGGCTAAAGGTTTTTCGAGTGCTACAATCTCATTTAGAATCAAATTAAAATTTGTAAAAGAAATTACAGGTAAAATAGGTCCGAAAATTTCTTCCTGCATCACATCATCTTCCCAGGTAATATTCATTAAAATAGTAGGTTCTATATATCGTTTTTTATCATCATAGTTTCCTCCAAAATAAACTTTATCTTGATTAATTAATTTAATTAATCTTTGGAAATTTCTTTGATTAATAATTTTTGTATAATGCTCAGATTGGGGTTCATATTTAAATTGCTGAATGTTTTTTCTCAACATTTCTAAAAATTGTTCCTGTATAGATTCTTCTACCAATAAATAATCAGGTGCGACGCAGGTTTGTCCGGCATTTAAAAATTTCCCCCACACAATTCTTTTGGCAGTCACTTCAAGATTGGCATCTTTTGTAATAATAGCAGGGGATTTTCCACCTAATTCTAAAACTACAGGAGTTAAATTTTCAGCAGCAGCTTTGTAAACGATATTCCCGATTTTTGTACTTCCGGTAAAAAATATTTTATCGAATTTGAGTTTTAAAAGCGCTGTAGTTTCATCAATTCCTCCTTCGTAAGCATATAAATATTCCGGTGGGAAATTCTCATTGATGATTTTTGCCATTATTTTCATCGTGTTTTCGGCAATTTCGCTTGGTTTTAAAATACAACAGTTTCCGGCTGCTAAAGCTGCTACAATAGGAGATAAAGAGAGTTGATAAGGATAATTCCATGCGCCAATGACCAAAATGTTTCCTAAAGGTTCGCTATGAATTCTGCTTTTCCCAAATTGATTAGCAAGATTTGTTCTTACTTTTTTGGGTTTTGAAAGTGAGTTTAAATTCTTTAGATAATATTTAATGTCATTTAAAATAAAGGAAATTTCTGTGGTAAATGTATCGAATTTTGACTTTCCGAAATCATTGTAAATTGCTTCATATAAAAGGTTTTCGTTTTCTAAAATTACGTCACGAAGTTTCTCAAGATACATTTTTCTGAATCGGATACTTTTCGTTTGCTGTGTTCTAAAAAATGCTTTCTGCTGTGATACAATTTCCTGAATTTCCATAAATCAAATTTCAGGAAATATATCAAATCTTTTGCCTAAAATTTTACATAATATTTCTGATAGCAATTTTTACCGGATGATAAAGCAATACAATAAAAGCAGTGATTAGAGCTAGCCAAAATAATCCGGTGAAAATCTCCATATTAGACAGCAATATTGCCTGTGAATTAATTTTAGCTTTAAAAGCACCCACCGTCATCGATAATGATTCATTTACCGGAAGTTTGGCGATATTGGCTCCGAAAATTTGATTCCATTGTGAATAGAATATGGGATTGGTATCGGCAAACTGTGAACTTAAAGTATCAGAATGTTTTAAGGTTAAAAATAACATTAAATTTTGCATTAAAGCGTATCCTATTGCGGTGGTCCAGAATCTTGTTGAAGTTCCGACTGCCGTTGCATTAGATACATATTTTTCGGGCATTCCGGCAATTAAGAAAAAGACGAGAGGTGTAAAAAGTAATCCCTGTCCTACACCTTGAAGAAATAAGGGCGGACAAATCGTTTGAACAGTAGTGTCTGGATAAAAAGTGTAAGTAAACCAAGCACAATCAACTGCCAAAATCAAAAAACCTGCGAAGAAAACCAACCTTGACGAAGCTCCTTTTGTAATACATAATGCAGAAATAATAACTCCCAAAAAAGTTCCTGCAACATTCCAATATTGAATTTCAACAATATAATCCCAAGGCCATTTCCATACTGTTGCCATAATGTTGTAAACGTTGTTTATCGACGCTCTCAGAATATAAAAAATGAAAAAGAGAATAACGCCTACAATCACATTTTTAGAATTGAAAACTTCAAAATGAAAAAACGGTCTTGCAGAATTTCTTTGTTTCAGCATAAACAAACCTCCGGAAATCATACAGATGAAAAGACAGATTATAATAGTATTCGACTCGAACCACATTAATCTTTTGCCATAAATTAAAGCATATCCACCTGCCTGGAGACATCCCCAAAGCAAAAACCAACTCGTAATATCTAATTGATACAAAGGTTTTTTGGCGAAAAATCTGTTTTTATTAAAAATAGCGATGGCAATAATCAAAACAAAAACATGAAAATAAACCATCATTAAAATCATGTGTTGAAAATCGTAATCTTCAATACTCGATTTCAAAAAAGAAGTGGTAATCGTTCCGCCAATGAGAATAATGGTGTACATAAAAAGATAGGCAATTTCTTTGGCGTGTTTTGTTTTCAGCTCGGCAATAATTAATGGTAAAAAAATAGCGCCTTCCAAAACTCCAAAAATCCCCTCCAAAACACGAATTACCAAAATTAAATGATAATCGTTGGTAACAGAGAGCGCATAAAGCGTAAGAATAGAAACTGAAGACATCAGCAATGTGTAATATTTCACACTGAAATACGCCATAAACCTCTGTATTACTAAAAGTGTCACCACAAAAGTTCCATACATCAAAATCATTAAATATTGAATGTCGTCTGAGTCCGCATCCATAAATGAAGCAGTAAAAGCACTATTGGAATGCAAAAGTGATAACAACATCAGGTGCGGAAAAAGTGCTAAAATCAAAAGAGGAATCTTAAGCCATTGCGGCACCCATTTATGATAAACTGTATTGTGTTGCATGATTTTTTTTGAAACAAAATGCGAAAAGACAAAAGGGCAAAAGGTGTAAAAGTAAAGGTAAGATGGCAAAATTGCGATTCTGTCTTTTCGCGAAAATAGTTTAATTTGAAAATTTGAAAATGAGTTAATTTGAGAATTAAAAAGCTTTTTTACTCTAAAACCTATATCTTCTTAGCACTCACCAGAACATTCATTCCGGAAAGCAGTTTTTCGTTATTTTGATGACTATTGAGAATAATTTTCACTGGAAATCTTTGTTCTATTTTTACGAAATTTCCTGTTGCATTGTCTGGTTTTATTAAAGAAAATTGCGAACCTGAAGCTGGGGAAATAGAAACTATTTTTCCTTTAAATTCTACGTCAGGATAAGCATCTGCTGTGATGATAACTTCTTTATTCTGGTTGATTTGCCCGAGTTGAGTTTCTTTATAATTGGCAATAATCCATTTTTCTTTACTTACGATTTGAACCAAAGCCTGACCTTCTTTGATTAGCTGACCCTCCTGAATGGTTTTCTTGCCGACCCAACCATCATAAGGAGCCGTAACAACCGTATAAGAAAGAAAAAGTTTAGCATTATTTAAACTTGCAGAGCTTTGCTGAATCTGGCTTTTTGCAGGGGCAACTTTTGTTCCCTGCTCGTTAACACTTGCTCTCACAGCATTTTTTTGTTGTTCTAAAGCTAAAAGATTGGCTTTTGCCTGTTCGTAAGAAGCTTTTGCATTTTCAAATTGCTGTTCTGTGGCAGCGTCTTCTGAAACTAGGTTTTTATATCTTTTAAAATCCTGCTCGGTTCTCCAGATGTCGATTCTTGCAGAGGCAATTTTGGCATCGATGATTTTATTATCGCTTGCTTTGGTGTTTACGCCACTTTCAATGGTGCTAATATTTTCAGAATTTGCATTGAGATTAGCTTCTGCCATTTTCACTTGATTAACAAATTCACGATTGTCTATGACGATTAAAGTATCTCCTTTATGAACAAATTGATTTTCGTTAAACTTAATAATTTTTATAAATCCTGAAACTTTGCTGGAAACCGGAGTAATATACTGCTCAATTTGCGCATCGTTTGTGGTCACGTTTTTTCTGGAAAAAAGATAAAAGCTTAGCATTCCCGTTATTCCTGTGATAATGAGAATCCATGCTAATAAAGTAATCGTCTTGTTGATTCTTTTTTCCTTTCGTGTTAATTGCTTCTGTGCCATAGTTTTTATAGGTTTCCAATCGTGTATTGGAGTTGATAATATTTAAGTTGACGATTTATTTTTACTGAAATTAAATTAGACTGAGCTTCCAAATATGTATTGTCAGCATCGATTAATTCGGTGATTAAACTTAGTTTGTTGGTGTATTTTGTTCTTACAATTCTATAATTTTCTTTAGCCTGATTAATAGCTTCTTCTGCAATGGTTACCTTTTGATTGGTTTCTTCAAACTTCTTGTAAGCTTCGTAGACGTTATGTCTTATATTTTCTTCATTTTCTTCAATTTGCAGCTTTGCAAGGCTTATATTCTCTTTTGCTTCCTGCATTTTATACTTATTTTTATATAAGTTTTCGATAGGATACGTAAGATTTACGCCAATCATTCCAAGACGATAGGCATAAGGTTCGGGCGGAAAAAACATCATATTCGGATATTTTATAAAATATTCTCCACCTGCGGTAATTTTTGGTAAATAATTCGCTTGTGTTATTTTTTTGTCTATTTCTTTTAGTGAAAGATTTTTGCTCGCCATTTCTACAGATTCATTTTTATGTAAAGCGGTTTCCGTTAAATCATTCACATAAGGGATTTCGGCATTTTCTGAAATCAAATCTCCTGTATCTACATGCATTTCCTGATTTTCGGGAAGGGAAAGGATTGTTTTTAATTTGTGTTCGGCAATCTGTACATCGTTATCCAGCTCTGTCCAGCTCATTTTATGATTAGAAAGCTGTAAAGAAGTTCTCAGGACTTCATTTACCGTCACAACACCATTTGCTTTCAAGGCTTTGACATGTTTGATATTAACTGAATCTTCATGCATTTTATCATTAATCAAACCTTGCTGTTCTTTTAAATGATGAATTTGAAGAAAAGCCGTGATAATTTCCATCGTTAATTGTCTTTTGTCTAAATGAGTTTTTAGTGAAGAAATTTCGGTGTCAATAGCTGCTTTTTTCTCTGTATTTTTAATTTTTCCACCCATATAAACCGGAATAGAGGCTGAAAGCGTAAAGTCGTACATTCCATTTATGATGTCATACTTTGTAGCTTTTCCAAATACGCCATTTTCGTGCTGAAAAAGATTAGAAACCTGATTGTAGCTTGTATGAAACTCAATATCCGGAAGCCTTTCCATTTTGAGGTCTTTTTCTTTGGTCTCAGACATTTCACTTTTCAGATGGCTGATTTGAATGTTTTTGTTGTTTTTTAAACCAATTTCAACGGCTTGCTCTAGGCTGAGATGTTGATAATCGATTATTTGGGAGTGTAAAATATTGCTTATTAGTAATAAGCACAACGCGATACAGTGATATCTGTTTGCGTTAAATATCATTTTCATAATTTATTTGAACGTTTTTTGAAAAATTGATTTTGATGCTGCAAATTTACGGGGTGAAGTTAAAGACACGATTTGTGAAAACAGAAAAATATTTGTCCATTTGCGCCAAATTGATTTTTTTATTACCTTTATGGTATGGATGACAGTCATTTTGGAGCCGTTGAAGAATTAGATGCCGAGTTTTATATTTATCATGTTCTCGCAGGGAGTATAAAAACAGAGATTCATCACCATAGTTCTGCACAGTTGGTGTATGCTGAAGGCGGTATTGTGCATATTTTTACCGATTTGAAACACTGGTATTTACCGGCGAGATGTTTTATGTGGATTCCTGCAGGAACTCCGCATTATATTTTTTCAACAAGCCCAAAAGTAGATTTGTATAATTTTTATTTTAAAAAAGAAGAAAATGAAGATGGCTTTTTTGATGAAATAAACATTTATTCGGTCAGTCATTTGTTGAGAGAGATGATTTTATATACAAAAGAATGGGATGGGAAAATCACAAAAAATGATAGCACTAATTATTATTTTCTCAAAGCTTTAAAAGCTATTTTACCTGATAAGAGAGATAAGAAACTAGCGTTCCCGATACAGCATCCTTTTCCTAATGATGAAACTTTATTGAAGATTGCCCAATACATTCATGCTAATCTTGAAAAGCCTTTAACCATCGAATCTACGGCAAAAGAATTTGGAATGAGCACAAGAACACTCTCAAGGAAATTTAAAGAGATTTTGGGGATGAATTACGTTCGTTTTCTAAGAGCTTTAAGAATTACCCGTTCATTAGAATTAATGATTGAAGAAAAATACAATATGTATGAGATTGCTATGATGGTGGGATATAACAGTCTTTCTTCTTTCAGTAACATTTTCAAAAAAGTAATTGGAATTCCTCCGACGGAATATCAGCAAAAGCTGAGAGGGAATGGTTAGGTGGGAGAGTTATGTGTTTGAGAGTTGGAGGGTTCTAGAGATAGTGAGTTTTTGCTGCGAAGTTTTTTGTGTCATTGAGAGGAATGGAGTGACGAAGCAATCTCTTTAAAAGAATTATTAATAAGATTTTCACAAAGTTTGTCATCCTAAAAGAATTTAGGTAACGGTTTTTACAAATCAGTCTCTACAAAAAGATTTTAGATTCCTACCGGAATGACAAAGTGGATGTAGATTTTAATTTTATATCGAGATTACTTCGATGCGACACTCCTCGCAATGGCAAAACTTCTAACGCAAGAATTATTCCCCTCCTTTGGAGGGGTGGCGAAAATTCGAAAGAATTTTTGACGGGGTGGTTTTTGAGGCTAAAAATTGCTTTGTCACTCCACTTCTCGCAATGACAAAAGTGGAATGAAAAACATATTTCCTAGCCCCGATAGAAACGGTTACCCCGCAACAAGGAGTGGGAAAGCATGAGGGTTTTGGCGGGGGAGAGTTGGTGGCGTGAGGAGTATGAGTGGATAGCGGGAAATAGCTTCTAAAAAATAGATTAAAAAGAAAAAAACCACTTCAGATGAAGTGGTTTATATTTTAGAGAAAATCTCTTGAATTCTTAAGCTTCTTCAGAAGGAGTTTCTTCTACTTTAGCTACTGGCTTTGGAGCAGCTGGTTTAGGAGCTTCTACTGGTGCGTCAGATACGATGTCGAATTCGAAGTTGTATTCTACATTTCTGTGTAATCTTACGTTAGCAGTTACTTTACCAGTTCTCTTGATTGTGTTTCCAGGGATTTTGATATATTTCTTGTCAACAGAAACTCCAGCTTTAGAAAGAGCAGCAGAAAGATCTGCATTGTTGATAGATCCAAATAATTTATCACCAGAACCTACTTTTGCAGGAATAGTAATAGAAGTTTTCTTTAATTGATCAACTACAGCGTTTGCAGCAGCGATTAATTTAGCTTCTTCTTCTTTTCTAGCTTCCAAAGTAGCTTCAAGAGCTGCAATGTTTTTAGGAGTAGCTAAAAGAGCAAAACCTTGAGGTAACAAGAAGTTTCTTGCATAACCTGGCTTTACATTTACTGTGTCGAATTCAAGACCTAAGTTTTCTACGTCTTTTTTTAGAATAATGTTCATTGTTGTTGTCCTTTTTTAGATGTTAGAAGTTAGATGTTAGAAATTAGATGTTAGACATAGTCTGTTATCTGAAATCTGTTATCTGAAATCTAAAATCAAGTTAGAATTAATATGTATTCAGCAACAAAAAGCCAAAAGCGATGAGCTAATGGCTAATTGCATTTTTTTATTTCAATAAGTCAGCTACGTAAGGCATCATTGCAAGGTGTCTTGCTCTTTTGATAGCCGAAGAAACTTTTCTTTGGTACTTCAAAGAAGTTCCAGTATATCTTCTAGGTAAGATTTTACCTTGTTCGTTTACAAATTGTAATAAGAAATCAGCATCTTTGTAATCAACGTGCTTAATTCCGAATTTTTTGAATCTACAGTACTTTTTATCAGTTTTAGTGTTGATATCAAGTGGTGTAAGGAATTTCACTTCAGATTCTCCTCCAGCTGAGGCTTGTTTAGCCATATCATCTATTGCCATGTCTTGTCTTTTTTAAATTTTGGGTTAATAAATAATTAAGCTCTTGAAGCTTTAAGTTTAGTTCTTCTAGTTACAGCGTACTCTACAGCGTGCTTGTCTAGTTTTGTAGTAAGGTAACGAATTACTCTTTCGTCACGTTTGAATGCTAATTCTAAATCAGCAACTACAGTACCTTCACCTTTAAACTCGATTAAAGTGTAGAATCCATTCTTTTTAAGTTGAATAGGATAAGCTAATTTTTTTAATCCCCAATTTTCTCTAGTGACAATCTCACAGTTCTTTTCTTTCAAAAGATCTACATACTTGTTCACTGCTTCCTCCACCTGAGCTTCAGATAGAACGGGAGTTAAAATGAAAACAGTTTCGTAATTGTTCATAATGTTAAATGAATTTGTTAATTATTTCGAGGTGCAAAATTATGAAATGTATTTGGAATATGCAATAAATAAAAGCTATTAATAATAAAATTAATTTGGCGAAATCATTTCCATTAATTTAAAAAATAGAAACTTAAGCTTCCTGATCTTCTTTATTTCTAATTTCGGTAAGGAAATTCATTTTCAATACATCATAAAGCGAATGTCTGCTTACTAAAATTGAAAATATTGAAGAAATCATCCCCGCCAACATCAAGTGAAAAATTAAAGAATGCCTGTCGGTCATTTCCAAAACGATGATTGCAGAGGTGAAAGGCGCTCTTGTAATGCCTGTAAGAAAAGCAACCATTCCTCCTAAAACTACAACATTGGTCTCATTAGGGGTAAGATGTATAATTCCAGAAACGACAGATCCAATACTTGCACCCGCCGTTAATGCAGGTGCGAAAATTCCCCCTGCTCCGCCTGAAGTAAATGATAGAGCTGGACCCAGCATTCTCAAAATGGGAACATACCAATCTTCATGTTTATCCTGAGTGAAAAGTACGCGCTCTATAATTTCTTTTCCTGAACCTAAAATTTCACGGCTTATAAAAAACGAGATACAGGCTATTAGTAAGGCACAACCTACTAAAAATATGATGTGGTCTCTATTTGTTTTTAATTTTCTTTTTTTCCAGCTACTTATTTTAAGCATAATCACTGAAAGTTGACTGGCTAAAATTCCGGCAATTCCGGCAACTAAAACAATAGGAAACATCACCATTAATGAAACATCGTTGGTTTTAGGATACGCTAAATACAAATAAGAACCGGCTAAAGTCTGTGCCGTTAATCCAGCAATAATGACTGCGGTAAACAATGCTGTTTTAAAGTAATTGATGTGTGTTTTTGAGAGTTCTTCCACCGCAAATACAATTCCGCCAAGAGGAGTGTTGAAGGCAGCAGCTAATCCAGCAGCAGCTCCCGTCATAATCATGTTTTTTTTTGATATTTTTGGCCACCATTCCGGAAGATATTCATTTACTTTTCTAAAAATAGACCCTGCAATCTGAATCGTGGGTCCTTCTCTACCTACAGCGCCACCTCCGATTACCAAAACAACGGAAGAAAGGATTTTAAATACAATAATTTTTATGCTTAAAAGACTTCTGATTTTTTTATGCTCTTTAGGATTGGCTAATTCTACAGCTGCCATTACTTGAGGAATACCGCTTCCTTTAGCGTTGGGAGCAAATTCTTTTACCAACCACCACGACAAAACAAAACCAACGGGAGCAATAAAGAAAATCATCCAATCGTGCCAATTTAAAATATAATGAAGCAAACCTTCACCCCATGAAAATATTTTAGCATACATCACTGCAAAAAAGCCTGTAATAATCGAGCCTATCCAAAAAGGAATCGCCTGAAGCAAATTATGTTTCAGTTGTTCGTTTCGGATGTTGTCGAAAGATTTTTTAAGACCTTTTCGGATGTAGACCAATATTCTACGCATATTTCAAATCTAAACTAATTTTTAAGGATATGAAAATTTTATATCTAATTCTGATTGTTAAATTTTGGAATTAATAATATTAGAGCTTGTTTAAATTTAAATAATTTATCTCGCAGATTTTGCTGATTAAGCAGATTAATTTCTCTGTTTTTAATCTGCTTAATCTAGGTAATCTGCGAGAATTATATAAAAAATGATTGAAAAAAATCACAACTTAATCGTACAGAATTTAAATTAATAAAATTTAAACAAGCTCTTGGTATTGGAGGCTTTACTAAAATTTAATTTGAAACATTAAAAAGGTAAAATAATTAATGAAAAGACATGAAAAAAAACCTTCGAAAAAAATCGAAGGTTTTTATATTTTCAAATTGGCAAAAATTACTTATTACCAATTATTCATTACTTATATTTCAGTGTTAAGATCCCAGTTTTGTAGGTAATCGTGAACGTGCTTCAACATCATTCCACCTAAAGAACCGTCTACCACTCTGTGATCGTAAGAGTGAGACATGAACATCAACTGACGAATAGCGATTACATCACCATCTTTAGTTTCAAGAACTGCTGGTTTTTTAACGATCGCTCCAATTGCCATAATTGCAACCTGAGGCTGAGGAATAATAGGAGTTCCCATTAAGTTTCCAAAGCTTCCTACGTTAGAAATAGTGTAAGTAGCCCCTTGAGTATCTTCTGGTCTTAATTTTTTGTTTCTTGCTCTGTATGCTAAGTCGTTAATCGCTTTTGCTAAGCCTGAAAGTGATAACTGATCAGCGTTTTTAATCACAGGAACGATAAGGTTTCCGTCTGGTAAAGCTGTTGCCATACCGATATTGATATTTTTCTTCTTGATAATGTTTTCACCATTGATAGAAACATTGATCATTGGGAAATCCTGAATCGCTTTTACAATTGCTTTTACAAAAATAGGCATGAAAGTCAGTTTTTCACCTTCACGTTTTTCGAACATATCTTTGTTTTTAGCTCTCCATTTTACAACGTTGGTTACGTCGGTTTCGATGAAAGAGGTAACGTGTGGAGCGATATGTTTTGCTTTCACCATGTTTTCAGCGATGATTTTTCTCATTCTGTCCATAGGAATGATTTCGTCACCTGCAGCTGTACTGATGGTAGCAGCCGGAGTTGATACTGCTTTTACTGCTGGAGTAGAAGCTGCCTGAACTGGCGCAGCTTGTGGAGCTGGCTGGTTTCCTCTGTTAGCAACATGTGCTAAAATATCTTCTTTGGTAATTCTTCCTTCTAGACCACTTCCTTTGATCGTTTGTAGTTCAGATTCAGAAATATTTTCTTGCTGAGCGATAGATTTTACAAGAGGAGACAAGTAAAGATCTCCCGAAAACTCTACATGAGAGGTAGCTGTTGCCGCTAAAGGCTCTTCAATTGTCTTAATTGTTGCTGCATCCGGAGCTTGAGTTTCAGTTTTTACTTCCTCAGAAGCTGTGTTTCCGCCTTCTCCTTCGATTTCTAAAATAGCGATGGCTTCACCTACTTTTGCAACTTCGTCTTTTTGTTTAAGGATTTTTACAATTCTCCCTGAAACTGGTGTCGGAACGTCTGAATCTACTTTATCTGTTGCAATTTCTACTACCGAATCATCTTCTTTTACCTGGTCGCCTTCATTGAATAACCAAGTGATAACTGTAGCTTCCATCACGCCTTCACCCATAGAAGGAAGCAATAATTTGTATTCTGCCATTTTTAAATTTTAGATTTTGACAAATATATAAAAAAAATCGGTTTTTTTATGAAATAGATAATCTTAGAAAAATTCTATGTAAATATTTTCTCCCACATTAAGCCCAAAAAGCGTTTTTGCCCCATTTTTTTTACTGCCTTTGTAGATGGTTAATTCAAGTTGGTCACAGTCATTAAAAATAGCTGCAGATTGCCCATGATATTCGGTTTCTCTTTCCCAATCTACGACCAATTCTGTATGGCTGGAATATATTTTTGAAAGACTTAAGTTCCTGAATTTGATGGTAAAACTTTCAAAACCTTTGGCTAAGGTTTCAAAAAAATCTTTGTTAATATTTGAGATTATATTTCCGAAATTATCAATGTACATAACATCACCAATAATCATTTTTTCAGACTCATTATAAACCGGTTTCGGGAACAAAAGCTGCTTGGTAGATTCTATTTTTCTACCGATTACTTCGGGGAGTCCGCCATTGGCTAAATGTACAGCAACAGGAACAAAAACATCGGTCGAAGTGAAGCTTACGATGTCATCAAATCGGTTGTTAAGTGTGATTTCGTAAACGGCTTCAGGTTTAATGTCGAAAAAAATAAGACTTAAAAGCCCGTTATCGGCTGCCAAAAAATAATGGCCATCTGATTTATATAAAATATTTTTTCTTGATTTATGAAAAAAACTGTCAACAGAAATAATGTGAATTGTTCCGGTTGGGAAATATTTGTAGGCATTTCTTACAATATAAGACGCTTGAATCAAATTATACGCCTGGATATCATGAGTGATATCAACGCTGTTTACGTCAGGGTTAAGCGACAAGATTTTTCCTTTCATAGCTGAAACTCTGTAATCTAAGCGTCCGAAATCTGAAGTGAGGGTAATAATTGACATGAATAAAAGGGATAGTATTGCAAATTTATCTAAAATAAAAAGAAAGAAACGGCTATTGTGGATAAGAATTTAATTTAAAATTAAAAAAAAACTTCTAAATTTAAATTCTAATATAAAAATATTTGCATGTTTGAATTAACGTATGATTTAGATGATATTGATTCAAAAAACTTCTATGGAGTTAATAACCAATATTTCAATTTAATAAAATCAAGCTTTCCAACCATTAAAATTACTGGTAGAGACCATTTTATCTTTGCGATCGGAAATAAGGAGGCTTTAGATATATTTAAGCAAAAGCTTGACGATATTGTCGCTTTTATTTCTAAAAACAATGCTATAGGGCTGAAAGACGTAGAAAATATCCTCAATATAAAAGATGAGCACGAGAAGCAACTTGTTTTCGACCAGGATATCATTGTAAAAGGGGTTAATGGAAAAGTTATTAAGGCTAAAACCACCAACCTTAAAAAGCTTGTTAAAGAAACGGATAAGAAAGATATGGTTTTTGCAATTGGCCCTGCAGGAACCGGAAAAACATATACTAGTGTTGCTTTGGCGGTAAGAGCTTTAAGAGATAAAGAGGTTAAAAGAATTGTTTTGACAAGACCTGCGGTAGAAGCCGGAGAAAGTCTTGGTTTCTTACCCGGAGACCTTAAAGAAAAGCTTGACCCTTATTTGCAGCCATTGTATGACGCTCTCCGCGATATGATTCCACATGAAAAATTGGAAGGATATATGGAGAAAAAAGTGATTGAAGTGGCACCGTTGGCATTTATGAGAGGTCGTACATTAGATGATGCCTTTGTAATTTTGGATGAAGCGCAGAATACAACCCACGCTCAAATGAAAATGTTTCTTACAAGAATGGGGATGAATGCTAAATTTATCATTACAGGAGATCCTACTCAGATTGATTTACCTCCAAAGCAGCATTCTGGGCTGAAAGAAGCAATGCGAATTTTAAAAGACGTAAAAGAAATTGGCTTTGTGTATTTAACGGAAGAAGATGTAGTGCGCCATCCTGTAGTTAAAAAAATTATTTTAGCGTATAACGAAGAAGATAAGAGAGCTAAAGAGTAATGTATTCGTATAATTTTTTCAAAAATATTTAAAAGTATTTTGCGATTCCAGTAAAAGTGATATATTTGGAATCTTAAAATTTGTTAAAAAAAGACTGTAAATTATGAAAAAATTATTACTTGTTGCTTCTGTAGTTTTAATGGGAGTTGGTGTAAATGCTCAGGAGTTTCGATTTGGACCAAAAGCTGGTTTCGCAATGTCAACAATGAAGATTGATGATAAACAAGATGATCTTGGTGCTAGAAAAATGAGCCCTAAATACACTTTCTACGTTGGGGGTATGGCAGAATACAAAATCAATGATAACTTTGGTCTTCAGGCAGAAGTTTTATATTCTCCGCTGGGAGCAAAAGAAAAAATTGATGGGATAAATGCAGGAGTTGTTTTTGTTGGTGAGCAAACTAAGGTCGAGTTGGGGACTATTTTGGTGCCGGTTTCTGCGAAGTATTTCTTTACAGAAAATATTTCGGTTGCTGCGGGTGCAAACTTTGGAGTGATTCTTACAGCGAAGCAAAAAACGGTAATTGGTTCTGATTTTATTAACGTGGGCGTAGTAGACGAAGAAAATAATTCAGGCGAAATAGATATTAAAAAAGATATCAAAAAATTAAATATTGCTCCATTTGTAGGAGTTGAATATATGTTGGAAAACGGACTCTTCTTTGATGCAAGATACAGCTTAGGAGTATCTAATCTTTCTAATGACGGAAGTGGAGGAAAAGTAACCAACAGCTTTGCGCAAATTGGTGTAGGCTTCAAATTTGGAGGAAACTAAGAAATTATTTTTCAAATATAATATTATGCAGGGCAGTTTTGCTCTGCATTTTTATTGTAATATACTCCTGCGGCATTGTGTTTGCTATAAAGAAGCATTGAGTTAATAACAAACATTTAAATTTTTAAAATGAAAAAATTACTATTGCTAAGTGCATTTGCATTGTTTGGTGGAGCTTTACAAGCTCAAGAAGGGTTTAAACTGGGAGCTCACATTGGTGCGCCAGTAGGTGATGCGGCAGATTTTGCTTCAGTTACTTTAGGCGTTGATGCTTCATATATGTGGAATATCACAAAAGGTTTAGACGTAGGTATAGCTACAGGATATTCACATTTTTTCGGTAAAGACCGTTGGGAAGATTTCGGATTTATTCCTTTGGCTGCATCAGGAAAATACAGATTTAATGGTCTTCCTCTTTTTGTGGGCCTTGATTTGGGTGGTGCAATCTCTACTAAAGATGGAATTGATAGTGGTTTATACGTGTATCCAAAAGTAGGTTTTCAGTTGCCTAAAGCTGAAATATATTTAGGATACCAGAATATTGGAAGCGAAAGAGGAGATTGGGATAGAGACAGAGACCGTAGAATTGATTCAAACTTTGGTGCCATCAATTTGGGGGTAAATTTCTTTTTGAAATAAATTCTTAAACAATGATATTGAACTCTGATTGAAAAATCAGAGTTTTTTTATGTTAATTTTTGAAAATAAAAACATTTCTATCTCTTAGTTGTGATTTCTACCTGATAAAACCTAATATTCATGCGTGATATTAATCACATTAACAAATTTTAATATTTCCTGAGGTCAGTATAAATTTGCAGTCAAGAAAGTATAAAATTATTCAAAATGAAAAAATTATTAATTGCAAGTGCTGTTGCACTTTTCGGTTTATCAAACGCACAGATTGCTAAAGGAACTGTATATTTATCTGGATCTGTTGGTTATTCTCAAGAAGAAACTAACAACGGAGATTCTAAAGTAGAAAACTTCAACGTTCTTCCTACAGTAGGATATTTTGTTGCTCCAAACTTAGCAGTGGGTGTAGGTGTAGGTTACAAAACTAATACAACTACTGATATCGATACTAACGTATTTGGTGCAACTACAATCGTAGACACTGATAAAGTAAAAACACCAGCATTTGTTGTTGAGCCTTTCGTAAGAAAATACTGGACTCTAGGAGAAAAATTATATTTCTTTGGACAATTGTCAGTACCAATGCAGTTTGGAAAAACTGAAGTTGAAGGTTCTAATGTAACTACTACAGGTTCTACTGTAACTACTACAACGACTTCTACTGAAGCTAAATATACTTCTGTTGGAGTTACTGTAAAACCAGGTTTAGATTATTTCTTAAACAAAAACTGGACTATTGAAGCTACAATCGGTGAGTTTGGTTATAATAACTACAAACCAAAAGAGGGTGATGCTACAAACAACTATAACTTCGGTTTAAACTTATCTTCAGTTACAATCGGTGTTAAATATGTATTTGCTAAGTAATTAGTAAACATAAATTAATATAAATCCTGAGATTATTTCTCAGGATTTTTTATGTTTTAAAATAAAATATTTCAAATTAAAATGAATTAAACTATTTTATTTGAGTCATTTTTTTGACGAATTTGGATGTATTTTTAAGTTAAACGAAATTGGTTTTTTATTAAATATTTATAGCTTCGAAGTGAATGTGTTCTCAGTATGGATGGGGTATTACTTTGTTTTTACAAAGTATTTTTTTTGATGAAAAATAGTAAAAATACCTGACTTTTCTTAGAACTTTTTTTGTATTTTCGCCGATTCAAATATCAATAAACTATGAAAAAATTATTATTAGTTGGAGCAATCGCTCTTTGTGGATTATCAAACGCACAAATGACTAAAGGAGACTGGGTAATCAGCGGAAATACAGGTTTAGGTTTCAACTCTGCAAGTTCTACAGTAAAAGCTAACGGTGAATCTGAAGACGGGCCTAAAATTTCTAAATTTTCTATCACACCATCTGTTGGATATTTTGTAATGGATGGATTAGCTGTAGGAATTGATCTTGGATTAGACAGCGAAACAAAAAAATATGATGGCGATAAGACAACGGATACCAGATTTTCTGTAATGCCAACAGCAACTTATTACTTCAATACAGGTAGCAAATTTTTTCCTTTTGTAGGAGTGGGTGTTGGTTATGCGACAAACAAAACAAAAGAAACATTGTCTGGAATTTCTGACAACTATACAGCTGACGGATTAACTTGGAAAGCTAAAGCTGGAGTAACTTATATGGCTACGCAGTCTTTAGGAGTTAATTTAGGCGTTGGTTTTGACCAGTTTTATAGTAAGAATACTTACTTTAATACAGAAGTTAAAACGACAAGAAATAATTTTGGTGTAAATGTAGGTTTCTCTTATTTCATCAAATCTAAATCTCAGAAATCTGATAAATAATCATTGATTATTTTGATTTAATATAATCCGATTCAAAAAAATTTGAGTCGGATTTTTTTATAAGATTGTGTGCAAAAAAACTCTCAGAAAAATCTGAGAGTTTTGTATGTTTCAATGCCATTAGCTAAAAGCAAATAGCTATTAATTTCTCTATTTTCCAAACATTCCGCCCATTCCCGGCATATTTGGCATTTTGCTCATCATCTGCATCATCTGCTTTCCTTGAGGGCCTTGCATCATCTTCATCATTTTCCCCATTTGGTCAAATTGCTTCATCAAAGCGTTTACATCTTCAATTTTTCTTCCGGCACCTTTAGCAATTCTGTTTTTTCTCTGAGTATTGATGATTGAAGGTCTTCTTCTTTCATCTGGAGTCATAGAATGAATAATCGCTTCAATATGTTTGAATGCATCATCACTGATCTCAACATCTTTAATGGCTTTTCCAACTCCCGGAATCATTCCCATCAAGTCTTTCATATTACCCATTTTTTTGATCTGATTGATTTGCTTTAGGAAATCGTCAAAACCAAATTCGTTTTTAGCGATTTTTTTGTGAAGTTTTTTGGCTTCTTCTTCATCAAACTGCTCCTGAGCTCTTTCTACTAACGAAACAACATCTCCCATTCCTAAGATTCTGTCGGCCATTCTTTCTGGGTAGAAAAGATCTAAAGCTTCCATTTTCTCACCTGTAGAGATAAATTTGATTGGCTTTTCAACAACAGAACGAATGGTAAGAGCAGCTCCACCACGAGTATCACCGTCTAATTTCGTTAAAACAACTCCGTCAAAATTCAAAGTATCGTTGAAGGCTTTTGCTGTATTTACAGCATCCTGACCTGTCATTGAGTCTACAACGAATAACGTTTCGTTAGGTTTAATAAGAGAATGAACCGTTTTAATCTCGTTCATCATCTGCTCATCAACTGCCAAACGACCAGCGGTATCCACGATAACAACATCATGACCGTTAGATTTAGCAAAATTAATAGCATTTTGAGCGATGCTTGCAGGATCTACAGAACCTTCTTCACTGTAAACAGGAACTCCTATCTGTCCACCAAGAACTTTCAACTGGTCAACTGCTGCAGGACGGTAAACGTCACAGGCAACCAACAAAGGCTTTTTAGTTCTTTTCGTTTTTAAATAGTTAGCCAGTTTTCCAGAAAAAGTAGTTTTACCAGAACCCTGAAGACCAGCAATAAGAATTACAGACGGTTTTCCTGAAAGGTTAATGCCTTCCTGAGAACCTCCCATCAAATCTACCAACTCGTCGTGAACAATTTTCGTCATCAGCTGTCCCGGAGTAAGCGATGTCAAAACGTTTTCACCTAAAGCTTTATCCTGAACTCTTTTGGTAAGATCTTTAGCAACTTTATAGTTAACATCGGCATCTACCAGTGCTCTACGAATTTCTTTTACGGTTTCCGCAACGTTGATTTCTGTAATCTTTCCACGTCCGGAAATATTATGAAGGGCTTTGTCTAATTTATCCTGTAAACTATTAAACATACTGTTTCTATATTAATGGATTGCAAAAATAACAATTTTATATCTAAAAACCTCAGTGTGATTAATATTTAAAAGAATTTGAATTTTTATTTAAGTAATACAAGTCATTTTATTGGTTTTTAAGAATCATTAAAACGATTTTTTTTAAAAGATTTCGCATCTGGATTCTAAAAAATTATAAGCTACCAATACACAAATGCTATTATGTGAAAATGAAAAATATTCGTGCATTAGTGGCAAATACAGATTCTAGAAAATATAAATTGATTCACTTACCCTTTTAATTAATATTGAATAACAGCCATTTAGTAAGCGGTTTTCTAACAGAAACCCTTCGGCAAGCTCAGGGTGACATCTCTTATGCTAACTAGAAAACTTATACATTGTCAGCCTGAGCCTGTCGAAGCCTTTATTAGTAAAAGGGATAGGTCAATACATTAATTTCTAATCCTTAATTAAAACGATGAATTTATAGTTTATAAATCGTTTGGTTTCTAAAACAGATTGATGAAATCTATTTTTCAATTATGGGGTAAATGTCATTTTTTCCATCGGAGATTTAGATTGGGATATATCATAAATTTTGGTAGTTTTGCAACCAATGAAAAATTTTTTAGTAGTTTTAAAAGGATTAGGATTGTTTTTGCTAATGTCTGCATTGCTTTTTGTTTTGCAATGGCAGTTGGCAGAAAACAATGTGATTGTGCTCAATTATAAAATTCACATTCTGATATTTTTTATTACACTCATTAGTTTGTTAACGATGTTTGTGGTTTTTATCTTAGAGAAAAAAAATATCATAGGATTTATTTTTCTGGGGTTTGTGGTTTTTAAATTCTTTGCAATGGGGTATATTGCTGTGTTTCAGGAAGAATTTAAGCTAAATATTATCCCATACTTTATTTTGTATTGGATTTATTTGACGATAGAAGTGGTTTTTGTTTTAAAGTTAGTTAAAAAACAAGACTAATATCATGTAATATAAAATTGAAGAATCACTAAAAATCGAATAAAAATTTATATTTTTGCAAAAAATTTAGGAAATAAAAGTCTAGTCATGAGTTTTAAAAAACTGTTAATCGCCCTCTATCTTTTTGTCTTCTGCTTTAGTTTTGCAGAAACACATGAAGGTACTGCGGAAGCTGCAAAGGATGAAGTATACAATCCGGTTCCATTTATTATGCACCATATTGCGGATGCACACAATTGGCATCTTTGGGGTGAAGGTCACAATTCTGTAGGAATTTCTTTACCTGTAATTCTTTGGGATAATGGTTTGAAAGTATTCAGCTCTGAAAAATTCGGTCACGAAGAAGAGAAAGTTGCTGAAGTAGATGGTAACTTCTACAAAGTACACCACAACAAAATTTATTCTACCAATGCTGCAGGTGATTTAAACATGCACGACGGTCATCCTACAAACAATGAGCCTTTAGATTTCTCAATCACTAAAGTAGTTGCTCAGATGTTATTAGCTGCAATTATTTTATTAATTATTGGTATAGCTTCAGCTGCAAGTTATAAAAAATCTCAGGTTCCTTCAGGAATTGCAAAATTCATCGAGCCTCTTGTAGTTTTTGTAAGAGATGATATTGCTTTGCAAAACATCGGATCTGTAAGATATAGAAAATATGTACCTTATTTGGTAACTCTATTTTTATTCATCTGGCTTCTTAATATCTTAGGATTACTTCCAGGAGCTGCAAATACAACAGGTAACATTGCATTTACAATGGTTTTAGCAGTATTTACTTTGCTAATTGTAAACTTAAGCGGTAGAAAAACATACTGGATGCACATGTTGGATCCTTTAGGAAAGAATATGCCATTTGGTGGTAAGATTTTAATCTACATCATCCTTATTCCTGTAGAATTATTAGGAATTATTACAAAACCTTTTGCATTGATGATTCGTCTTTTTGCCAACATGACAGCAGGACACATCATTATCATGAGTTTGATTTCTTTGATTTTCATCATGAAAACTTACTTGATTACACCGGTATCTATCGGTTTAGCATTATTCATTTATGTATTGGAAGTATTGGTAGCAGCTTTACAGGCTTATATCTTTACAATGTTGACAGCATTATTTATCGGGTCGGCGGTAGAAGAACCTCACCACGATCATTAATTGAAATTTAGAATTAAGAAAAAATAACTTTTTAAATATAATATTATGACAGGTAGTATCGCAGCAATCGGAGCTGGTTTAGCAGTAATCGGAGTTGGATTAGGAATTGGTAAAATTGGTGGTAGCGCAATGGAAGGTATTGCAAGACAACCAGAGCAATCAGGAAAAATCCAAACTGCAATGATTATCGCAGCAGCTCTTATCGAAGGTGCTGGTCTATTCGGTATCGTAGTAGCATTACTAGGTAAATAAGAATAGTAAACAAATAGAATTCTACAAACGGTTGGTTTGTAGAATTCTTTTAAAAAAGTTAAAACAAATTAAAAAAATAATTGATATAAAATGGAATTATTAACTCCTTCAATTGGTAACATATTCTGGACAGCAGTAGTATTTTTATTATTGGTAGTTCTTCTTAAAGCTTTTGCTTGGAAGCCTATCCTTAGTGCTGTGAAAGAAAGAGAAGACAATATTCAGGATGCTCTTAACCAGGCTAAATTGGCTAAAAAAGAGATGGAAACTCTTAAAGCGGATAACGAAAGAATTATGCGTGAGGCTAAAATCGAAAGAGATGCTATGTTAAAAGAAGCTAGAGAAATCAAAGACAGAATTGTAGCTGAAGCTAAAGATGCAGCTAAGTCTGAAGGAGATAAATTAATCGAAGCTGCAAGACAAACAATCAACGAAGAGAAAAATGCTGCAATGGCAGATATTAAATCTCAAATCGGTATTTTGTCTGTAAATATCGCAGAATCTATCTTGAAGCAAAAGCTTGAAAACAGCGAAGCTCAAAACGAATTGGTTCAGAATTATTTAAACAAATCAAATCTTAACTAAGAATGCTTACATCTAAAGTAGCTAAAAGATACGCACAAGGTTTACTAGAATTCACCAACGAATCTGGGCAAACTGAAGCGGTTTTTTCTGAAATGAAAGATGTAGTGAAGCTGATGTCTGAATCTAAAGATTTGAACAAATTTTTCCTTACACCTTATATTGATGCTCATAAGAAAACTGAGATTGCAAACGAAATTTTTAAAAACTTTTCACCTGTAGCTCAGAATTTGATTAAACTGATCATCAAAAACGGAAGAGAAAACCAAATTAAAAATATTGCACAGCAGTATATCAATGAAGTTGAAGATATTAACGGGATTCAAAGAGTTACGATTACTACCGCAACACCACTTTCTCAAGAAAATATCGATCAAATTTTGAAGTCTACCTCTTTAGTAAATGCACAAAGTAATGCAGATGTTGAAGTAAATGTAAAACCTGAAATCTTAGGAGGTTACATTTTAAGAGTAGGAGATCAACAAGTTGACGCTTCTGTGAAATCAAAATTGAATAAGATTAAAAAAGACTTTCAGTTAAATTAAGAAAAAAACAACCATACAATGGCAGAAATAAATCCAGCAGAAGTATCTGCGATCTTAAAACAGCAATTGGCCAACTTCGATACTCAATCTAATGTTGAGGAAGTAGGTACAGTTCTTACCATCGGTGATGGTATTGCTCGTGTTTACGGGTTAGAAAATGTACAATACGGTGAGTTGGTAAAATTTGCTAGCGATGTAGAAGGTATCGTACTAAACCTTGAAGAAGACAACGTAGGTGTTGCTTTACTAGGGGAAAGTAAATTGGTAAGAGAAGGAGATACCGTAAAAAGAACAAACAGAATTTCTTCTATTAAAGTAGGAGAAGGGATGTTAGGTAGAGTAGTTGATACTCTAGGTAACCCTATCGATGGTAAAGGTCCTATTACAGGAGATTTATACGAAATGCCATTAGAAAGAAAAGCTCCCGGAGTTATCTACAGACAACCGGTAACTGAGCCTTTACAAACAGGTATCGTTGCAATCGACTCTATGATCCCTGTAGGAAGAGGTCAGAGAGAATTGATTATTGGTGACAGACAGACAGGTAAAACTACTGTTGCTATTGATACAATCATCAACCAAAAAGAATTTTTTGATGCTGGTCAGCCAGTATATTGTATATATGTTGCAATCGGACAAAAAGCTTCTACAGTAGCTCAGATTGTAAAAACATTATCAGACAAAGGGGCTTTAGCATATACAGTAATTGTTGCAGCTAATGCTTCAGATCCAGTTCCTATGCAGGTTTATTCTGCAATGGCAGGGGCATCTATCGGTGAGTTCTTCAGAGACTCTGGTAGACCAGCTTTGATCGTTTATGATGATTTATCTAAACAAGCAGTTGCTTACCGTGAGCTTTCTCTACTATTGAGAAGACCACCGGGACGTGAGGCTTATCCTGGAGACGTTTTCTATCTTCACTCAAGATTATTAGAAAGAGCTGCAAAAGTAATCGCTGATGACAATATTGCAAGCCAAATGAATGATTTACCTGAGTCTCTAAGACCAATCGTAAAAGGGGGTGGTTCATTAACGGCACTTCCTATTATCGAAACTCAGGCGGGTGACGTTTCTGCGTATATTCCAACAAACGTAATCTCTATTACTGACGGACAGATTTTCTTGGAGTCTGATTTATTCAACTCAGGAGTTCGTCCAGCAATCAATGTAGGTATTTCTGTATCTCGTGTTGGAGGTAATGCTCAGATTAAATCAATGAAAAAAGTTTCTGGAACTCTTAAATTAGACCAGGCTCAATATAAAGAATTGGAGGCGTTTGCTAAATTCGGTTCAGACCTTGATGCTTCTACTTTAGCAGTTATCTCTAAAGGAGAAAGAAACGTTGAGTTGTTGAAGCAGCCAGTTAACTCTCCACTTCCTGTTGATAGCCAAGTTGCTATGATCTATGCAGGTACAGAGAACTTAATGAGAAACGTTCCTATCAAAAAAGTAAAAGAATTCCAACACGAATATATCGAGTTCCTAAGATCTAAGCACCCTGAAACAATGGCAGCTCTTAAATCTGGAAAATTCGATAACGATATTACAGGTGTTCTTAAGCAAGTTGCTACAGATTTAGCTTCAAAATATAATTAATTTAGATAATTTGAAAATTAGATAATTTGAGAATTTTTTATTCAAATTATCTAATTTTTCTCAAATTTTCAAATTTTCAAATTAAAAAATGGCAAACTTAAAAGAAATACGAGGAAGAATTACTTCAATTTCATCTACGATGCAAATTACACGTGCTATGAAAATGGTTTCCGCTGCGAAACTTAAAAAAGCACAAGATGCCATCGTAATGTTGAGACCTTATTCTGAAAAACTTCAGGAAATCATTCAGAATGTAAATTCTAGTTCAGATCCTGATCAGGTTTCTATTTACGCTCAGAAAAGAGAAGTAAAAAAAGTATTGTTTATTGCTGTAACTTCAAACAGAGGTTTGGCAGGTGCTTTCAACTCTTCTGTTGTAAAAGAATTAAATCACCAGTTTCAGAACAATGCTCAGTACGAAATTGAAATTCTTACCATTGGTAAAAAAGTTTATGATGCTGTAAGAAAAAACCGTGCGGTGTTTTCAAATGAAAGTGCAATTTTTGATAATCTTACTTTCGATAAAGTAGCAAATATTACAGAAAGTGTAATGGCTAGTTTTGTAGAAGGTAAATTTGATGAAGTATATGTTGTGTATAATAAATTTATCAACGCTGCAACTCAGGAAGTGATTACAGAGCAAGTTCTTCCAATTTCAATGGTTGAAACCGAGAAAGAAGAGAATCAAACTGAAACTGATTACATCTTTGAACCTAATAGAAACGAAATTTTAGATAATTTAATTCCGAAATCTATTAAAACTCAGGTTTTCAAAGCAGTTTTAGATTCTGTAGCTTCAGAACATGGTGCGAGAATGACAGCAATGCATAAAGCAACAGACAATGCAGAATCTCTTAGAAATGATCTAAAGATTTTCTACAACAAAGCAAGACAAGCTGCTATTACAAACGAAATCTTAGAAATCGTTTCAGGAGCAGAAGCTTTGAAAAACTCGTAATAAAATATTCAAAAAATATGAAAGCATCGATATCTTCGGTGCTTTTTTTGTTAGTTTTATTTTGTATATCTTTGCATTATAAAATATATTTTTTTTTAAATGGACTCAGACGTCGTCAAGCTTTTATTAGCGCTATTCTTAGTATTACTCAATGGTTTTTTTGTAGCCGCAGAATTCTCTATCGTTAAAGTTCGTTACTCTCAAATTCAGCTTAAAGCTGCCGAAGGAAACTCTATGGCAAAACAAGCTGAGCATATTATTAAACATTTAGACGAGTATCTCTCTGCAACTCAGTTAGGTATAACATTAGCTTCACTTGCATTAGGTTTTGTGGGTGAAAGTGCACTTCATCATATTTTTGAAAATATTTTTCACTATTTCAATTTTCAGATTGCAGATGCTACGATAACAAGTATCGCATTGGTTTCTAGTTTCCTTTTAATTACTGTAATGCATATTGTCTTCGGAGAATTGATTCCTAAATCTTTAGCGATTAGAAAATCAGAAGCAACAACCATGTTTATTGCAATGCCGTTGCGTATTTTCTACACCGTTTTCAAACCATTCATTTGGACGATGAATAAGATGTCGAACTTCTTTTTACGTTTAATGAAAGTGCATCCCGCCTCAGAAAACGAAATTCACTCGACTGAAGAGCTTCAGCTTTTGGTAAAACAATCAGCCGACAGCGGAGAAATTGAAGAAGAAAATTACGAAATCATCAAAAATGCATTTGATTTTACAGACCATTCTGCAAAACAAATCATGGTTCCGAGACAAAATATTACTTCTATTGATTTTTCTGATGATTTGAATGAAATTATCGATAAAATTATGGATAGTGGATATTCCAGAATTCCGGTCTATGAAAATTCGATAGACAACATTATCGGTGTTTTTTATACCAAAGAAATTATCAGAGAATTTGTTAAAAGAAAAGGACAGCTTAGTCATGATGATTTAAGAGAATTGATGCGTGAATCTTTCTTTGTGGTAGGAAGTAAGAAAATTTCAGACTTATTGAAGATTTTCCAACAGAAAAAACAGCATTTAGCAATTGTAATTGACGAATTTGGTGGAACTGAAGGAATTATCACGCTTGAAGATATTTTGGAAGAATTGGTAGGAGAAATTCAGGATGAAGAAGATGATGAAGAAAAACTGGTTGATAAGATTGCTGAAAACACCTATTGGGTAAAAGCAACGCAGCCATTGGAAGAAATTAACGAATCTTTGCCTAAAAAATTGACTCTTCCTGAAGAAAGCGAGTACAATACTTTAGCCGGATTTATTCTGCATGCTTTAGAAGATATTCCGGAAGAAAACCAGGAGTTTGACCTTGAAAATTATCATTTTAAGATTTTGAAAATGAATAATAAAAGCGTTGAAATGGTTGAGTTAAAGTATATTGAGCCCAATATGGTAGATGATATATTAGATAAATTAGACGTTTAAATATAAAATAATGATTTTTTATAACAGCATAAAAGATTATGAAAATCCGAAACGAAAGTACGAAGAAGACGTATTGGTTTTGGATGATACAGATGAAGTGTATAAACTGATTCTGCATAATGACGATATTCATACTTTTGACGATGTAATTGAAGCATTAATTCAAATTTGTAAGCACGACCCAATACAGGCAGAGCAATGCACGATGTTGGTTCATTTTAAAGGCAAATGCACGGTAAAAACAGGTTCAATGGATCTTTTGAAACCGATGCACGAAAAATTAATAGCAAGAAGCCTAACAAGCGAAATCGTATAATATAAAACTCCGGCAATAGTCGGAGTTTTTTTTGAATCTAAACTAAGCTCTAAATTCTAATTTCTAACATCTCATTTCATCTAAAATACTATCTTTGTAAAAACTCTAAAGAAATAAATAGAATGCTTGTAATAGGAATTGCCGGAGGTACAGGATCGGGCAAAACTACCGTTGTTGATAAAATTATTCAACAGCTTGATATTGAGGGAATGAATATTCTTTCTCAAGATAATTATTATAATGATAATCACAATCTTACGCTTACAGAAAGAGAAGCTTTAAACTATGATCACCCAAAATCTATTGATTTTGCTTTACTGCTTCAGCATGTAAAAGCGTTGAAAAATAATGAAGCCATAGAGCAGCCTATTTATAGTTTTGTAACGCACGGAAGAACCGGAGATCATATTACCGTAGAACCAAAAAATGTTTTGGTCGTTGAGGGAATTCTGGTTTTAACCAATAAAGAATTATTGAAAGAATTTGACTTAAAAGTATTCGTACATGCAGATTCAGACGAGAGACTCATTAGGAGAATTAAAAGAGATACACAAGAGAGAGGAAGAGATCTGAATGAGGTTTTACACCGTTATCAGACTACCTTGAAGCCTATGCATCAGGAATTTATCGAACCTTCAAAAAACGAAGCCGATTTAATTATTCCCAATATGAGACAGAATTCTGTCGCGATTGATTTTTTAACAACAGTTATTAAAAATTCATTAAGAAAACACTAAAATGGAAGAGAAAGAGCTTATTAAAGAGATCAAACCAAAATCGGAAACGTTTAAATTTTTTCAGAGTTATGTTTTAAACAAATATATTCTGACAATTTTCTTGTTTTTGGTGTGGATGATTTTCTTTGATCAAACTTCTTTTCTTGTTATCCATGAGCTTAATGGCGAAATTAATAAATACGAAGAACAGCTCGATTATTACAAATCAGAATACGAAAAGAATGATAAATTCTACAAAAAACTGATGAATAATAAATCTGAAAAAGAAAAATACGCCAGAGAAAATTACTTTATGAAAAAACCTAACGAGGAAATTTTCATCCTCGTTGTAGATAGTGCAAATATTGCTAAAAAATAATTTTAAAGTAAATTTTGCAAATAGTCAATCAGCTTCGCTGTCAATTTAAAATAAGTACGCAAATCTAGATTGCCCATTACTCATTACCTATTACCATCATTTATGTCAAATACCGAAACCTTCTCAAACTGGGAAAATCTTGTTAAAAAACAACTTAAAACGGAAGATATCTACACCATTCTGAAAAAAGAAAATTTAGAGGGAATTGATATAAAACCTTTTTATAATTCTATAGAAAAACCAATGGTAAGCCTTCCGAAAATAGAAGAAAGCACCCACTTGGTAGCCAGTTACCACGAAAGTTTAGAAGATGATGTTTTCGCATTTCTATTAAATGAAAATGTAGAAAACCTGGTAGGAAAAACTGTTTTTATCAACAATAAAGAGTTAGCAGAACATATCAGTCCGCAAGATGAAGATCAATATTTTTCGCTAATCGATGTTTTTGATGAGAAAAATGCTGAAATTAATGATCAGTTGGTGAAAGAACTTTTAGCAAAAGATTTTAAAAGAAACATTTGTGTAGATATTTCACTTCATCAAAATGCAGGAGCAGCAATTTACCAGCAATTGGGAATCGCTTTGGCAAAAACAAAAGAACTCGTTGAAGTTTACGGAGCGGAAATTATCAATAAATTGATTTTTAGAATTGCCATAGGAGGAAATTATTTCTTTGAAATGGCCAAAGTTCGTGCTTTAAAATTGGTATTTAATCAATTGACGAAAGAATATGGTTTAGATGAGATTCCGTATATTTTTGCTGAAACGTCATTGAGAAATAAAGCCATTTCAGACAGTGAAAATAATCTTATTCGTTCTACCTTAGAATTGGCTTCAGCCATGATTGGTGGAGCAGATGCGGTATACAGTACCAATTATTTGGTTGAAAAAAGTACAGATAATTCTGAAGAAATTTCTTTCAAACAGCAAATTGTTCTGGCTTATGAAAGTATTATTAATGTTTTTGAAGATGCCTCAAACGGAAGTTATTATTTAGAAAATATCACCAATCAGATTGCTGATAAATCTTGGACTTACTTTGTTGAAATTGAAGAAAAGGGAGGTTATCTTGAGCTTTTAAAGCAAGGATTCATCCAAAAAAATATCTACGACCATGCCGTTGAAGAACAAAAATGGGTGGAAGAAGGTAAAATAAAACTGATTGGCGTTAATTTATACCCCAAATTAGATCAGAAAAAATCTATTGAGGAATTGTATAATCAAAATGAAATAAAAGCTGTTCGTTGGGCTGAAATGTTTGAATAATGAAAGAAAATATGATTGACTTGTTTGAGTATACTTTTCATTTTAATAATGAAATGATTAAAGTAATTTCTGAAAATTTCTCGAAAGTAGACGAAAAGACAATTAATTTAATTAATCATACTTTAAATGCTCAACAAATTTGGAATTCAAGAATTTTAAATGAGAAAAATTTCGAAGTTTGGCAGATAAATTCTTTTGAAGATTTGAATGAAATTAATGAGCTTAATTTCCAGAAAAGTTTAAAAATTGTTAATGAATTTGATTTAAATCAAGTGATTGCGTATAAAAATTCACGAGAAGAAAAATTTGAAAATACAGTTTTTGAAATGCTTTTTCAAGCAATTAATCATTCAACTTATCATCGAGGACAGATTAATTCCCAATTAAAACAAAATGGAATAAATCCTTTACTCACAGATTATATTTTTTATAAAAGATAAATTTGGAGAAAATATTCGTGCATTCGTGGCATTCAAACAAAGAAATTCAAGACTATATTAATAAGAATCTAAATTCAGATTTGCATTCTTTGTTATTGAAAAAATCCCCGTTTCCTGAGGTTTCGATGCAGGAAATCGTTCAGCAGATTAAAGGGAAACAGGTCGCTCAGAAAAAGTTTCCTTTTCTTTTGAAGGAAGGTATTGTTTTTCCGCCACAACTTAATCTCGAGCAATCTTCTTCAGAAAAAACGGCGCTTTATAAATCTGAAATTTTAAAAGGCGAGAAATTCATCGATTTAACAAGCGGTTTTGGTATCGATGCGTATTATTTGTCTAAAAATTTCAACGAAATAACTTTAGTTGAACAAAATACTGAGCTTTTAGAAATTGTACAGCATAATTGGAGTGTTTTAGGGAAAAAAGCAAAATTTATTAACCAAAAATTGGAAGATTTTCTTAGCCAAAACAAAGAAAATTTTGATGTCATTTATCTTGATCCGGCACGACGAGATCAGAATAAAAATAAAGTTTTTTTACTTGAAGATCTTTCCCCGAATATTCTGGAAATTCAGGATCAGTTGCTGTCTATTTCAGAAGAAGTTATTATAAAGCTATCTCCTTTAATTGACTTAAAATATCTGATTTCCGTTTTAAAAAATATCTCTAAAATAGAAATTATTGCCGTTCGTAATGATGTAAAAGAGATTGTAGTTTTTCTTTCTAAAAATTATTCCGGAGAAATTATTTGTAATTGTGTGAATCTTGAAAGCGAGGAGAAAAGTTTTAGTTTTACTATTAATTCTGAAAAGAATGCTTCTGCTGAATATTCTGAGCCCCATAGATTTATTTATATTCCAAATAATACGATTCTGAAAGCTGGAATTTTTAATTTGATTTCAAGTCAGTTTAAACTTAAAAAATTGCATCCAAATACTCATTTATATACTTCTGAGGTTAAAATTGAAGACTTTCCGGGAAGAGTTTTAGAGATGGAAGTGGTTGACTCAAAAGAAATTAAAAAGAAAGAACAATTTAATCTTATTTCAAAAAACTATCCTTTAAAACCTGAGGAAATCAAGAAGAAATACCAGTTAAAAGATGGCGGAAACCGGTATCTTATTTTTACACAATCCAAAAAAGGTAAAATAATATTAAAATCAGTCTAAAAATGTTGCCGAAAAATGCAATATTTCTTACTTTTGGGCAATTAAAAATTCGAGAAGAAATCGCAAAAGCTTAAACGCTCACAAAATAAGGTGATTTCATAAGATCTTAAAAATAAATATCTGCATATGAAAAAAATAGTTATATGTTTAGCTCTTGCAACGGTAGCGGTAAGCTGTAAAAAAATCCAGGCTGGAGGTAATAAAAATATCATCAAATTGGAAGAGGGTACAGAAAGATATTCTGATGATCACCAAGGTGGCTCAGAAGCTCATGGAACTGCTCACGAAACGACGACTACTGCTCATGCAGAACCAGCTAAAGATGCTAAGGGAACTGAAGCTCCAAAAACAGATTCTACTGCTGCAAAGAAAGTAGAGCCTGCAAAAGCTGGGCACTAATTTTCTGAAAATAAAATACACGAATCCTGCTTTTTGCAGGATTTTTTGTTTAAAATTAATTTGTGAAATGTAAACCTCATAATTTTCTAAAACATGTAAGGTTTAATGGAGTGCTTTATTTGCTTCAAGTCGGTACGTTTTTTACAAAAAAGACAATATTGCTAAATAAATAGCATCTTTTGTTTGCCTTGCCGATTCAAAATTTTTAATTTTAACGAAATTTAATTTATAATGCAAGAAACATTAAATTATATCAACGAAAACAAACAGCGTTTCGTAGATGAATTGTTTGACTTACTTAGAATTCCTTCTATTTCTGCCGATCCGGCTTACAGCAAAGACGTTTTACAATGTGCGGAAGTTTGTGCAGAATACCTTAAAAATGCAGGAGCTGACAATGTTGAAGTTTGTACAACAAAAGGGTATCCTATTGTTTTCGGTGAAAAGCTGATTGACGCAAATCTTCCAACGGTTTTGGTTTACGGTCATTATGATGTACAACCTGCTGATCCTTTAGAACTGTGGAAAAAGCCACCTTTTGAGCCTTATATCGAGAAAACAGAGCTTCATCCTGAAGGAGCGATCTTTGCAAGAGGTTCAGCAGACGATAAAGGGCAGTTTTTTATGCAGGTAAAAGCATTTGAAGCGATGATGAATACCAATTCTCTACCTTGTAATGTGAAATTTATCTTGGAAGGTGAGGAAGAAGTAGGTTCTGTAAGCTTAGGAGATTGGGTAAATGAAAACAAAGAAAAGCTTTCTTGTGACTGTATTTTGATTTCAGATACTCATATTTACAGCAATGAGCAGCCAACCGTTACAACCGGTTTAAGAGGTCTTAGCTATGTGGAAGTAGAAGTGGAAGGGCCAAACAGAGATCTGCATTCAGGTCTTTACGGAGGTGCGGTTCCTAACCCTATTCATGTGCTTTCAAGGATGATTGCTAAGTTAATTGATGACGAGGGGCAAATCACAATTGATGGTTTTTATGACAATGTAGAAACTGTTTCTGATGAGGAAAGAGCTGAAATGAATAAACTGAAAGATAATCCTGCAGAATTTAAAAAATCTATCGGTTTGAATGATGTAGAAGGTGAGAAAGGATATACTACTTTAGAAAGAACTTCAATTCGTCCAACATTAGACTGCAACGGAATTTGGGGCGGTTATACAGGTGAAGGCGCAAAAACAGTGATTCCATCTAAAGCTTCGGCTAAAATTTCAATGCGTTTGGTTCCGTATCAAACTCCTGAAGAGATTACAGAGAAGTTTACAAAATATTTTGAGAAGATTGCTCCTGCAAATGTAAGAGTAAAAGTTACGCCACATCACGGTGGGATGCCTTATGTTTTACCAACCGATACCAAAGAATATTTGGCGGCTAAAAATGCAATGCAGACCGCTTTCGGGAAAGAGGTTTTACCATATAGAGGAGGAGGAAGTATCCCAATTACCTCAATGTTTGAGCAGGTTTTAGGAGCTAAATCGGTATTGATGGGCTTCGGTTTAGATTCTGATGCAATTCATTCACCAAACGAACATTACGGCTTGTTTAATTTCTATAAAGGAATTGAAAGTATCCCGATGTTTTTTGAGAATTATTCAAAGTCTTAAAAAAAAGTAAATTAATTTATTAAATAATACTCCTTGAGAAGCCTTTCTTAAGGAGTATTTTATTGAATATATTATCATGGACGTGTGAGTTTTCCATATATTTGCGAAAAAATAACCAAAAATTAAGTTTATGAAGAAAATTTTATTTTCTATGTTGGTAGGAGTTTCTCAATTGGCATTTTCTCAACAGTTAATTTCTTTTGAAGCGAGTGAAGGATACACAGCTGCAAACATTGATACACAGCAGGGATGGGCAACTTCTGCTAATGGAGTGGGTTTACCTAATATATCTGGTCAAAAAGTTTCTGCAGAACAATTCGCGGATGGAGCAAGATCATTAAAAATCACAAAAGAGGCAGCTTTAATAGCACAAACTAGCCCTGTTGTAGGAGCTTTCAAACCGATTGGTTCATTCCTAGAATATAATAATTTTACTATTTCATTTGATATTCGATTTACTGAGAAAGGGTCTACTGCATCACAGTATGAATTTCAGACATTAGGGAATGGTCCTCTAGGGAGAATTTATGTAATACGATTGAGATTTAATAAAACAGGAGAGATTGTTGTTGCACAAACTACTGGTACATCATCTACATTAGCGACTACCACTGGAACATGGAATGCTAATACTTGGTATCGTGTGAAAATTGTTGGTACCGCTACAGGGCTTACATATTATTTAAATGATACTCAAATTTATACTGGTAATTTCTTCAATAATTATAATTTTGATGAGATGACTTTTGTACATGATAACTATTCTGGAAGCGCTTATGTTGATAAGATTGCAATTAATAACGAAGGGGGAGTGTTATCTACAAAAGATGATGTGAAGATGATAAAAAATAGGTTATCAATCTATCCAAATCCTACTTCCGACGTTTTAAACATCAAAACAGATTCTAAAATCAATTCAGTTTCTGTTGTAGATATTACAGGTAAAAAAGTAAATGTAAAATTAGAAAATGATAAAATCGACGTTAGAAATCTTCCCGCAGGAATTTATCTAGTCAATATTGAAACAAAAGATGGGATCTCTACAGAGAAATTCATTAAAAAATAAATTGCTGATCAATCTCAGTATATTAAAAAACGCTCCAATTGGGGCGTTTTGTTGTTTATATAATCTAGGATAATTTAAAGTAAGATGGAGAAATTAAAAATACAAAAAATACCATCTTTATTCGAATAAGATTGGCGATGTTTGTTTAATTTCTGTGAAAAAATTGAGCGTATCTTAATGTTTTTTGAGAATTATTCGTAACCGTAAAAAGCAAATTAATTTATTAAATAATTTTCGTTTAGGGGTTTTTCTTAAGGAATATATTTTTTTTAGGAATATATTATCATGAATGTGTGATTTTTTTATATATTTACGAAAAAATAATTAAAAATTAAGTTTTATGAAAAAAATTCTATCTTCTTTACTGTTAGTTTCTGGAACTATCTTGATGTTCGGACAAGCTCAGACTCTAGTAAATGAAAATTTTGAAGCATTAAATTTAGGAGATGTAACTACTGATGTAACTGGAGCAACTGCAGGACAGGGAAATATGTATTTGTCTGGTGGTACATCTGCAAATTATCAAATAGCAACAATAGATGCGGCTAATGGTAAGTCTTTACAAGTAACAACAGGTAACGGCGCTCCTACTAGTACAGGAAATACAAATACGAGATGGGTTTGGAAAGAAATAACAGCTACTGCCACAGCTGCAAACAATATTACAGTTACAAGGGGTAAAATTTACACAGGCGCAGCAAACGGTGCAGGAAATATTAAATTAATTATTTATGGCGCGATTGGTACTTCATCGGGAACTTTAGGAGGAATTAAATACAACTATGCTACGAAAACTATTCAAGGCGAGGCATATATTACTTTAAATTCAACCCCTCAATCAGCTGGAGTTTTAACTGTGACTTTAGGAACACAAACTTTTCCTGCAAATACTTGGGTAGATGTGGAGCACCGTTACAATAAAACAACTGGTTTACATGAGTTTAAATATACAGGTTCAATTGTTTATTCTTATTCTTCTGGGCAAGTTACGAGTGGTGGATTAACCTACACAGGAACTACTGTAGCAGGTTTAGTTCCTGCAGAATCTGATATTGTAAATGATACTGCTGCCGGAAATACAGTTGCAAATACAGCAGGAGTAGATCTTTGGAATGTAGAGTTTTCAAATAATGTTACATTATCAGTAGGAGAGACTAAAGAGGCTGTTGCTGGAAAGCTTTTTATTTCTATTTATCCAAACCCGACTTCAGATATTTTAAATATCAAAACAGATTCTAAAATCAATTCAGTTTCTATTGTAGATATTACAGGTAAAAAAGTAAATGTAAAACTAGAAGGCGACAAAGTTGATGTAAGAAATCTACCTGCAGGAATGTATCTAATTAATGTTGAAACAAAAGACGGTATCTCTACAGAGAAATTCATCAAAAAATAAATTACTGATCAATCTCGGTATATTAAAAACGCTCCAATTGGAGCGTTTTTGCTGTTTTAAGGGTTGAGAGTAAAGATGTTTTAAATGTATATCGTCATTTTTCATCCCAATCAGGGTTGATCTTATTCAGATGAAAGTTTGTTAAGATTTTTCGAAAAAATAACACCAGTAAATGACGATGTTTTTATAGAGTTATTCGAAGTTTCTAATACTTAATCTATTTATTAAATATTAATCTGTAAGGGTTGTAAGTTGGTAATTATTTGATTTATATGGGGTTTTGTTGATTTTGTTGAATATTTTTTTATAACTTTAACAGGAACTTTTTAATTATGATATTATGAAAAAAATTCTATTACTAAGTGCCCTTATGGGGCTAGGATTGTTAAATGCACAATCAACTCTTTTTCAAGAAAATTGGGATGGGCAAGGTCCGGGAATTAGTTCTTGGACTCTACATAATGTTGATGGTCTCACACCAATTGCCGCTTCAGCTGCTTCTAACGATGGATTGCCAGCTCTTGTAACAAATGCCTGGAATGTGTTGTCATTAACTCAAATTAAAAACTCTGGAGCATCATCATACTTAACGTTTGCTTATCCTCCAGCAGCTACAGGTATGGCAGGTAATGTAGCAGTTGTTAATTCTTGGTATAATCCCGCTGGTGTTGCAAATGATTGGCTTGTATCTCCACAGATTAATATTCCTGCAGCAGCAACAGGCGTTAATCTAACGTGGTCTGCGACAAGCTTGGGAGCAGCTTCGTATTTAGAAAACTATAAAGTTTATATTTCTACTACAGGTAATCAAGTCGCAAACTTTACTACAATTTTGAAAACAGTGACCGATGAATCAAGTTCAGGAACATATCACACCGTTAATCTTAATTCATATATAGGTCAAAATGTTTATATAGCTTTTAGAGATGATAGTAATGATGAATACATAATGTTATTAGATAATATTAAAGTAACATCTACTAATACACTTGCAACAGCTGATATAGCAAAAAAACAAACTTATTTTTCTCCTAATCCAACAAGAGATTTTCTTAACATCAAAACAGATTCTAAAATCAATTCAGTTTCTGTCGTAGATATTACAGGTAAAAAAGTAAATGTAAAACTAGAAAATGACAAAGTTGATGTGAGAAGTCTTCCTGCAGGAACTTATCTAATCAATGTTGAAACAAAAGATGGTATTACTACCGAGAAATTCATCAAAAAATAAATTGCTGACCAATCTCAGTATATTAAAAACGCTCCAATTGGGGCGTTTTTGTTATTTTAGGGTTTTAAAATTTAATCTATGATAGAAAATAAAGTAGCTTATATTACAGGAGGAACAAAAGGCGTAGGATACGGAATTGCAAAAATATTGCTTCAAAATGGTGTTTCAGTTGCGTTTTCGGGGAGAAAAAAAGAGGATGTTGAAAAAGTAGAAAATGAATTAAAACAATATTCAACTCATGTTTTGGGATTGGTTTCGGATGTTAAGAATTTGGATAGTGAATTTAACGCCGTTAAAAGCATCATAGAAAAATTTGGAAGATTAGATTTTGTAATCGCCAATGCAGGATTAGGAATTTTTAAACCTGTTGACGAACTAAGTTCCGAAGAATGGAATGAGATGATTGACACCAATTTAACCGGAGTTTTTCATACTTTAAAAGCATCAGTTGAAGAGTTAAAGAAAACAGAAGGGTATTATATTACGATTTCAAGTTTGGCAGGAACTAATTTCTTTGAAAACGGAACAGGCTACAATGCTTCAAAATTTGGTGTTGTAGGTTTTACTCAGGCGGCAATGATTGATTTGAGAAAGTATAATATTAAATCTACGGTGATTATGCCGGGTTCGGTAGCAACCCATTTTAACGGAAATATTCCTTCAGAAAAAGATGCCTGGAAAATTCAGCCGGATGATATGGGAAATCTAGTATTGGATGTTTTACGAATGAACCCAAGGGTTTTACCTAGCAAGATTGAGTTTAGAGCAACAAAATCAAAAGCTTAGAAACTTATAATGCGCTGAATAATAATTAAATAAGTATTATGCATGCATAATATATTTTTTATTTATATTTACAAAAATTAACAAACAAAAATAGCTTCAAAAAATTTTCCGATTTAAAGAGGCTAAAAAGTAAACAAATAGAGTACACATGGAGCCGTAAAGCTGCATATGGCAAGTGAAAATAATTAAAACAACATATGAAATCGCCATGATTTGGAAACGCTTTTACCAATGAAAACAAGCGATAACATATGGCAATTAAAAACAATAAAATCTACATATGAAAATATTAGTTTGCATCAGTAGTGTTCCAGATACTACTTCAAAAATCAACTTTACAGCAGATAAGTCTGCATTCGACAAAAACGGAATTCAATGGGTAATCAATCCATTAGATGAATTTGCATTAACAAAAGCAATCAAATTACAAGAATCTCAGGGAGCAACAGTGACGGTTTTAAACGTAGGAGATGCTGCTACAGAACCGGTAATCAGAAAAGCTTTGGCAATTGGTGCAAACGATGGAGTAAGAGTAAATCTTGACCCTAAAGACAGCTATTCTACCGCTAAAGAAATCGCTTCAGTAGCTCAGAATGGTGGTTATGACTTAATTCTTTGTGGTAAAGAATCAATTGATTACAACGGAGGTTCTGTTCCTGGGATGGTTGCTCAGTTATTGAATCAGCCTTTCGTTAATGCATCTGTAGGTTTAGATGTAAACGGAGCTGAAGCTACTGCTGTAAGAGAAATTGAAGGCGGTAAAGAAACTATTTCTGTGAAATTACCTGCTGTAATCGCTGGTCAGAAAGGATTAGTAGATGAAAAAGATTTGATTATTCCAAACATGAGAGGGATTATGTCTGCAAGAACAAAACCTTTGCAGGTAGTAGAGCCTACTTCTTCTGAAGTAAAAGTTCAGGGAGTTTCTTATGATTCTGTTCCTGCAAGAGCAGCTGTGAAAATCGTTTCTCCAGACAATTTAGATGAGTTGGTAAGACTTCTTCACGAGGAAGCTAAAGTAATTTAAAAAAAGATAACAGATCTTAGGTATAAGGTAATAGCTTAAAACCTAATTCCTAAAACCTAATTCCTAAAACCTAAAAAAATAAAATCATGGCAGTATTCGTATACGCAGAAAATATAAATGGTGTTTACAAGAAAGCAGCTTTTGAGGCAGTTTCTTATGCTAAAGCAGTGGCAGACCAAGCGGGAGAAACCGTTACGGCAATCTCTGTAAACCCTACAGATTCTTCAGATTTATTGTATAAATATGGAGCAACAAACGTAATCAATATCAAAGACGAAGGTCTTAAAAATTTCTCAGCAAAAGCTTATGCACAAGCAGTAAGTGAAGTTGTAGATGGAAATATCCTTGTTTTCCCTCACACAACAGATGCTTCTTCTGTAGCACCAATGTTAGCGATAATGAAAGATTACTCTCTTATTACCAATGTTTTGGAAGCTCCTGAAAGTCAGTCTCCATTTCAGGTAAAAAGAAAAGCATTCTCTGGAAAAGGTTTTATGCATGCAAAAGCTGAAGGAACAGGGGTAATCCTTACCGTTTCTCAAAATGCTTTCGGTGTTAAAGAAAATACAGTTTCTGGTTCTGAAGAGGTGAAAAATCTTTCTGTTGCTAATGAAGATACTAAAGTTATCTCTCATGAGCAGAGTTCAGGGAAATTAGACCTTAAAGAAGCTGAAGTAGTTGTTTCTGCAGGTAGAGGATTAAAAGGTCCTGAAAACTGGGGTATGGTAGAAGAGTTAGCAAACGTTTTAGGCGCTGCTACAGCTTGTTCAAAGCCGGTTTCGGATATCGGATGGAGACCTCACACAGAACACGTAGGTCAAACTGGTAAAGCAATTGCACCTAATCTTTATATTGCAATTGGTATTTCTGGAGCGATTCAGCATTTGGCTGGTGTAAACTCTTCTAAAACAATCGTTGTAATCAACAGTGATGCTGAAGCTCCGTTCTTCAAGTCAGCTGACTATGGGGTTGTAGGAGATGCTTTCCAGATTATCCCTGCATTAACTGAAAAGATTAAAGCACTTAAAGGATAGAAAGGTTAATGGTGAATTTTGCTTCACAAGTCAATATTGAATTTTTTAAAATTGATAACGAAGTAATTGACATTTGACCATTCACAATTTAAATAATTACAATAAAAGCTCGGCTTCCGGGCTTTTATTTTTGTCTAAAAAGTAAAACCTACAATAAAAAATTAATTTATATTTGTAGTTATGGATTATAAACAGCTAGTCATACGCGGAATATCGTACAGCCAGACCCAGTCTGGAGCTTACGCATTGCTATTGGAACATGAAGAAACAAACATTAAATTGCCCGTGGTTATCGGTAATTTTGAAGCGCAATCCATTTCTTTAGGTTTAGAAAAAGATATTCATCCGCCACGTCCGCTTACACACGATTTATTTACAAAATTTATTATTTCTACCCATTATAAATTGGTTTCTGTAATCATTTATCAGATTGTAGACGGTGTTTTCTTCTCAAATATCAATTTTAAAAATTCCGAAACCGAGGAAGAGCTTATTCTTGATGCAAGAACATCAGACGCTGTTGCAATGGCAGTAAGATTTGATGCACCCATTTATACCACACAGCAGGTTTTAAATGAAGCCGGAATATTATTGGAATTGGAAGAGGTAGCTAAAGAAGATGAAACTTTTTCTGAGGCTGTTGAAGCTGAAGACAGTTTAACCTCTGCTTCAATGGAAGAATTGCAGAAATTGCTGGATGAAGCGGTAAAAGAAGAAGATTTTGATACGGCTCTTGAGATTCAGGAGGAAATCAAAAGGCGAAAAAAGAAAATAGATTAAAGAGATATTATATTTAAAAAATGAATTTAAAATTACGATTGACCATCCTGAGCTTTCTCCAGTTTGGAGTATGGGGAGCTTATTTAACTTCCATGGGAAATTATTTAGGATCGGTAGGATTGGGCTCTAAAATTGGTCTTTTCTACGCAATGCAAGGAATTGTATCTATTTTTATGCCCGCAATTATGGGAATTATTGCAGATCGATGGATTCAGGCTCAGAAACTTCTTGGGATTTCACATTTTCTTGCTGCAGCTTTCTTGGCATGGGCTGGATATTACGGGATGTCAGCAGGAGCCGATGTAGAATTCTCAAAATTATTTCTTTTATACGGCTTAAGTGTAACTTTCTATATGCCCACAATTGCGCTTTCAAATTCGGTTGCGTATTCGGTTTTAGTGAATAATAATTTTGATACTATAAAATCGTTTCCTCCAATTCGAACAATGGGAACTGTAGGCTTCATCTGTGCCATGCTATTCGTAAATTTTGCAGGCATTCAAGATGGAAATTTAAGTTTCAACTTTTCAAATGAAGCAGGTTTTTCAAGTTTTCAAAATAGTTATAGCCAATTTTTTGTTTCTAGTATTTTAGGAGTTGTTTTGTTTATTTATTCATTTACCTTACCTAATTGTGAAGTGAATAAGAGTGATGAGAAAAGAACTTTATCTGATGCTTTAGGCTTAAAAGCTTTTGCTCTGTTTAAAGAGAAAAAAATGGCTATTTTCTTTATATTTTCTATGTTTTTAGGGGTTTCATTGCAAATTACAAATGGTTATGCCAATCCTTTTATTACTAGTTTTAAAGAAATTCCTGAATTTGCCAATACATGGGGTTCAAACAATGCAAATGCTTTGATTTCATTGTCACAAGTTTCAGAAACACTTTGTATACTATTAATTCCATTCTTTTTAAAGCGATACGGAATTAAAAAAGTAATGCTAATGGCAATGTTTGCTTGGGTTCTAAGATTCGGATTATTTGCAACCGGAAATCCTGGAGGTGGAGTTTGGATGTTTATTCTTTCTATGATTGTTTACGGAATTGCTTTCGACTTCTTTAATGTTTCAGGTTCGTTATTTGTTGATAAAGAGACTGATAAAAGCATTCGTTCTAGCGCACAAGGAGTATTTATGATGATGACTAACGGTTTTGGTGCAACTATCGGAATGTTGGGAGCTCAGGAAGTAGTAAATCATTATGTTTTCTCACAAACCGATCCGAGCTTACAACTAGCAGGATGGCAGACGGCATGGTATATTTTTGCGGGTTACGCACTAATAATAACGATTGCTTTTGCCATTGTTTTTAAACATAAACATGATCCTAAAGCGGTTGCCAATATCAATCATTAACTAAACTAATGCTTAAATATTACATTGCACTTTTGAAAAAAAGTGCAATTTTTTTTATTTTTAGGCAACCATTTTCAAATTACACCGTCTTATAGATAGAAACTAATCAATGAAGCATTTAGAAGAGAATTTTAAACTTGCCAAAAAACATGACCGGAGAGCTCAAAAAGCGCTTTACGATTTGTTTTCAGCTAAAATGTTGGCGGTTGCAAATTCTTACACAAATAATATTCATGATGCAGAAGATATTTTACTGAATGCTTTCCTGAAATGTTTCAATAAAATCAATGATTGCAAAGACTGGAAAAGTTTTCCTTTTTGGCTCAGAAAAATTGTTGTTAATGATTCTATCTCTTTTGTCAGGAAAAATAAAAATATTCTTTACGCAGATATTGAGATTGCTGATGATTATCCGGAAGAAGAATTAGATGAAAATATAAGTCAAATTAATATTCAGGAGATTTTTTCTCAAATGCCTACAGGCTACCGATTGATTTTTAATCTCTATGTATTTGAAGACAAGAAACATCAGGAAATTGCTGAAATCCTCAATATTTCGGAAGGAACAAGCAAAAGCCAGCTCAGCAAAGCCAAAAAATGGATTGCAGATTATTTAAAAGCAAAAAAAAATGGACAAAAACATACTGAAACAGTTAAAAACTGACTACGAAGACCTCGAAATAAAGCCTTCAGTTAATCTTTGGAATCAAATTGAAAGTAGAATTGAAGGAACTGAAAAAGAGGCGGAAAAACCATTATTTCATTGGTGGAAATACGCTGCAGTACTTGTTCTTTTAATTTCTGTAGGTGGTTTGTTTTATTTTAATTCTAATGAAAATTTAAGACCTAAAGAACTAATTGCAACTCATTCTACTTCAAATAATGCATCTAAATCAGTAAATATTTCGAATGAAGCTATTGTCTTAAGTGAAAATATAACACAAAAAACTTCCACTGAATTTAGAGAAAATAAAAATGAGTCACATACACCTGAAAATAGAATAGCTGAAAAAAAAGAATCTGCTCAATATTCAATTATTACTGAAAAAGGGAGTGAAATTGTCGAAATTCCAAAGGTTTCAATCGAAAAAATAGAATCTACGATTACTAAACCTCGTATGGTTGAAAGCAAAAAAACATCCTACATCAGCGCTGATGACTTACTTTTGGGAAGAGAATTTGACAGAACAAGAGGAGAGGCAAGTAGCAATAAACAATTCGGTGTTTTGGATGCTTCAAATTTAAAAATCAAACAACTACATTCTCTAAGAATCTTCGGAATGAAAGTCTTTTCAGATTCTTCATCCGCAGAATAATCAATTTAAATTAAACGAAAATAGTTATAAATACTGCTTGAAAATTCAAACAGCACTTAAGAATTATGTCTAAAGTAAATCAAAATGAAAAATAAAATTACCTTATTATCTTCGTTATTAATCTCTTTGCTGGCTTTTGGTCAGAGCGACAAGACAATACATTCTGAAATGGATGTGTACACAAAAAAAATAGACAGTATTATTATCTCAGAAAAATCAAAGATGAATGTTGAGCTTGATCAACTTGATCAGGATTTTAAAGGGAAATCTGCGGTAGAAGAAAAGCAGAAAAGAAAAGCCGAAATTGCCGAAAAATATCAAAACAGTCTGAATGAAAAGATAGAAAATGAAAAAGCAACGCTGGAAGATTCTACAAAGGAAATGGTAAGAAATATCGTACTAAATCCTAATAAAAGAAATAGTTTTATCATTGATCCACAAAATGGTTTTATGCGTTTTTCAAATAAAAGAGTAAAACTGCCGAAAGATTATTTACATTCTATTAAACTTACGGGAAGTTTTGTATTTTCATCACTTACTTCTGGAGATAAACCATTTTCTTTTTTTAATAATGATTCCGATGTTAAGCGTCCAAGTAAAAATATGTCGGGATATACAACTTTAAGATATGAAAATCAATTAGGAAAGTTTACCAGTCCGCTTTTTTACCGCACAGGTTTAGGTTTCCGTATCGATTATTTTACGCCGGAGAATAACAAAGTATTTGCACAGGATGGAAAGAATTTATTCTTACAAAATTTTGAAAAAGGACATTTGAGAAAAACGCTAATTTACAATTCCTACATAATGATTCCGTTAGAATTGAGATGGGTTCTTAATCCTAAATATACAGATTACGAAGGTGTTAAATATATTGACAATAAGAAAACACAGTTTTATGTAATGGGTGGTTTTTATGGCGGTTTAAGAACGGGAAGTACAATTTATAATAAATATTCTACTGATTATACAAAAAAAATAGTGGAGAGAGAAAGGGTAATGGTTGGCGTAAATAATTTTATTGGAGGTGCGAAAATTGGAGTTGGCTATGGCGGGATAGCATTATTTATTCAGAAAGATTTTAATCCAACTTTTAACGATGATGCGCTTCTTAATAACAAATATGGTTTGCAAATCGGACTTGAATTTTTAAGTATTAATTTTTAAATTTACAACGTAATTAAATTAATATTAAATAATCAATATTTTTTAGCTAATAATTTTATATAAACTGAGGTTTAAGTTTTAATTATTTGATTTTAAAACATACTTAGAAAAAGTATGTTTTTTTTCGTATTTTGGCATTTTAAGAACAATGAAAAATTTACAGCTTTTAGGGTTAATCTTAGTGATTGTAGGAAGCTTTCTTCCGCTTGTTCATGTTCCTATCATCGGAAATTGGAACTATTGGCAACTCGATCATTATCTGGCAATATTTTGCTGGATATTCTGTGCCTGCGCAGTTTTCGGGATTGTAAATAACCGTTCGGTTTTAGTCAATACTTTTGCGGTATTTTTGTTAATACTTTTTGTATTTACTTTATTTGCGGTAAAATATCAGGCAGCAAGCTATTTTAGTTTTTTACCATTTAAATCTTGGACTAATGCTTTGGCAGGTACCGTAAAACTAAAATGGGGCTGGTTTATAGAGTTTTTAGGGGCTCTTATTATGCTTTTTGCTAAAAATAAGGCGAAAGCACAATAATTTTTTATCATTCAATTCAACTAAAAATTAATTAATAAAATTAAAAAAGATATGAAAGAAGTATTCATCGTTTCCGCAGTAAGAACTCCAATTGGAAGTTTTATGGGTAGTTTAGCTACAGTTCCTGCTACAAAATTAGGTGCTGCAGCAGTAAAAGGAGCATTAGATAAAATAAACCTTGACCCGAAAAACGTTCAGGAAATCTATATGGGAAATGTGCTTCAGGCAGGTGAAGGACAGGCTCCTGCAAGACAGGTTGCTTTAGGTGCAGGATTATCAAACGAAACTCCGTCTACTACAATCAATAAAGTTTGTGCTTCAGGAATGAAAGCTGTTTCAATGGCTGCACAGGCGATTAAAGCTGGTGATGCAGACGTAATCGTTGCAGGAGGTATGGAAAACATGTCTATGGTTCCTCATTATTATAATGCAAGAAATGCTACAAAATTAGGCGATGTAAAAATGCAGGACGGAATGATTCTTGACGGCCTTACAGACGTTTACAACAAAGTACACATGGGAGTTTGCGCAGAAAAATGTGCAACAGACTATAGCATTACAAGAGAAGATCAGGATAATTTTGCAATACAATCTTATACAAGATCTGCAAAAGCTTGGAGCGAAGGGAAATTCGCTGAAGAAGTTGTTCCTGTATCAATTCCACAGAGAAAAGGTGACCCAATCATTTTCGCTGAAGATGAAGAATATAAAGCAGTAAATTTCGACAGACTTCCTACACTTCCTACAGTGTTCAAAAAAGAAGAAGGAACGGTAACTGCAGCGAACGCATCTACTTTAAATGACGGTGCTTCTGCTTTAATCCTTGTTTCTAAAGAGAAAATGGAAGAATTAGGATTGACGCCTTTGGCAAAAATCGTTTCTTATGCTGATGCAGCTCACGAGCCAGAAAACTTTACCACAGCTCCGGCAAAAGCATTGCCAATCGCCCTTAAAAAGGCAGGTCTTGAGGTTTCAGATATCGATTTCTTCGAATTCAACGAAGCTTTTTCTGTAGTTGGTTTGGCAAACAATAAAATCTTAGGATTAGATGCTGCTAAAGTAAATGTAAACGGTGGAGCAGTAGCTTTAGGACATCCACTTGGAAGTTCTGGTTCAAGAATCATTGTTACTTTGATTAACGTTTTGAAGCAGAATAATGCTAAATATGGTGCTGCTGCAATCTGTAATGGTGGTGGTGGTGCTTCGGCAATCGTTATCGAAAATATATAAAATTTAGTTTTATTGTTATATTGAAACCAAAAGCATTCGTGTTTTTGGTTTTTTTATGTCTTTATTTTAAATTTTCTACTTTAAAATATTTGAACTAAAACTTGCTCCATAAGAACGATACTTTAGTAATGAAAATGATGATGGAAAGCTTAAAGCTCCGTAGGAGCGACACCTTTTTCAATGCTTTTATATTTTTAAATCACCTTTAATTTTAACAAATCAATAAAATTTCGCCTAAAAAAAATAAAAGCCTCCGAATGTTCAGCGGTTTTTCTATTTTTGTGCAACTAATTCATTTGAAAATGTCTGAAACCGAAATTCAACCTACTCAAAATATTAAAAATAATCCAAAAATCATGAAAGCCTGGGCAGTTTACGACTGGGCAAACTCTGTGTATTCTTTGGTAATTACTTCTGCGATATTCCCAATTTATTATACAATTCTTACGACGGCTTACAATAAAAAAGAATTCGTTCCGGAAGCGGGAGAAGTTCAGGAAATCCCGGTTAGAAATATGATAAAGGTTTTCGGGGAAGCGTACGAACCGGAAGCGGTTTTAAGTTTTTCGTATGCAATTTCATTCTTTTTAGTTGTGTTATTGTCTCCATTCTTATCTTCTTTGGCAGATACGATTGGGAACAAAAAATCATTTCTTCAGTTTTTCTGTTACCTGGGAGCGACATCTTGTATGGGTTTGGCGATGTTCACAGGCATGGAAAATATCTTTTTAGGACTCCTTTTTAGTATTACAGCGAGTGTTGGTTTTTGGGGGAGTTTGGTGTTTTATAATTCATTTTTACCAGATATTGCCACTCCGGATAAGCAAGATGCATTGTCTGCAAAAGGATATATTTACGGATATATTGGTTCTGTAGTTTTATTAATTATCTGTTTGGTATTGATTCAGGTGGTTGCAAAAGGACCGGATCAGGCTAAAATTTATATCAGAATAAGCTTTTTATTAACGGGAGCTTGGTGGTTTGGTTTCTCACAATATACATTCAAACATTTACCGCAGTTTGGTGATGTGAAGGATAAACTTCCTAAAGATTTAGTGCTTTTAAATTATAAAAACATCTTTAAAAAACATCAGGAGCAAGGAGGCTTTTTTGAAGTTTTAAAAGATAATATCAGTTTCTACAAAGATATTGCGAAAGAGAGTTTCAGAGAATTATACAGTGTAGGGAACAAGCTTTTTTCAGACAAAGCATTAAAGTTTTTCTTGTCTAGTTTTTTCTTTTACAGTGTAGGGATGCAGACTATATTTTTAATGGCTGTGCCTTTTGGAAGTACAGTGATTTTCCCTAAAGAAGCCGATAAATACAAATTGATTATTACCATCTTGGTTATTCAGATTATAGCGATTTTCGGAGCCTTCTTATTCTCTAAATTATCTAAAAAAATAGGGAATAAAAACGTGATTACTATTGCTGTCATTATCTGGATTATCTGTTGTTTATCTGCTTATTCATTAAACAAAGAAAACCCTAATATCCAACTGCAGTTTTACGGCTTGGCAGCTTTGATTGGTTTGGTAATGGGAGGTCTTCAGGCAATGTCTAGGTCTACTTATTCAAAACTTTTACCTGAAAATTCTATGGAAAATACGACTTATTTTAGCTTCTATGATGTGTTAGAAAAAATTGCTATCATCTGTGGAATGCTTATTTTCAGCGTATTTATTCAGAAGTTTCATAATATGCAATATGCTTTTATTTCGATGTCGGCATTTTTTGCGACGGGAGCGATTCTTATCAGATTCTTAAAAACGAAGATATAAGTTCCATAATGGCTTAAAATTTGTTAATATTCAGCAGAATAATAGTAACTTTGCATAAAGATTTTTAACACACAATGACGAACCCTTTATTTTACGCTAAAATAATCCTCTTCGGAGAGTACGGAATGATAGAAGACTCACAAGGTCTTGTAGTTCCCTACAGTTTTTATAAAGGCACGTTAAAGTTTTCAGATTCAGATTCAGATTCAGAATTTGAGAAAAAATCAAATCAGCATTTGCAAAAATATGCTGATTATCTTGAAAATTTAAGCCTTCCCGAGCAGTTCAAATTAGATGTAAACCGTCTTAAAGAAGATATTTCAAAAGGACTTTTCTTCGATTCAAACATCCCTCAAGGATATGGAGTGGGAAGTTCTGGAGCATTAGTTGCCGCTATTTTCGAAAAATATTGCTTCACAAAACACAACCCTGAAACGATTTCTAAAGACGATTTAAAAAATATAAAAGCTATTTTTGGCGAAATGGAAAGCTATTTCCATGGTAAAAGTTCAGGAATGGACCCTTTAATCTGCTACATGAATCTTCCTATTCTTATCGAAAATAGAGATAATTTAGACAAAGTAGCAATCCCAAAAGGTGAAGAAGGAAAAGGAGCAATCTTTTTAATTGACTCAGGAATTACAGGCGAAACAGGTCCGATGATTCAGATTTTCTTTGAAAAAATGAAGACCGAGGGTTTCCGTAAAACATTGAAGGAAGAGTTTATTCGTTACAATAATGCTTGTATCGATTCTTTCCTTAAAAAAGATATGAATCCATTTTTTAGAAACCTTAAAAAGCTTTCTTACTGGGCTTACGAACATTTCCGTCCGATGATTCCTGAAAGCATTTTTAACATCTGGAAAAAAGGATTAGATTCTAATGCTTATTACCTAAAACTTTGTGGAAGTGGCGGTGGGGGCTATATTTTAGGCTTTACTAAAGATTACGAAAAAGCAGAAAAAATGCTTGATGGCTTCCAGAAAGAAGTGATTTATAGATTTTAATAGATGCTGAATGAGTTCTGAAAAAGAAAGTTTCCAACAGAAAAATTTTGTTTCGAAATCTTTGTTTTACAGGTTTTCTCAGCTTGTAGGATTTCTTTTGGGAGCGAGATTTTTTGTTGCTGTCTTGCTTACTTTTGCATTGTACGTTTCTACTTTTTTCCTTTTTAATCAGGAAGAATCTTTCAGAAAATTTGTATTTGATTTCAAAGTTCACGGGATTATTTTCTGTACCGTTTTAAGTATTCTTGCCGGCGGAATCATCAATCAGTTTTATGATTTTGAAAAAGATCACATTGTAAAACCTTTCCGGACGAGAATTCAAAGCTTTATTCAACAGAAATATTTCCTCTATGTATATTTGGCTTTAACGGTCATTTCACTCGGAGTCGCAAGTTTTATCTCCTACAGAGTTTTAATTTTCTTTATTATTTATCAGTTTTTCATGTGGTTTTATAGCCATAAACTGAGTCGCATTTTAATTCTGAATAACCTAACTTTTGTTAGTTTAACTTTGTACCCATTTTTTGGAATGATGGTCTATTATCAGACTTTTTCAAAGAAGGTTTTTTTGATGGCAATTTTCTTGTTTTTGATTCTTTTATGCATTGATATTGTAAAAGATACATTGACAAAAAGTGTAGATAAAGCTTTTGGTTATACTACAATCCCAAACTATTTTAAGAGTAAAAACACTAAGATTATTCTTATTTCTTTGCTGATGATAACAATGGCGGTTTCGATGAAGCTTATTGTTAAAACTGGAATTTCAGGTTTTATGGCTTATTATTTTACTGGTGGTTTGTTTGTAATGGTTATCTGTATTTACCTTCTTTTAAACTCTTCGAGACGTACCAATTTTCTTACACTCAATATTTTACGTTTTTGGGTTTTCATAGGAATTCTTGCAATGCTGCTTAACGGAATTGAAGGTAAATTGTAGAAAAAAAGCTTTAAAAAAGCTCAGGTTATTCTTACATTTGTAGAATTAAATTTAACAAAAAGAATGCCCATTTTTAACGATACTAAAGTTGCATTTGCCGATAAAACCGATGCACAGCTGAGAAAAGCCTATTGGATGTTTAAGATGATTGAACAGCCAGCTTTGACAAGTCTTGGAACTTCTGTCCTGAATTTTACTGTTCATAATAATTTTCCATTCGTCACCGGAATTGTAAAAAACACTTTGTTTGAGCAGTTTGTAGGGGGTGAAACTCGTGAAGAAAGTATGAAAGTTGTAAAGCAGCTTTTCAAAAGAGGAGTTGGAAGTATTTTCGATTATTCGATAGAAGGGAAAGAAGAAGAAGAAGCTTTTGATGCAGTCTGTAAAGAGATTAAAGATATCGTTAGATTTTCAGTGGGAAATCCTGCCATTCCATTTATTGTTTTTAAACCTACAGCATTCGGAAGAATTGACTTGTATGAAGCGGTGGGAAAAGGTTCAGAGCTAACTTCAAGCCAAAAAGAAGAATGGCAAAGAGTCGTAAAAAGATTTGACGAAGTTTGCCAACTTTGCCATGAGAACAATAAAAAAGTAATGGTTGATGCAGAAGAAACCTGGATGCAAGATGCGGCAGACCTGCTTTGTGAAGAGATGATGGAGAAATATAATCAGGAAAAACCGATTGTTTGGAACACCATCCAAATGTACAGAACCGGCCGCCTAGAGTATATGGAGCAGAATCTTCAGAGAGCCAGAGAAAAGAATTATTTTATTGGCTATAAAATTGTTCGTGGTGCATACATGGAAAAAGAAAGAGCGAGAGCTGCAGAAAAAGGGTATGCAGATCCTATACAGCCTACAAAAGATGCTTCAGATAAAAATTATAATGCAGGAATCGATTTTGTAATGAATCATTTGGATAAAGTTTCTGCGTTTTTTGGAACTCACAACGAGATATCTTCTGAATTGGTGATGGATAAAATGAAGGCTAACGGTCTTGAAAACAGCCATCCAAATATCCATTTTGGACAGCTTTATGGGATGAGTGATAACATTACATTTTATTTGTCTGACAAAGGATATAATGCAGCAAAATATCTTCCTTATGGTCCTGTAAAAGATGTTGTTCCTTATCTTACCAGAAGAGCGAGAGAAAATACTTCGGTGGCCGGACAAACCGGAAGAGAATTAGGATTAATTAAAAAAGAATTAGATAGAAGAAAGAAATAATTTATTTTGTCATATATTGAAGAAACTTCGTTGAATACGAAGTTTTTTTTGTTATTGACTTTTTTTTGGACGTGTATCTTTTTAATAAATTATTGATTTTATTAAAAAGATATTGGTTTTGTAATATGTTTATTGTCAGTTAAATAGGTTTTAATTATATTAGTTTACCAATAAAAATTAATAATTATGAACAAAAAATTACTTTTGCTACTATTCTTTTAGCAAATTTTACAATCCCACAGACCTATAATAATGGAGGTTTAAGCACAGGAGCTACATCTAAAAGTGGAGGCGCTGCATCTACGGGATACACATGGTCTGAGCTTCAGAATAATACTGGAAATACTACAGAATCTAATATAAGTTTAGGATAAGGAGGTACGTACAGCTCTACAACAGCAAGTTTTTTTCTTGCTGATGATTTTACAATACCTGTAGGTTCTCAGTGGCAGATAAGCAGTGTTGATTTTTTTGCTTATCAGACAAGCTATACAGGAACAACTTCCCCATTCAACACGGTTAGGGTTAATATTTATAGTTCAGACCCATCTATTACAGGTGCTGTAAGTGTTTTTGGAGATGACACTACTAATAGATTTAGTTCTAGCGTAGATTCAAATATATACAGAATAGGGAATAGTATTATTCCAACTACTACTGCTGCACCATTAACAAATAGAAAGATTTGGAAAGTAACAGCAAATACTCCTGTTACTTTAGGCGCTGGTACTTATTGGATAAAATATCAGTTGCAAAATGTAGTTACTGCTAATTCAGGGTTCTTTCCGCCTGTTACGATTGCTGACAGTAGAGGATTGCCTACTTTTAATGCTAAGCAATTGGATGCAATAGGAGGTGTATGGTCATCCCCTGTAGACGGTGGAAATCCTGCGACAGCACCCGATGTACCTATAGATATGCCGTTTGTTATCACCTATACTTCTGCTACTTTAGGTACAAAGGAGGTAGTGCAATATGACAATAGAATACAGGTTTATCCTAATCCTGTAAAAGATGTTTTTAAGATCAATAATCCAGAAAAGCTTCAAATAGTTTCTGTTGAAGTGATGGATGCAACGGGTAGAGTTGTGAAAGTATTGAAAGGATCGGAAGAATATAATGTGTCAGATTTACCAAAAGGAAGTTATATTCTTAAAATTTTAAATAATGAAAGTCCTAAAATTACCAAACTTATAAAGCAGTAATTTTTATATTTATAGAGCCTGATTTTTCTGATCAGGCTTTTTTTATGGCTCAAAACTTCCAAATTTTCCATTTTCGTAGAACAAGATAATACGTTTTATCTTACTGTTTTTATTTCAAGTATTTCATCATTCGATTTTTCTGATTTTAAGAGTTGATAATTATAAAAAACAGTTGTTTTTTTTGCTTTAAAATAAAAAAACGAGAATGAATTATTGTGAAATTCCTTCAGGTTTTTCAGATAAGTAATCATTAAAAAGGTCAAATTGTCTATGATTTTAGCAGGAATAATTACGGAGATTTTGAAAGTTTTAGTTGAATAAATTGCATCAAATTGACGGGGCAAAAGTGTGTTTTCAGAGCTGAGAATTTCTAAAATAGCAGTTACTTTTTTTGCTTTAAAATAAAAAAACGAGAATGAATTATTGTGAAATTCCTTTAGATTTTTTTAGATAAATAATCTTTAAAAATTTCAAATTATCTCTGATTTTAGCAGGAATAATTATGGGTGTTTTGAAGGTTTTATAAACGAATAAATTGCATCAAAACTGTTGGGTTAAAATGTAATTTATGGGTTGGAAATTGCCGAAATAACTGTTGCTTTTTGTGTCTGAAAACTTAAAAAATGAGCTTGAATTATTGTGGAATCCCTTTGGTTTTTCAGATAAGTAATCTTTAAAAAGGTCAAATTATTTCTGATTTTTGCAGGAATAATTACGGATATTTTGAAAGTTTTTGATAAATATATTGCATCAAATCGACGGAACAAAATGTGTTTTTAAAGTTGAGAATTGCCAAAATAACAGTTGTTTTTTTTGACTTGAAAACTAAAATCCTAGCTTAAATTATTGTAATTTTCTTGTAATTTTCAGAGTAAAAAGCGCTAAAAAAAACCTTTAAAAATGTTCAATTAAATTCCGAATTTTAAGAAAAAGTACTGTTGATTTTAAACAAATTAGAGACTGAAATTGCATCAAAACTGTTGGGCTAAAATGTAATTTATGGGTTGAAAATTACCAAAATAACAGTTACTTTTTGTGTCTGAAAACTTAAATAGTGAGCTTGAATTATTGTGAAATTTCTTCAGATAAGTAATCTTTAAAAAGGTCAAATTATTTCTGATTTTAGCAGGAATAATTACGGATATTTTGAAAGTTTTAGATGAGTAAATTGAATCAAATTGACGGGACAAAAATGTATTTTCAAGGTTGAGAATTGCCAAAATAAAAGTTGTTTTTTTTGCTTAAAAAGTAAAAGTGGAGCTTAAATTCTTGTGTTTTTTCAGGGTAAATAATCCTAAAAAAGTTGAATTAAATTCTATTTCAAATACGAATTTAATGAAAAATTCAGGTTGATTTAAAAAAAAATAGAGATTAAAATTGCATCAAAACTGTTGAGTGAAAATGTAATTTATGGGTTGGGAATTGCCGAAATAACAGTTGCTTTTTTTGCTTGAGACCTACAATTTGAGCTTAAATTATTGTGAAATTCCTTCAGATTTTTCAAATAAGTAATCTTTAAAAAGGTCAATTTGTCTCAGATTTTAGCAGGAATAATTACGGATATTTTGAAAGTTTTAGATGAATAAATTGCATCAAATCGAAGGGATAAAAGTGTGTTTTCAAGGTTGAGAATTGCCAAAATAACAGTTGCTTTTTGTTTCTGAAAACTTAAAAAATGAGCATAGTTATTGTAAAATTCCTTCAGATTTTTCAGATAAATAATCTTTAAAAAGTTAAAATTATCTCTGATTTTAGCTGGAATAATTACGAATATTTTGAAGGTTTTTGATAAATAAATTGCATCAAATTGACGTGGTAAAAGTGTGTTTTAAGGTTGAGAATTCCCAAAATAACAGTTACTTTTTGTTTCTGAAAACTTAAAAAATGAGCTTAAATTATTGTGAGATTCCTTTAGATTTTTTAGATAAATAATCTTTAAAAATTTTAATTTATCTCTGATTTTAGCAGGAATAATTACGGAGATTTTAAAAGTTTTAGATGAATAAATTGCATCAAATTGAAGGGGCAAAAGTATGTTTTCAGAACTGAGAATTTCTAAAATTTCAGTTACTTTTTTTGTTTGAAAACTAAAAAGAAGCTTAAATCATTTGAAATTCCTTCATTTTTTTTCAGATAAATAATCTTTAAAAAGCTCAAATTATCTCTGATTTTAGCAGGAATAATTACGGAGATTTTGAAAGTTTTAGATGAATAAATTGCATCAAATTGACTGAACAAAAATGTGTTTTCGGGGTTGAGAATTGCCAAAATAACAGTTGTTTTCTCGTGTCTTAAAATTAAAAATGAGCTTAAATTGCTATGGTTTTTTCTCGAAATTATCAAGATAAATAATCCTTAACAAGTTCAAATTTTCTCAATTCAAATTAAGAATTTAGTAGGAATAATTACGGATATTTTGAAAGCTTTAGATGAATAAATTGCATCAAATCGAAGGAATAAAAATGTGTTTTTAGGTTTGAGAATTGCTAAAATAGCAGTTACTTTTTGTGTCTGAAAACTTAAAAATGAACATGGATTATTGTGAAATTCCTTCAGGTTTTCAGATAAATTATCTCTGATTTTAGCAGGAATAATTACGGATATTTTGAAAGTTTTTGATAAATAAATTGCATCAATTCTCAACCCTAAAAATATATTTTTAGGGTTGAGAATTGCCGAGATAACAGTTGTTTTTTTATCTGAAAACTAAAATTTGAGCTTAGATTATTGTAAAATTCCTTCAAATTTTTCAGATAAATAATCTTAAAAAAGTTCAAATTATCTCTGATTTTAGCAGGAATAATTACGGGAATTTTGAAGATTTCAGATGAATAAATTCCATCAAATTGACGGAATAAAAATGTGTTTTTAGGGTTGATGATTGCTAAAATAACAGTTGCTTTTTTGTTTGAAAATTCAAAACTGAGTTTAAATTACTATGAGTTTTTCTCGAAATTTCAAGGTAAATAATCCTTAAAACTTCAAATTATCTCTATTCAAATTAAGAATTTATTAGGATTAATTACGAAGATTTTGAAAGTTTTAGACGAATAAATTGCATCAAATTGACGGAACAAGAATGTGTTTTAAGGTTGAGAATTGCCAAAATAACAGTTACTTTTTAGTGTCTTAAAATTAAAAAATGAGCTTGAATTATTGTGAAATTCCTTCAGGTTTTTTAGGTGAATAATACTGAAAAAGTTCAAATTACCTCTATTCAAATTAAGAATTTATTAGGATTAATTACGAAGATTTTGAAAGTTTTAGATGAATAAATTGCATCAAATCGAAGGAACAAAAATGTATTTTTAGGTTTGAGAATTGCCGAGATAACAGTTGTTTTTTTATCTGGAAACTAAAATTTGAGCTTAGATTATTGTGATATTCCTTCAAATTTTTCAGATAAATAATCTTTAAAAAGTTCAAATTATCTCTGATTTTAGCAGGAATAATTACGGGAGTTTTGAAGATTTCAGATGAATAAATTCCATCAAATTGACGGAATAAAAATGTGTTTTTAGGGTTGAGGATTGCTAAAGTAACAGTTGCTTTTTTGTTTGAAAATTTAAAACTGAGTTTAAATTACTATGAGTTTTTCTCGAAATTTCAAGGTAAATAATCCTTAAAACTTCAAATTATCTCTATTCAAATTAAGAATTTATTAGGATTAATTACGAAGATTTTGAAAGTTTTAGACGAATAAATTGCATCAAATTGACGGAACAAGAATGTGTTTTAAGGTTGAGAATTGCCAAAATAACAGTTACTTTTTAGTGTCTTAAAATTAAAAAATGAGCTTGAATTATTGTGAAATTCCTTCAGGTTTTTTAGGTGAATAATACTGAAAAAGTTCAAATTACCTCTATTCAAATTAAGAATTTATTAGGATTAATTACGAAGATTTTGAAAGTTTTAGATGAATAAATTGCATCAAATCGAAGGAACAAAAATGTATTTTTAGGTTTGAGAATTGCCGAGATAACAGTTGTTTTTTTATCTGGAAACTAAAATTTGAGCTTAGATTATTGTGATATTCCTTCAAATTTTTCAGATAAATAATCTTTAAAAAGTTCAAATTATCTCTGATTTTAGCAGGAATAATTACGGGAGTTTTGAAGATTTCAGATGAATAAATTCCATCAAATTGACGGAATAAAAATGTGTTTTTAGGGTTGAGGATTGCTAAAGTAACAGTTGCTTTTTTGTTTGAAAATTTAAAACTGAGTTTAAATTACTATGAGTTTTTCTCGAAATTTCAAGGTAAATAATCCTTAAAACTTCAAATTATCTCTATTCAAATTAAGAATTTATTAGGATTAATTACGAAGATTTTGAAAGTTTTAGACGAATAAATTGCATCAAATTGACGGAACAAGAATGTGTTTTAAGGTTGAGAATTGCCAAAATAACAGTTACTTTTTAGTGTCTTAAAATTAAAAAATGAGCTTGAATTATTGTGAAATTCCTTCAGGTTTTCCAGATAAATAATCTTTAAAAAAGGTCAAATTATCTCTGATTTTAGCAAGAATAATTATGGATATTTTAAAAGTTTTAGATGAATAAATTGCATCAAATCGATGCAACAAAAGTGTGTTTTCAGAGGCGAGAATTGCCAGAATAATAGTTGTTTTTTTTGATTTGAAAACTAAAATCCGAGCTTAAATTATTGTGACATTTCTTCGTGTTTTTAATATGAATAGCCCTAAAAACCTTGAAAGAATTGGAAGAATATTATGTGTCAGAATTACCAAAAAGAAGTTTTATTTTTAAAATTTTAAATAATGAAAGTCCAAAAATTAGCAAACTGATAAAGTAGTAATTTTATATTTATAGAGCCTGATTTTTTAAATTAGGCTTTCTTATGGTTCGAAACTTTCAAATTTTCCATTTTCGTAAAATAAAATAATTCGCTTTATCTTATTTGTTTGATTATCAATTACTTGGTTTATGATTTGTTCGTTTGGTTTTCCTAATTGCTGAGAATCGAATATTTTCTCGTTTGCTTTACTTTGATACGTTTTAACGGATTCTGAAGGGCTCTCAATAATGGCCGATTCTTCAAATTCTTTGCTGCCAAAATCTTTATCGCTATTTATCATGGTAAATAAATCGGGTAGGGAAGTAGGTTTTACCTTTCCTTCCGTTACCGGTTCTTCTGTATCGGGAAGTTCAGATTTTAGCATTTCACCTTCTCCAGTAACCAACCAATCCCATAAAATTTCTGGAAAACGAGATTTTATTTTGATGATAAATTCTAGAGAAGGTTTATTTCTTCCTGATGTTATGTGAGAAATAGATGACCGTTGTACATCTACTTCATCTGCAAATTCGGAAGGAGTAAACCCCGAATATTCTATAACTTTTGAAATTCTTTCATTTAAATTCATACAAGAAGATATAAAATTGTATTTACAAATGTAAATAATAAATTTACAAAACACAAATACAAATGTAAACAGTTTTGAATTCTTAAATGTACAAAAGTAAATAGTGTTAAGTAGTTGTAAAGCAGACACTTAAAACAAATGTAAAATTTGAGCAGTTAAATTACTAAACAATGTTTCCACAATCTATTGCTGATAAGTAATACCTAAAGTAAATGAAGATGTAAGATGGATATTGTAAATTTGAAAAATAATTGTGAGTAAATTAGACTGTTAAATTTGATTTTTTAGTGATTAATAAAAAGATTTACCTTCTTTAAAGCTTTATAGAGTAGGATAGGGTCTAGATATCATTAGAAGGCAATTTTTGTAAGTGTTTCTATTGGTGAAATAGGTGTCTTTTACTATAGATACTCGCTTTTAATGATTTTTAAAAATGAATATTCTATATGCGGGTATTTATTTTTAAAGTATTGTATTAAAAGTCATATTCGAAGGTCGATTTTATCCTTATTCCGATGAATTAAACTTAAAGTTATCCGCAATTAACATTTGTATATCGTGTTAAATGTTGATTTTGTCCACAAATTATTTGTTTGAGTTAGTTTTACTCATTTTGCTAAAAATAGTAATATTCAGACTTAAAGAATGTTTAATCTATCACTACATTTAAACAATATAAATTAATGATTTTCAACTACTTAAGTGTTTCTTATTGAAATATTGCTAATCCACAATTTAACTAACAGACAAAATGACAATATCTACTGTTTAGTAATGTTACATGTGTAAATCTTATCTTTATAGCTAAAATTGTTAATTTTGAAAAATGTAAATTATTATTAATGAACTTTGAACATTTCTACATTCCAAATCCTGATTTCCCTAATCGGTATATTTCGCCTGAAAAATTATTTTCTTACTTACAGACCAATCTCAAAGATTACATTCAAGAGATTGGAAAATCTTATTTAGATAAACCTATTTATAAATTAAGTGTAGGAACGGGTAAGATTAATATTTTAGCTTGGTCGCAAATGCACGGGAACGAATCTAATGCAACGCATGCAATGCTTGACCTGTTAGTGAGTTTTGAAAATGCTCCTGAACTAAAAGAAGAATTATTCAGTAAGATAAGTTTAGATTTTATTTTTATGCTAAACCCGGATGGTTCTGAAAAATGGACGAGACTGAATGCATTGGAAATAGACCTCAATAGAGACTTTCATAATGAAGCGAGTAAAGAGATTAAATTTCTGAAGAACTTGGCGGTTTCGAAGAAATACGACTATGCACTAAATCTTCATGAGCAACGCACGATCTTTACCACCGATGGAATTCATCCGGCGACACTCTCCTTTTTGGCACCTTCAGAAAATATAGAACGAACGGTTACCGAAAACCGAAAAAAATGCATGGCGGTAATTGCGGATGTTTATAACCATTTGAAAGAATTAATTCCTAATCAGATTGGCAGATATTCTGATGAGTTCTATCCCACTTCTACAGGTGATAATTTTATAAAAGCCGGAATGCCTACCATTCTTTTTGAAGGCGGTCATTTTGTAAATGATTATCCAAGAAAGGAAACAAGAAAATATTTTACCCTTGCTTTGTATTACGCGTTAAAATCAATTAGCGAACTCAATTCTGATACCAGAGGTTGGGAAGTTTATCAAGAGATTCCAGAAAACCAGGAAACGCATTATGATGTTATTTACAGAAACGTAAAATTAAATACGGAACATGAATGTATTTTGGATATTGCTGTTCAGTACAGAGAAATTTTTGAAGAAGGTAAAGATGAAATTTCATTTATCCCTTTTGTGATAGAGGCGGGAGATGTGAAGAAAAGAAAAGGCTGGTTGGAAATTGACTGTACCGGAAAAAAATATATTTCGGATACCAAATATCCTAAACTTGAAGCAGAAGTAAATTTCAAAATAGAAGACTAAAAAAAGCGGAACAAATTGTTCCGCTTTTTGTTTTTATATTCTGTCGTGCTGAGCAAAGCTGAAGCATTTCAGGTAGATTTAGTTTACCACCTTAATTCCGTTGGCTACGAATCTAATTTCTTCTTTAGGCTGAGTAATCGCATCAATTTCTGCTTTTGGTTTTTTAGCATCTTCTGCGTAATGTTTCTGTTCGTCAATAGAAGTTACTTTTCTTTCAGCAGTTCCGTCTAGTACCACTGTTTTTCCTTTTAATGCAGTAGGAACGAAAAATGCATAATCTTTCATTTTTACGAAAAACTGAGAATTGTCTTCAGTTTGAATCGTTAACCAACATCCTTTTTTCTCGCAAACGTCTATTACTTTTCCTTTTACAGCTACGTTTTCTACTTTTTTATTTTCTTTCTTAAGTTTTTTGCCTAATTTTTCTACAGTAATTGCTTTAGACTCCACATTAGAAGCTACTGCCGAACCATAGGTGTCTCCTACAATCGCATTCCCTTCAGGTGGTCCCATTTTTTTCTTTCCCTCCTGTGCAAAAGCTAAAGTAGATATACTTACTGCTGCTAAAACTAATATTCCCTTAAATTTCATTATTAATATTTTTTTCAAAATTAACAATAAAATTTGAATGTAGAATGATTATAAACTTGATAAATAACAGGTCGTTTATAAATTGAAAACAAAAGTGCGAAATAATTGCAGATTTATTTATATTTGAATGCAATATTTGAATATGCAGAAAAAACTAAAACTTTGGGACGCCATTATGCTCGTGATGGGCTCAATGATTGGAAGCGGAATCTTTATCGTAAGCGCCGATATGATGAGAAATCTCGGCTCGGGATACTGGATGATTCTCGTCTGGGTTATCACCGGAATAATGACGGTTGCTGCAGCGATAAGCTACGGCGAGCTGTCGGCATTGTTTCCAAAAGCGGGAGGGCAATATACTTACCTTACAGAGATTTTTGGTAAAAAAATGGGCTTTCTCTACGGATGGGGATTGTTTACCGTTATTCAGACCGGAACCATTGCTGCCGTTGCTATGGCATTCGGGAAATTCACAGCCTATCTTGTTCCGGAACTAAATAATGCAGCTCCGATATTTCAGAGCGGAACATTTCAGATTACCTGGATTCAGATTTTAGCAATCGCCGTCATTATTCTGCTTACCTACATCAATACACGAGGGGTAGAAAGTGGAAAGATGCTTCAAAATGTTTTTACTGGGTCTAAAATTTTGGCATTGCTGGGTTTGATAGCTTTGGGATTCATCTTGGTCGACGTTTCTCATTTGGCTGAAAACTTTAGCTTAGGAACAGATGCTTTTAACAATTTGAAACAAGATGCCAAAGGAGTCTTTTTACAGTCGGGTTGGGAGCCAATATCCGGAATGACTTTAATGGGCGGAATTGCCGCTGCTATGGTAGGCTCGGTATTCAGTTCGGTAGCTTGGGAAAGTGTAACTTTTGTTTCAGGTGAAATCGAAAACCCGAAAAAGAATGTTGTAAAAGCTATGATTCTGGGTACTTCAGCGGTAATGCTTTTGTATATTGCGGTCAATTTTGTTTACATCAATGCGCTAGACAGAGATTCAATTGCGTTTGCAACAAATGATAGAGTCGCAGTTGCTGCTTCACAGAATATTTTTGGAAGTGCAGGAACGGTGATTATTGCGGTCTTGGTGATGGTTTCTACCTTCGGATGCAATAACGGATTAATTTTAGCGGGGTCAAGAGTTTTCCAGACCATGGCAAAAGACGGATTGTTCTTTAAATCTGCTGTTGACAATAATAAAAATCAGGTTCCGGGAAATGCACTTTGGATGCAGGGGATTTGGGCATCACTTCTTTGTTTGAGCGGACAATACGGAAATCTCTTAGACATGATTTCATTTGTCATTGTATTGTTTTACATGATTACCGTTTTCGGAGTAATTTACTTAAGAATTAAACAGCCCAATCTCGAAAGACCTTACAAGGCATGGTTATATCCGGTTACCCCGATTATTTATCTGCTTATCGGAACCGCCTTTTGTGTGTTGCTATTAATTTACAAACAACAATACACATGGCCAGGATTTTTGATTGTTCTTCTCGGACTTCCCGTTTATTATCTCATCAATAAAAATAAAAAAACAGATTAATATTTTTTTAGGAGCTTTTTCCCGCTTTCACTACTCGCTTTTTTGTTGATTTTGCAGCAGCAGTTTTGCCTTCACCGAAAAATCAACAAAAAGAGCTCAAACAGACCGTTCAATCGGGGCTATTGATAAATTCAGTTACTAGTTAGGAAAAACAATTAAGATTGAATAAAAGCTCTTAAAAACACTTGTATTATTGGAGCAAGCAAGTTGAAGAAACAGCCCTCATCTGAATAGTGAAGTTTTTATAAAAAAAACCGTGTCAAGTTTTAAATCTTGACACGGTTTTTTTATGACACAAAGCTTGATTTTCGTAAATCTAGTTTTTAAGGAGCAAATACAAATCAATAAATCCTTCACTTTATTCAAGCTTCATCAGCGACTCTGTCGCCATTCTTTGCTCCTTAAAATATTAAGCTTAAAAATAAAAATCTTTGCGTGATAAAAAAATGCTCAATTTCCTATTTCGAACTCAAGTTATTTACAGAAAAAATCTTAATTCTGTTTTTGAGAAGCCAAGACAAATCAATAAATTACTTTTTATAAATTATTCAGTTTACTCAAGCATCATCAGCGACTCTGTCGCCATTCTTTACTCCTTAAAATATTAAGCTTAAAAATTAAAATCTTTGCGTGAAAAAAAATGCTCAATTTCCTATTTCGAACTCAGGCTAATTATAGAAAAAATCTTAATTCTGATTTTGAGAAACAATGCAAACGCAGTATCAAAAAATCTCTCCAACAATTTCGTAAATTTAGTTTTTAAGGAGCGAATAGAAATCAATAAATCCTTCAGTTCATTCAAGCTTCATCAGCGACTCTGTCACCATTCTTTGCTCCTTAAAATATTAAGCTTAAAAATTAAAACCTTTGCGTGATAAAAAAATCTTCAATTTCTTATTTCGAGCTCAGGCTAATTATAGAAAAAATCTTAATTCTGTTTTTGAGAAACAAAGCAAATGCAGTATCAAAAAATCTCTCCAACAATTTCGTAAATTTCGTTTTTAAGGAGCAAATACAAATCAATAAATCATTCACTTTATTCAAGCTTCATCAGCGACTTTGTCGCCATTCTTTGCTCCTTAAAATATTAAGCTTAAAAATTAAAATCTTTGCGTGATAAAAAATGCTCAATTTATTATTTCTAACTCAGGCTAATTATAGAAAAATCTTAATTCTGTTTTTGAGAAGCAAAGCAAACGCAGTATCAAAAAATCTCTCCAACAATTTCGTAAATCTAGTTTTTAAGGAGCAAATACAAATCAATAAATCATTCACTTTATTCAAGCTTCATCAGCGACTCTGTCGCCATTCTTTGCTCCTTAAAATATTAAGCTTAAAAATTAAAACCTTTGCGTGATAAAAAATGCTCAATTTCTTATTTCGAACTTAAGTTAATTAGAGAAAAATCTTAATTCTTATTTTGAGAAGCAAAGGCAAATTAATAAATCATTCAGTTTATTCAAACTTCATCAGCGACTCTGTCGCCATTCTTTGCTCCTTAAAATATTAGGTTTAAAAATAAAAAACTTTGCGTGATAAAAAAATGCTCAATTTCTTATTTCGAACTCAAGTTAATTAGAAAAAATCTTAATTCTTATTTTGAGAAGCAAAGGCAAATTAATAAATCATTCAGTTTATTCAAGCTTCATCAGCGACTCTGTCGCCATTCTTTGCTCCCTAAAAATATTAGGTTTAAAAATTTAAACCTTTGCGTGATAAAAAAATCTTCAATTTCTTATTTCGAACTCAAATTAATTAGAAAAAATCTTAATTCAGTTTTTGAGAAACAATACAAACTCAATATCAAAGATTTTTCTCCAACAATTTTAAGATTCCATAAGGCATTATTTCTCAAAAATGATTAATTTGGTATTTCGTTTAAAATAACACCAAAGAGAAATAACAAAATATCACGTATGGACACACCAAATTACAGAATGCCTTTTGTACCATCTACACTCATGTCCGAAGGTGGAAGTATCGATACCTGCGACATGGGCGAGAGCATAGCTCACAACATTATGCTTTTAATCACAACAAAAAAAGGAGAAAACAGATATGATGACAACTACGGAAACGATGTTTGGAATCTGGAATTCGATAACGGCGTAACATCAGCGGTTTGGGAAAATGTATTTATCAAAAGTCTTAAAAGACAAATTTTACAATACGAACCCCGAATTGTACAGCCACAGATTGATGCTCACATAAATTTTGTAGAGCATAACTATGATACCAAAGAGCACACGGAAATCAAGAAAAAAGTAAAAATAGGAATCAATGCAAAAATGGAAGCTACAGGCGAGCGTTTCAGTTTTTCTACCGAGCTTTTTCTAAGCCCGATGTCTATCGACTAAATATGTATTTGTAATAAAATTTTTATGAATTTAAATCAGAATATTTATTCCAAAGAATCCGTAAAAGCGAGAATGCTTCAGAATGCTACAAAAGTTTGGGGACTAAAAAGCCCACAGTCACTAGACCCTTTTGTGAAATTATTGATTGATGCATTTAGCACCGAAGTTTTTAAAGCGAATAATGAAATTCAAACCGTTAATGCAAGAATTTTAGAGAAACTTGCAAAGCTATTAACACCTTCAATTTATACACATCCAATTCCGGCTCATGCTTTGGCGTACACTGCACCGTATGAATCTTCAGAAATATTATTGGAACATACCGAATTTTTTTTCAGGAAGCATATGAATTCCACTATAAAATCAGAATCAGACAAACAACTGAACATTCCTTTTACACCAGTGGGAAGCGTAAGAACAAACAAAGCGCAGACCGCAATTATGTTTGTGGGGAATACATGTTACAGTGTAGATGAAAGACTAAATAAAATTCCAATCTCAAGATTCCAGGGAAGACCCGAAGATTACAGAAAAGTAACCATCGGAATTGATGTTTCAAAATTTACGAATGAAAGGTTTCCGAAAACATTAAGTCTTTACTGTTCAAATCCAGCTTTTGAACATCTTGATTTTGTGTACAAGCTTTTACCGTACTGTACGGTTTCAAGCAACGGAAATCCTCTGTTCATCAAAGAAGGGATATCTTATGTGAAAAATAATGAAGCAGAAGGGTACGAACAGTTATTTCACGAGCAATCGATACGAACAAAAATTGTGGATGATATTAAAAGCATCTACAGTCATAAATTTGTTGAAGTTACCGGTCTTTCAAGAGAACTTTTCACTAAAGACCTTCCACAGGATTTAGAATTTTTAAAAGGAAGAGAAGAAATTGAAAAATATCTGAATGGAAAAGAATATTTGTGGCTTACTTTTGAATTTCCGCCACAATTTTCAGCAGAAATATTAGATAATTTTACTTTTGTTTTAAATGCTTTTCCTGTATACAATCGTGGTTGGAAAAAAACAGAGTACAGTTTAGATATCATGGGGAATAATATTCCATTGATTACAGAAGAGGCTGAACATTTCTTATATGTAGATGAGGTTCAGGATGGGGATGGACGAAAATATACCGAAATTCCTTTTACGCCTTCAGATAATCTTAAAAAAGGGTTATACACCGTAAGAAAAGGTGGAATGGAACGTTTCAACAACAGAAATGCTGTAGACATGATTTCTAATGTTCTTGAACTGACAAGAGATGAGATTGCGGCATTTTCATTATTAAATCGAGATAATGTAAAAGGAATGCTGGGCGAAATGTCTGATAAGATGAAATCGATGGTACAGAAAGTAAACAACGCCAAAAGAAACATCAGACAAGAACTCAACTACGTCATCATGGAGCCTGTAGAAAAAACTGACCATACTTATGCTTCATTTTGGATTACGCATTGCACTTTTGCCAATCATATGCGTCCCGGAACTGAACTTTCAAACCAGTTAAAATCACAATCGATGATTTTATTGACAGAAACAATCGGTGGTGCCGAAGAGCAGAAAGGTTCAGACAGTATTCAGGCTTATAAATATGCCTTAACGACTAGAGATAAAATCATTTCTCTGGAAGATGTAAAAAATTATTGCCGAATGGTCTTAAAAGATGAACTGAAAGATGTTCGTGTAAAACGCGGAACCATGATTAGCAATAAACCAAAAGAAGGTTTTGTAAGAACAGTAGAAATAGAAATCATACCTAATAATTATTCTTTCTACGGAAGAATGTATTGGGAAAACATGGCTAATATTCTGCGAAACCAAATTGTAGCAAAAGCAATCGATGGAATAGAGTATATCGTGAAAGTAAGCAATGAAGACACCGATTTTTTTGAAAATTAATTAAATACCAAAATATAAAATATGAAAAAAGTAATGATGGTTGCACTGGCTTTGTCGTTGAGTGCGGCAAGTGTAAGTTGTAAAAAAGGAATGGATAAAATAGGGAATGCCGTTCTGAAAGCTGGAGAAAATGAATCGCAGGCAATAATTGATTTTAATAATGACTTTTTAGATTCTTACAAAAGCTCTTCTAGATATATTGAAAATATTGTAAAGTATGCCGAAGCAGCCGTTAAAAAATCTAAAGGCGAAACCGTGTACAGCATGCCGGTGGTAATTAGCTCTATGGATTCTGCGCTGAGTAAAATAAAAGAAGTTCCGTCTGGTTTTGAAAAAGATAAAACCCTTGTAGAAGCAGATTTCAATACTTATAAAGCAAAGAAAGAAAGTATCGCAAAAACGTTTGAACAACTAAAATCATATATCACTTCCGAAGATTATAAAGATGACAAAGGCGTAAAAGCTGAAGCGATGAAAAAAGCTATTGATGCCGACGCGCAAGCATTTTTTACTTCCGGAGAAAATATTTTAACGAAAATAAAACCAGCAACCGATGCAGCAGAAGAAGTCATTTTGAAAGATCATCCGATGAAAGAGTTTATTGTTTCGTCTAAATCTTTGATGAGCTCAATGGATTCTGTGATGGATGTTTTAGATAAACAATATGCGGGAAGCTTCAATGAAGCCGAGGCGCAGAAAAAATATGACGAGTTTGAAAAAATAGTCGAAATCAATTCTAAAAAAGTCTTCAATGTAAAAGAACAGCAATACGCTTACAAAAAAACTCAGCTTGAAACACTGAATAATAAAGCATCAGACTTCTTAGATAAATACAGAAAACTAATCAGAGATTCAAAATCTGCAGGAAAAATTCCAGATAGTAATATCAATGAAATGGATTCTGCTTACGAATCTGTATTGAATTCTTACAATTCATTTGTAAAATAAAATTAATTTTAGATAAATTGAGATTACCGATGGAATTTTTTCATCGGTATTTTTTGTTTAGTATAAATTTCAATTACAGGCTTTAGTAATATATCTTGTTTTTCTTTCTTAAATGAAATGCCTTTGTTTAACTTAATTTTAAAGCAGCTATTCTAAAAAACTTTGTCTGCCTTTGCCGTTATTAAGCATAAAGAACTATTTTCAATAAACAATAAAATAATTTTATAAAATCTAAATTAAAAGAGAATATATTTTCAATTTTACAGATTTTAAACTAACATTTTTTAACACTATAAAGTCCATAAAATTCCGTAATTTTGCACATCGTGATTTTCAGGTAAAGTCACCCCAAATTATGAGTAAATCAACTGAATATATAGAAGTTTACGGAGCTCGTGAACACAACCTTAAAAATATTAATGTAAAAATTCCGCGCAACGAATTGGTTGTAATTACCGGACTTTCGGGAAGCGGAAAATCATCATTGGCTTTTGATACTATTTTTGCAGAAGGTCAGCGTCGTTATATCGAAACTTTTTCTGCCTATGCGAGACAGTTTTTAGGAGGTTTAGAGCGTCCGGATGTTGATAAAATTGAAGGACTTTCTCCCGTAATTGCTATTGAGCAGAAAACAACCAACAAAAATCCACGTTCTACGGTAGGTACGGTTACAGAATTGTACGATTATCTGCGTCTTTTATATGCGAGAGTTTCTGATGCGTATTCACAGACTACAGGAAAAAGATTGGTAAGCTACACCGAAGACCAGATTCTTGATGCCATCAAAGAAAATTATAAAAATGAAAAAATAATGTTGATGGCGCCGGTGGTGCGCTCCAGAAAAGGGCATTATCACGAACTTTTCGTGCAAATGGCTAAAAAAGGATACGGACAGGCAAGAATCGATGGCGAATTGCAGGATATTGAGTATGATTTAAAACTAGACCGTTACAAAACCCACGATATCGATATCGTTATCGACCGTTGGATTATCGGTGAATCAGCCTCTGAAGCCAGAATGGAAAAATCGCTCAGAACAGCCATGGAAATGGGTGAAGGTTTAATTGGTATTCAAAAACTGGGAAGCACCGAGATTGAATATTTTTCAAAAAACTTAATGGATGCCGAAACCGGTCATTCATTGGCTTTGCCGGAACCCAATACATTTTCTTTTAACTCACCAAAAGGAAGTTGCCCAAGCTGTAAAGGTTTAGGAACGATTAAAAAAATCAACACCGATTATTTTGTAGAAAATAACAAATTATCAATCAACCAAGGTGGTTTGTTGCCATTGGAAGATATTAAATCTAATAAATATATACTTGCTCAAATTAAAAGTATTCTTGAAATTTTTGGTTTAGGATTGGCAACGCCTTTTAAAGATATTCCTGAAGAGGCATTAGATTACATGTACAACGGTTGTAACAAAGAATTTAATAAAGATTTAAAATACGCAGGAATTTCCAAAAAAATTAAAATCAATTTTGATGGTTTGATTCCTTTTATGGAAGAATTGATTGAGGAAAGAGAATCTTACGAAGCAATTTTGTTGGAAAGACATTTCACAACCGAAGAAACTTGCCCTGAATGTAATGGAGCACGTCTTCAACCTTCAAGCTTGAGTTTTAAAATCGATGGAAAAAATATTGCTGAAATTAATGGATTAAGTTTATCAGACTTAAAAGAATGGTTGGCTGATGTAAAAGATAAATTTTCAGAAAAAAAGGCAATCATCGCTCATGAAATTTTAAAGGAAATCGAAACCAGACTTCAGTTTTTATTAGATGTAGGTTTAGATTATTTAAGTTTGAGCAGAAGCTCAAAAACACTTTCAGGTGGAGAATCTCAAAGAATTCGTCTGGCAACACAAATTGGTTCTCAATTGGTCAATGTACTTTATATTTTAGATGAACCAAGTATCGGGTTGCACCAAAGAGACAACGAAAGATTGATTAATTCATTAAAAAATCTTCGTGACATCGGAAATTCTGTTTTGGTGGTAGAGCACGACAAAGATATGATTATGGAGGCCGATGAGGTTTTAGACATTGGTCCGAGAGCCGGAAAATTTGGTGGCGAAATTCTTTGGCAGGGAAAACCGAAAGATTTGCTAAAAGCAGATACCATTACTGCAGATTATATTACCGGAAAAAGAAAAATCGCCATTCCGGAAGTGAGAAGAGAAGGAAACGGTAAAAATATAGTATTAAGAGGAGCAACAGGAAACAACCTTAAAAATGTAACCCTTGATATTCCGTTAGGGAAATTGGTCGTGGTTACCGGAATTTCAGGAAGCGGAAAGTCTTCTTTGATTAACGGAACATTGTATCCTATTCTAAATAAACATTTCTACAGAGCAGTTCAAGAACCTTTACCTTACAAAAAAATTGAAGGTATTGATAATATTGATAAAATTGTAGATGTAGACCAAACTCCGATTGGAAGAACTCCGCGTTCAAATCCTGCAACCTACACCGGAATGTTTACCGATATCAGAAATTTATTTTCAGAATTACCTGAATCTAAAATCCGTGGGTACAAACCGGGAAGATTTTCTTTCAACGTAAAAGGTGGAAGATGCGAAACTTGCCAGGGTGGTGGTTTGAAAGTTATTGAAATGAACTTTTTACCGGATGTTTACGTTCATTGTGAAACCTGCAACGGAAAACGCTTCAACAGAGAAACGTTGGAAGTTCGTTACAAAGGAAAATCAATTTCTGATGTGTTGGACATGACGATTGATGAAGCGGTAGAATTTTTCCAGCCGATTCCTAAAATTTTTGCTAGAGTAAAAACTTTACAGGATGTTGGTTTGGGATATATCACAATGGGGCAGCAGTCGACCACACTTTCGGGAGGTGAAGCGCAACGTATCAAATTAGCAACCGAATTAGCAAAAAGACAAACCGGAAATACGTTATATATATTAGATGAACCAACAACTGGGCTTCATTTTGAAGACGTGAAAATCTTGATGGATGCGATTAATAAATTAGTCGAACTAGGAAATTCATTCATTATCATTGAACATAATATGGATGTTATTAAATTGGCAGACCATATTATCGACGTTGGACCAGAAGGTGGAAAATATGGCGGTGAGATTATTGCCAAAGGAACTCCGGAGGATATTATTAAATCTAAGAAGAGCTTGACAGGGAAGTATTTGAAGAAGGAGATGTAGTTATTTTAATAATTAAACCTAACAGATTTTAAAAACCTGTTAGGTTTCGTAATAATTAAAGCCAAATCATGAGATTTGGCTTTTTTGATACTTAAATTTTAATTCCAATGTTAATAATTCAATTATTTTTATTATTTAAGTAATTGAAAATCAGTATTTTATGTTTCAATGTTAACTTAATGTTAACTTAATGTGAAATTTGTATGAATATTTTTTTATATCTTTGATTTAGAATTTAAAACAAGTTTAATATATAATTTAAAATCAAATACATATGAAAAATAAAATTCAAATATTCGTTGCTTCTCTTTTCGTTTTAGGATTAACAGCAATCGTAGGTAATGTAAAAGCTCAGACAACTTCAGATAATACAATTCAGGAAGTTCAGTTAAATAAAAATGATGCTTTCAGCGAAATCAGAAATTTATTGATGGCTAATTTCGATTTTACCAATCAGGATTATAAGCAAGGCGTGGTAAACTCTGAAGTGAAGTTTGATATTGCAGAAAACGGTAAGATTGTAAATATTCGTTCAAAAGGAGATTGCAAAAATGTAAGCAAAGAAATAGAAAATGTACTTTCTCACCTTCAATATAAATTAGATGCCAACAAAATGAATGAAAATATGCTGGCTTCATCTTTTGTAATGCCTGTGAGAGTAGACATCAACAACAGATAATTCAATAGAAACAAACGATATAATTTTCTTTAAACTGCTTGAAAAAGCAGTTTTTTTATTTCCGCTAATTGTATACATTTGATTTAAATTTTCTACACTTTGAATCCAATTCTAGATGTCGTCATTCGTTCACTCTGTGTTTATCTTTTTATGATAATCGCAATCCGTTTATTTGGGAAAAATCAGCTTTCACAATTGAATGCAGGAGATGTCGTTTTGCTGTTGCTCATTTCAAATGCTGTACAAAATGCAATGGTTGGAGAAAATACTTCCTTGGAAGGTGGTATTGTAGCGGCACTCGTTTTATTTGCGGCTAATTTTACATTAAAGAGATTGATGTTTTCGAATCCTGGCTTTGCAAGCTTTATGGAAGCGGATCCTGTGATTTTGGTGAAAGATGGAAAAGTAGATCAGGTTTCTTTAAGAAAAGTAAAAATTACTTTTGATGAACTGAATGAAGCCATCCGAGAACATGGAGTAGAAGTGATGGAAAATGTGCGACTTGCTATTTTGGAAGTTGACGGAAACATTAGTGTGATTTCTGAAGATAAAGATGACCAGCAAACTCATTACTCCAGAATTAAAAGAAAAAATAAAAGAAAATACCATTAAAAAATGAACTACGAGATAAGAGAAATGCTTCCGCATGACGAAACTAAGGTTTTAGAAATTTTTCAGCAGGGAATTGATGGAGGAATCGCAACCTTCGACACCGAATTACCAAGCCTAGAAGCCTGGAATTCTAGTTTTTTCAATGATTGCCGATGGGTTTTGGAAAATGAAAACAACGAAGTTATTGGCTGGTGTGCTTTAAAACCTGTAAGTAAAAGAGATTGTTTTAAAGGGGTTGCCGAAGTGAGTATTTATTTTGACACTAATTATGTTGGGAAAGGTTTAGGTTCGATTCTTTTAAAAAAGCTAATTCTCGACAGCGAGAACCACGGATTTTGGACTTTACAGTCGAATATTTTTCCTGAAAACGAAGCCTCTATAAAATTTCACCAGAAAAATGGCTTCAGAATCGTAGGTAAAAGAGATAAAATTGGTCAGCTTCATGGGGAATGGAAAGATTTAATTATGCTCGAAAGAAGAAGTCCGAATATTTTTTAGTCTGAGATGATAAATTTTTCTTAAAAATTAAGGAAAACGTAGTTGTAATCAATTATTGGCATCAGTATTGTAATTTTGGTTTACTAATTTGAAATTGATTATTATGAAAATGCTAACTAAAGTAATTGGACTGTTTTTAATTGTTTTTTCAATCGTGTTTTATCAGGCTGCACCTCTTCAGAGAGGGCATGGTCACGGTCACCACAAAAAACATCATCATCATGGTCATCACAAGCCGAAATATAAAAAAGTAGTATATTATCATAAAGCTCCAAGACATTATAAGAAACATTATTATAAGCCGGCAAGACCGCATCATTATTCTCATGAAAGAAACAGACATCCGCGAGTGTATCATAACAGACCGGTTGTTATTGTAAATTTATAAACAAAACAGGCTGTCTCTACAATGAGGCAGCCTGTTTTGTTTGGGATGAGGTTTGTTTAAAACCTCTTTTTCTTAGGATTTAATGAAGTGTTGAAAATCATCACATCTTGCCCGAATTTCGTCTCTATTCTTTCGGAGATGTTTAATAATTCACTTTCCATAAAGTCTGTTCTCTTTTCTTCATCATCAAAAATCAAAAGAAGATTATAGTTTTTTCCTTCTTCAATAAAATCGCTGTGAACTTCAGATAAGATGTATTTATCAACATCTAGAAGGTTTTCAGCCATTAAAATTAAAGTTTCATTCACATAGATTTCCCACTCATCGATGCTACTATTTATGCAATGAAAAGTTATACTTAATACACTCATATTTTTAATATTTTTTAAGACATTTTGCTTAATTTCTCAGGCAAAAATCGGTAAAAATTTTGTAACTTAGCACGTTATTAATTATTCAAAATAAATAGTTTTCAGACCCATTTTTAAAAGTCTGATTATCATTACAATAAAACTTATATATGCAAAAAGAAGGAGAAAGATTAATTCCTATCAACATTGTTGATGAAATGAAATCATCTTACATTGATTATTCGATGTCCGTTATTGTTTCAAGAGCTTTACCGGATGTAAGAGATGGCTTGAAACCTGTTCATAGAAGAGTACTTTATGGTATGTATGGTTTGAATGTATTTTCAAATAGAAAACATTTAAAATCGGCGAGAATTGTAGGGGATGTTTTAGGTAAATATCACCCACATGGTGACTCTTCTGTTTACGATGCTATGGTAAGAATGGCTCAAACTTGGAGTTTGCGTTATCCACAAGTAGACGGGCAGGGTAACTTTGGTTCAATGGATGGGGATCCTCCTGCTGCAATGCGTTACACTGAAGCAAGATTAAAGAAAATTTCAGACGATATCTTATCAGACCTTGATAAAGAAACGGTAGACTTTCAAAATAACTTTGATGATAGTTTAACGGAGCCCACTGTAATGCCTACAAAAATTCCAAATCTTTTGGTTAATGGTACTTCTGGTATCGCAGTAGGTATGGCAACTAATATGGCGCCTCATAATCTTTCTGAAGCGGTAGATGCAATCAATGCGTATATTGATAACAAAGAAATTACCATCGATGAATTGATGCAGCACATTATTGCTCCAGATTTTCCTACCGGCGGAATTATTTACGGATATGATGGGGTAAGAGATGCTTTCCATACAGGAAGAGGAAGAGTCGTTCTAAGAGCAAAAGTAAGTTTTGAAGAAGTTCATAACAGAAACGCAATTATTGTTACTGAGATTCCTTACCAGGTAAACAAAGCAGAGATGATTGCCAGAACTGCTGAGTTGGTAAAAGATGATAAAATCGTTGGTATCTACGAAATCAGAGATGAGTCAGACAGAAACGGGATGCGTATTGTTTATGAATTAAAAAATGACGCAATTCCTAATGTTGTTCTGAATTTATTATATAAGTATACTTCACTACAAACGTCTTTCAGTGTAAACAATATCGCTTTGGTACACGGAAGACCAGAGCAGTTGAACTTAAAAGACATTATTCACCATTTTGTTGAGCACAGACATGTGGTGATTGTAAGAAGAACTCAATACGAGCTTAAAAAAGCTAAAGAAAGAGCCCACATTCTTGAAGGTTTCATGAAGGTGATTGGTTCTCAGAGTTCTCTAGATAAAGCGATTGCAATTATTCGTCACAGCGCCAATCCGCAAGCTGCAAAAGAAGGAATTATTCAGGAGTTTGATTTATCAGATACTCAGGCGCAGGCAATTCTTGATCTACGTTTGGCTCGTCTTACAGGGATGGAGCTTGATAAGATTCGTGACGAGTATGATGCCATTATGAAAGAGATTAATAATTTAGAAGATATTTTGGCTAATGAACCAAGAAGATTCCAAATTATTAAGGAAGAATTAGCTGAAATAAAAGAAAAATACGGCGACGAAAGAAGAACAGAAATTGATTATTCTGGAGGTGAAATGTCTATTGAAGATATTATTCCGAATGAAGCTGTGGTTCTTACTATTTCTCACGCAGGATACGTGAAGAGAACGTTGCTTTCAGAATACAAAATTCAAAGTAGAGGGGGTGTTGGAAATAAAGCGGCGACAACGAGAGATTCAGATTTCTTAGAGTATATCGTTTCTGCGACTAATCACCAGTATATGTTGTTCTTTACAGAAAAAGGGAAGTGTTATTGGTTAAGAGTATTTGAAATTCCTGAAGGTTCTAAAACTGCAAAAGGAAGAGCGGTACAAAACTTAATCAACATTGAGCCGGATGATAAGATTAAAGCATATATCAGAACCAATGATTTGAAAGATGTAGATTACATCAACCAAATGAGCGTGGTAATGATTACTAAAAATGGTACAATCAAAAAGACCTCTTTAGAAGCTTACTCAAGACCAAGAGTAAATGGTATCAACGCTATCGAAATCAGAGAGAACGATCAATTGCTAAGTGCTTATCTTACCAATGGGGAATCTCAGATTATGATTGCTACGAAAAACGGTAAATGTATTCGTTTCCCTGAAGAGAAAGTAAGAGAAGTAGGAAGAGGGTCTATCGGTGTACGTGGTATTACGATGGAGGAAAATGATGAGGTTATTGGTATGATTGTTGTAAACGATGTAGAGCGCGAAACGGTTCTTGTGGTATCTGAGAAAGGGTATGGTAAGAGAACAGCAGTAGAAGACTATAGAATTACCAACAGAGGTGGAAAAGGAGTTATTACTCTTAATATCACTGAGAAAACAGGTAATCTTATTGCAATTCAGAATGTTACAGATGAAGATGGATTGATGATTATCAATAAATCGGGTGTTGCCATCAGAATGAATATGGATGAAATGCGTGTGATGGGTAGAAATACTCAGGGTGTAAAAATGATTAATCTTAAAAAGAATGACGAGATTGCAGCCATCGCAAAAGTTGAAATGGATAGAGATGTAGAAGAAGAAGGCCTTGAAGGTGAAGAATCTCAAGAGTCTGCTGAAAATATTTCAACTGAAGAAAACGCTTCACCACAAACAGAAAATAATGCAGAAAATGAAAACCCAGTTGACGAAACTGAAAATTCAGAATCTGAAGAATAATATAAAATATAATTAAAATTCATATTTATGAAAAAGCTAATTTTAGGTATAGCAATCGTTTCTTCAGTTTTTGCTTTTGGGCAGAAAGATGATAAAAAAGATTTAAATGCTCAATTGCAAGCTACTAATAAAGTAGCGATGGATGCATATAATGCGAAAAATTATACAGTTGCTGGACCTAAGTTCATAGAACTTTATGATTTGTTAAAAACAAACGGTCAAGAAGATAAAACTTATAAGTATTATGCTGGTTTGAGCTATGCATTAGCAAATAACTTAGAAGAGTCTATTAAAATTTATACTGATTTAATCAACTCTGGGTATACTGGCGTACAGACAACTTACACAGCCAAAGAAAATAAAACAGGACAAGTATCGGGATATGATAAAGCGACTTGGGATTTATTGAAAAGTAAATCTGCCAAAGATTATTCTGATTTCAAAACTGAGCAATCTAAAAGTGTTGAGCCAGATTTATATGAAACTTTGTCTACATTGCTTTTAAATGCAAAGAAAAATGATGAAGCTTTAGCGATTATAGAAAAAGGATTAGCAAAATATCCTAATAATGCTAAACTAAAAGAATATCATGGTTCTGCTTTATATGCGACAGGTAAGACTGATCAGTTTATGACAAACCTAAAAGAGCAGTTAGCAAAAAATCCTAATGATGCTACTAATTGGTATAATTTAGGAGTTTTACAGTCAAAAAATCCTGCTACAGAAGCTGATGCCATTAATTCATTTAATAAAGCAATTGAGCTGGCTGTAAATGATGTTAAATTGAAAGACAATGCTTATCAAAACTTAGTGTATACTGCTATTGGTGATGATGATAAGGCTGTAAAAGAAATTAACGCAATAAGAAAATCAGATCCAGATAAGGCAACAACGTTAATTGAAGCAAGAAAAGAAAGATTTGCCAAAGCATTGCCTCATGCTGAAAAATGGTATCAGGCAAGTCCTAACAATATCGATGCCGTTGGAACTTTGAAAGATATCTACGGAATGTTGAAAAATCAGGCAAAAGTTACTGAATTAAAAGCTAAAGAAGCTGAGCTTCAGGCTAAAGCGAAGTAGTTTTTTAAAGATTTTCAATTCTATAATAAGGAAAAACGTCTCACTTTTGAGACGTTTTTTTTGCTTTAAATAATTAATAGTTTGTTGAAATTTCATTATTTAAAAGTAAAAAGGTAAAATTGCCACGAATTCACGAATGTTTTTTGATAAATGTATTTCTTGTATTTGTAGCAGTTTAACAAAATCATGAAAAAATCAGCTTTATTTACAACATCTGCGAGAGAATGTGTTTATTCTCATTGAAGTTTTTAATGGGTTTTAAGTGTTGCTTTTCTCAGCAAAACAGAAAATATTCCCAAGCTTAATACTTGAGTAACCATTACTTTTTATTTTTGAAGAATTAATCATTGCTTTAGCTAAAACATCCGTAGGCAAAGGTTTCTGACTTTCAAAAAGCCCCAATTTATTGGCAAACTTAATAATCCTGCTGCCTAAAACTTCCCCTGTTCTTTCAGAATCTTTTCTTTCGAGCATTCCCGGTTTGAAAATGGTAATTTTATTAAAATGAAGCTTTTTTACAGCTTCTTCAAGCTCGCCTTTCATTTTAGAGTAAAATATTTTCGATTTAGGATTAGCTCCGTAAGCTGAAACCAGAATATAATCATCTACATTATTTTCTTTTGCCGCTTTTGCAAACTTATATTGATAATCAAAATCAACTTTTCTTTGCAAATCTTTACTTCCGGCAGCTTTAAGCGTCGTTCCAAGGCAAGAAAATACAACATCACCTTTCACAAGATTTTTCCAGTCTTCAAATTTTTCAAAATCTACAACATGAGTTTTCAACTTTTCATTTTGAATAGATAAAGGTTTTCTTACAAAAATATTAACCTCTTCAAAATCATTATCCTCTAATAATTGGTTCACCAAATCTTTTCCTGTAGCACCTGTAGCACCGATTACTAAAGCTTTCATAATAATGTAGTTTGTATGATGGTATTTTTCTTTCTTAAATTTACTAAATTTGAGATAATTATTTAAGATAAAAGATTAAATATATCAATTATTTCTTACCTATTACTCATACGAAATGGATGCCAACCAAATTTTAGATTATTGTCTTGCAAAAAAGGGAGTTACAGAAAGTTTCCCGTTTGATAACGAAACTTTAGTTTTAAAAGTAGGAATAAAAATTTTTCTGCTAATGTCTTTAGAAAGACAGCCTTTAAGTATTAATGTAAAAACGGATCCCGAATGGAGCGAAGAACTTCGCGAGCAACATCCACAGATTACCGGAGCATTTCATATGAATAAAACCCACTGGAATTCTGTTTCTCTAGATGGTTTAAGAAGAGATTTAATTTTAAAAATGATTGACCAGTCGTACGATTTGGTTTTCAAATCATTGACGAAAAAAGCGAAAGAGGAGATTGAAAACTCTTAAAAATGTTTTTTAAAAAAAAGATCAATCATCTTTTATAAAGTTAATTTTCCTAAAAAATAAACTCCTCGGTCAATCTTTTATCCTCGTCCAACCTTTCAATCAGTTTATCAAGACCTTCAAATTTAATTTCTTCGTGTAGATAATCTCTGAATTTTACGGTAATTCTTTCATCGTAAATATCTCCTTCAAAATCAAGAATATAAACTTCAACGGTTAATTTTTCTCCATTGACGGTTGGGTTGGTTCCAACACTCAACATTCCTTTGTATTGTTGGTTTTTCACAAAGACTTCAACAATATAAGCTCCTTTTTTAGGAAGTAATTTAAGGTTTTCAGTTTCAATATTGGCGGTAGGATAACCAATCGTTCTGCCCAATTTTTTCCCATGAACAACCGTTCCGGAAACAGAGTAGGAGTAACCCAACATTTCATTGGCCTCTAAAATAGTACCTGCCAATAAAGCATTTCTGATTTTCGTTGAGCTGATGTTATTTTCGTGGATATTAATCGCTTCCATTTGCTCAACTTCAAAATCTAATTCTTTAGAAAGTTTTTGAAGCAATTCAAAATTTCCACTTTTATTTTTACCGAAAGAATGATCGTAACCGATGATTAAATATTTAACATTCAATTTCTCAATTAAAATCTGACGCACAAACTCTTCACCGGTAAGGTTTCTGAATTCATCATCAAATTCTTTTAAAAATAAATTATTAATGCCATATTTTTCCATCAGCAAAGTTTTTTCATCCAATGTATTAAGAAGCTTAAGGTCTTCGTTTGGATTAAAAACAAACCTTGGATGTGGCCAAAAAGTAAGGATTGCAGTTTCCAGATGATGAGCAGAGCCCACTTTTTTCAGTTCGTCGATGATACATTTATGACCAAGATGTACTCCGTCAAACATTCCCAATGATAGCGCTAGAGGCCTGTGAGAGGGATAATCACTAAAATTTCTGAAAACTTTCAAGATGAAAAAAATTTGACTGCAAATATAGGGATAATGTAACAATCTAACAATGTAATAATATACCAATGTTTTGATAGCGAAATGATTGGTAAAAGGATAAATTGCGATATTGGTAAATTGGTAAAAAAGTATGATAAAAATCTGTTTTTTACCAATTGCAGGTTTAGTAAGATTTGTTATATTTGCACCAAGAAAAAATTTAGCAATGGCAAACCAAATTAAAGGAAAAATTTCTCAAATTATTGGTCCTGTAATCGACGTAGTTTTTAATAATGTAGAAGCTATACCAAGTATTTATGATGCTTTGGAGATTACAAAAGAAAACGGTGAAAAAGTAGTATTAGAAGTAGAGCAGCATATCGGTCAAGATACAGTAAGATGTATCGCAATGGATGCAACTGACGGTCTTAAAAGAGGTCAGGAAGTAATCGGATACGGAAATCCTATTATTATGCCAATCGGTGATGCAGTAAACGGAAGACTATTCAACGTTGTTGGGGATGCTATCGACGGACTTCAAAATATTTCTAAGGAAGGTGGTCTTCCTATTCACAGACCAGCTCCAAAATTTGATCAACTTTCAACTTCTGCAGAAGTTTTATTCACAGGTATTAAAGTAATCGACTTAGTAGAGCCTTACTCAAAAGGAGGTAAAATTGGTTTGTTCGGTGGTGCAGGTGTAGGTAAAACAGTATTGATCCAGGAGTTGATTAACAATATTGCAAAAGGACATGGTGGTCTTTCTGTTTTTGCCGGTGTAGGTGAAAGAACGAGAGAAGGAAATGACCTTTTGAGAGAGATGTTAGAATCAGGAATTATCAAGTATGGTGATGATTTTATGCACTCTATGGAAAACGGAGGTTGGGATCTTTCTAAAGTAGATTTAGAAGCTATGAAAGATTCTAAAGCAGCATTCGTTTTCGGACAAATGAACGAGCCACCTGGAGCAAGAGCAAGAGTAGCACTTTCGGGTCTTACTTTAGCTGAATACTACAGAGATGGTGGTGAAACAGGTCAAGGTAGAGACGTATTGTTCTTCGTAGATAATATCTTCCGTTTTACACAAGCTGGTTCTGAAGTTTCTGCACTTTTGGGTCGTATGCCTTCTGCGGTAGGTTACCAACCAACATTGGCATCTGAAATGGGTGCGATGCAGGAAAGAATTACTTCAACTAAAAACGGTTCAATTACTTCAGTACAAGCGGTTTATGTACCTGCGGATGACTTAACTGACCCGGCTCCTGCTACAACATTTGCTCACTTAGATGCAACAACCGTATTAGATAGAAAAATTGCTTCATTAGGTATTTATCCAGCAGTAGATCCATTGGCTTCTACGTCAAGAATCTTGGCTCCGGAAATTATCGGTGAAGAACATTATAACTGTGCTCAAAGAGTAAAAGAAATTCTTCAGAGATACAAAGCATTGCAAGATATTATCGCAATTCTTGGTATGGAAGAACTTTCTGAAGAAGATAAATCTGTAGTTTACCGTGCTAGAAAAGTTCAGAGATTCTTATCTCAACCTTTCCACGTAGCTGAGCAGTTTACAGGTCTTAAAGGATCATTAGTAGACATCAAAGACACCATCAAAGGATTTACGATGATTATGGATGGTGAGCTAGATCACTTACCAGAAGCTGCTTTCAACTTGAAAGGAACTATCGAAGAAGCGATCGAAGCTGGACAAAAAATGTTAGCTGATAACGCATAATAATGCTAATTGCTGATAGCCAATAGCTATTAGCCAAAAGCCAAAAGCAATTACAATGAATATAAAAATTTTAACACCAGAATACGTAGTTTTTGAAGGAGAAGTAGACTCAATATTGCTGCCCGGAAAAAATGGTGAATTTCACCTTATGAAAAACCACGCAGGAATTGTTTCTTCATTATCTGGCGGTAAAGTAAAGCTTTTTACAAAATCTGTAGGCGAAGCTTATGCGAATAATTTTACCAAAGAAAATGAAAATCAAAGTGAGTTTTTTTCTTACCCTATCAAAAGCGGTGTTGTAGAATTTAATAATGAAAAAGGAATTATCCTTTGCGAATAATTAAAATCGAAGCTAAATATATTTTCAAAAAAGTGTAACTTTGGTTACACTTTTTTTATGCTTTGTAAAAATCTGATTTTATGAAACAAAGTTTAATCATGTTCTTTACAGTTTTGGGCTTCATTCTAAATGCTCAAATTATTAAAACGAAAAGAGGCATTGTTAGTTTAGACGGAATTCATGTTGCAAAAATCTCTAGTAAATCTGGAGAATATACTTTTATGGACTTAAAAGAGACTCCTATTTTTACCATGGAGTTTATAGATAAAAGTGTTGTAGATTCTGTACGAGATAGCTATATAAAGCTTAATAGGATCTATAATCGCGATAAAACGTTAGATATGGACTATATTTCACCGTCGGCATTTTCAGGAGATGAAAAATCTGCAGTTTATACTTCTATTAAAGCTTTGAAAATTATTGATGATCGAGGAATTAATGTAAAAAACCTGGATAATCTCTTCAAAGAAATGCCCAAACGTAAGCTAGATACAAAAACCAAAGAAGCGTATACGATACGGTCTAAAATTGATAGATTGAATATCAGCGTTAATAATGTTGGTGAGATCCTAAGCAACGGTGTTCCTGTAGGATATTTCACCAATTTACCTGTAAGTTTTGGTTCTGAAGATACTGTTTCAGATAAAACATTTATGGATATTGAAATTTATGATGCTAAAAGTAAATTAATAGGCAGATACAGTACCACCACAAAAAGAATTACCACAGCAGGCGGCAAAATCTTTACTTTGTATAGAGAAATGTCGGGTAGAGCTTCTATTTTGAAATTTCCTACCTATAAAGCGCTTGCAGAGAGAATGGCAATTCTTGATCCCAGTTTTATAAAAGTACAGGATAAAATAATTGTGGGTGAAGTAGTAAAAGATGGTGTGGAAAAAGATAAATAATAAATTTTCTAAAATTATTACTCGGTAAAATCGGGTTTTAATCCGATTATAAAAATAAAATTGAGTATTTTGGTCAAAACTTAAAAATCCTGAAAATAATTTTCAGGATTTTTTTTATTTGTTGTTTTCTGTAACTTCAATAGTATCAATTATTTACAAACTTAAAATAATACCGTTTTCTTTGAGTTGTTGCATTGGTTTTGAAAACCAGAATAATTCAAAATCATCAAAATTTTCTTCAAACTGAGTCTTAACTTGTTGAAGTGTAATACGTTTCGGATTTTCAAAAGTATTTTCTGCAATAATTTTTATCAACCAATCTGCTTTTTCCTGCTCTAAATCTACACTTACAATATTCGTTTTTAGATGAAATGTAATTCTTGTGTACGGCCAAGAGTTTTGTTTTTTTGTTTTTATGTAATTCTCAGCGATTACGTTTTTCTCCAAAAATACAATTTTAGAGTTTCCTTTAAAGCTAAATTGATTTTCATCTAAAAGACAATCGTGAATGTAATCAGGATGAATCGTAGTTTTTGGAATTTTAAAATCAAACCAGTCCTGCAGAGGAAGTTCAAAATTAATTCCGTGCATAAAATTGAAGAGCGATTTTTTTAATCCAAAACTAAATTTACTGTGATCGATTCCGGTTTTATCTTTAAAATCGATGTCATTATTAGCAAATTTAATTTCCAGTTTAATCGGAGTAACTCCAAATTCTTCAGGATTTTGACCCACCGGAGAATGTGCGGTCATGGCAAACTGATGCCAAAAACCACTTTGTAAAATTCCCATTTCGAAAAGCTGACGAACCATTTCTAAAGAATCTACCGTCTCTTGAACCGTTTGGGTAGGGTAGCCATACATCAAATAAGCATGAACCATAATTCCGGCTTCGGTAAAATTTTTGGTAACTTTTGCAACCTGATCTACAGAAACTCCTTTGTCAATTAACTTCAGTAATCGGTCACTCGCCACTTCCAATCCGCCAGATACGGCTATACAACCAGAAATTTTTAGTAAGAAACATAAATCCTGAGTAAAGCTTTTTTCAAATCGAATATTAGTCCACCAGGTTACAACCAAATTTCTTCGTAAAATTTCTAAAGCCACTTCTCTCATTAGAGCAGGAGGTGCAGCTTCATCTACAAAATGAAATCCGGTTTCGCCGGTTGTTTTAATTAATTCTTCCATTCTGTCGACCAAAATTTTGGCAGAAATGGGTTCATAAATTTTAATATAGTCTAAAGAAATATCACAAAATGTACATTTCCCCCAATAGCAACCGTGCGCCATTGTCAACTTATTCCATCTTCCGTCGCTCCATAAACTGTGCATCGGATTGGCAATTTCTATAACAGAAACATATTTATCTAGCTGTAAATCACTATAATCTGGAGTTCCTATTTCCGATTGTTTATAATCGTGTTTTGTCGTGTTATTTTTGTAAGTAACTTCTTCATTTTCAATTAAAAATGTTCTTTTATACTGAGGTTCTTCGTTTTGCTCAACATGGAAAACGCTTTCATACACCAACTCGAGAGGAACTTCACCATCATCTAAAGTGATAAAATCAAAAAACTCAAAAACTCTTTGATCTTTAATTTCTCTTAATTCAGTATTAGGAAAACCACCACCCATGGCAGTTTTGATGTGCGGATAATTTTCTTTTATAAATTTTGCAGATCGAAAAGCTGAATATAAATTTCCAGGAAAAGGAATCGAAAAACACACCAATTTCGGTTGGACCAATTCTAATTTCTCGTGAAGAATTTTTAAAGTAAAATCATCAATAAATGTCTGATCAGAATTTAATTTTAAATATAATTCGTCGAAAGAATTGGCACTTTTCCCTAATCTTTCGGCATATCTGCTAAATCCAAAATCAGAATCTACGTTTTCAAGAATATAATCAGACAAATCTTCTAAATATAAAGTGGCCAAATGCTTGGCTTTATCCTGAAGACCCATATTTCCGAAAGCAAATTCAACGTCATCCAACTGATTAAATCGGGAGGCTTCGGGCAGAAAATTCATCGAACAAATCTGTCTTGCCAAAGTAGGATTTTTATTCTGAAGAAATAAAATGACATGATCAATTGTTTTTAAATATTCATCTCTTAAAGCAAAAATACGCTGCGAGTTTTCTGAAATATTCTGTAAATTAATTTCTATATCAAAAACTTTTTGAATTCCGTCTTTTGAAAATAATGCCAAAATTACTTCAATCCCTAAATCGATTTGATAGCTTGAAATATTTTTAGTGTTTAGAAAACCTTTAATATAAGCTGTCGCCGGATAAGGAGTATTAAGTTGCGTAAAAGGTGGAGTGATAAGAAGAAGGTCTTTCAAAAGGAATTTTTTTTTTGCAAATTTATTGTAAATCTTTTAGTTTTGCCACGAATGCACGAATATATTTTCAGATACTACTAAATAAATTCGCGCATTCGTGGCAAAAAAAACCGCTAGAAATTTCTAACGGTTCTTATATTTTAATGAAATCAAAATTACATTTGCTTGTATTCGATATTCATTTGTTTTTCCATTTCTGCATATACTCCAGTATCAAATTTTTCTTTGATACCTTCAAAAGCAGCTAAAGTTTCATTAATTTCAGCATCAGTATGTGAAGCTGTAGGAATTAATCTCAATAAAATCATTCCTTTTGGAATTACAGGATATACAACCACTGAGGTAAATACTCCGTAATTTTCTCTTAGATCTTTCGCTAAAAGTGTTGCTTCGATAGTTGTTCCTTGAATGAATACTGGTGTTACACAAGTGTTTGTGTTACCAAGGTTGAAGCCTCTTTCTTTTAATCCGTTTTGTAATTTATAAACGTTTTCCCACAATTTATCTTTAATTTCTGGGCGTGTTCTTAATAATTCTAATCTTTTCAAACCTCCAATTACCATTGGCATTGTTAAAGATTTAGCAAAAATCTGAGAACGAAGATTATATTTCAAATATCTGATAATCGTTTCATCTCCCGAAAGAAAAGCTCCGAAACCAGCCATTGATTTAGCAAAAGTAGAGAAGTAAACATCAATTTGATCTTGACATCCTTGCTCTTCACCAGCTCCGGCTCCTGTTTTACCTAGAGTTCCGAAACCATGTGCATCATCAACTAAAAGTCTGAAATTAAATTTAGATTTTAAATCACAAATTTCTTTTAGTTTCCCCTGCATTCCTCTCATTCCGAAAACACCTTCCGTAATCACTAAGATTCCACCACCGTTTTCTTCAGCCACTTTGGTTGCACGAGCCAAGTTTTTCTCTAAACTTTCAATGTCATTATGTTTGAAAGTAAAACTTTTTCCCATATGAAGACGCACACCATCTACGATACAAGCGTGAGAATCTGCATCATAAACAATAACATCATGTCTTGTTACCAACGCATCAATACACGAAACCATCCCTTGATAACCGAAGTTTAAAAGATAAGCAGCATCTTTTTGAGTAAATTCTGCCAATTCTTTTTCCAATTGCTGATGTTGTTGAGTTTCCCCAGACATTGCTCTTGCACCCATCGGATAAAACATTCCGAATTCTGCAGCCGCTTTTGCATCTGCCTCCAAAACTTCAGGATGATTACACAATCCTAAATAATCGTTGGCGCTCCAAAAGATTACATCTTTACCTTGAAATTTCATTCTCGGACCAATTGGACCTTCCAATTTTGGGAATACAAAATATCCTTCTGCGTAGTCTGCAAACTGACCTAGTGGCCCTGGATTTTGTTTTATTCTTTCAAAAATATCTAACATTGTATGAGTATTTTTTATGTAAAAAAGCCCTTTGTAATTTACTAAAAGGCTTAATTTGTATTAATTTATTCTTGTTATTTGATGAATTCTGTTTTGAAAACTTCATCATAGTTGTGGAAACAGTTGTTGATGAAACCTTGTTCCTCCATCCATTTGTCGCTGTACACTTTTGTAATATAGCGTGAACCATGATCGGGGTAAATCATTACCACAAAATCATTTTCGGTCAACTCATGAGACTGCGCATATTGCATTAATCCCTGAGTAACCGCTCCTGTTGTATAACCACCCATAATGGCTTCTTTCAAAGCAAGTTCTCTGGTTCTGTAAGCCGACATTTCGTCATTTACTCTCACAAACTCATCTACTTTATCAAATAAAAGGGCAGAAGGGATTAAGTTTTTCCCCATTCCTTCAATCTGGTAAGGATGTACATCTTCTTTGTGAATTTTACCGGTTTCATGGAAACTCTTTAAAATAGATCCATCAGCATCAACACCGATAATTTTAATATCTGGATTTTTTTCTTTTAAGAATTTTGCAGAGCCCGATAGCGTTCCACCCGTTCCAGTACATGCAAAGAGGTGAGTAATTTTGCCTTCAGTCTGCTCCCAAATTTCAGGACCTGTGGTTTGATAATGAGCATCAATATTAAGCTCATTAAAATACTGATTGATATAAACAGAATTTGGGGTTTCGGCAGCAATTCTTTTTGCTACCTCATAATACGATCTTGGGTCATTCGCAGGTACATTCGCAGGACATATATATACTGTAGCACCAAGAGCTTTTAGATAAGCTATTTTTTCAGCTTTTGTTTTGTCACTTACCGCAAGAATACATTTGTATCCTTTAATGATGCAAACCATTGCAAGTGAAAAACCTGTATTGCCGGAAGTAGTTTCTACCACTACTGAATCTTCCTTTAATAAACCTTTTTTCTCAGCGTTTTCAATAATATGAAGTGCGATTCTATCTTTTGTGGAATGTCCAGGATTATATGATTCTAACTTAGCATAAATTTTGGCAGGAATTTCTTTAGTCACCGTATTAAGTTTCACTAAAGGAGTGTTCCCAATTAAGCCAAGAATATTATCGTAAACATTACTCATTATTTGTTATTTTTCAAATAAAAATCTGACCGCAAAAATACAAAAAAATAAATAATCCTTAAAACTTTTACTCAACTATAAGTTTGCTATTTGTATAAATAGGTGATTTATTTTTGCTTGCAGCCCACCGAACCACACAAAAACCACGCCATAATTTTTAAATTTTGTTAAAATTAATTTAAACTAATCTAAAAACCTTATTTTCGCATAATTGATTTTATACTATGAAAAACTGGACTTTTAGGCAATGGAATACCCTTCTCGGATGGGTGACTTTCGTTATTGCATTTTTCACGTACTTATCAACTATGGAACCCAATTTTAGTTTTTGGGATTGTGGTGAGTACATTTCTTCAGCAGTAAAATTAGAAGTAACGCATGCTCCCGGAGCAGCTTTATTTCAGATTGTGGGAGCAGTAGCTGCCATTTTTGCTTTTGGTAAGGGTGAAAATTACTCTCTCGTTATTAACGGAATGTCGGCATTATTCAGCGCATTTACAATTTTGTTTTTGTTCTGGACGATTACTCATTTTGTAAGAAGACTTCTCAACAAAGATTTTGAAGAAATCACAAAACATCAGGAGATTTCTATTCTTTTTGCTGGACTTGTTGGAGCTTTGTGTTTTACATTTTCTGATACGTTTTGGTTTTCAGCAGTGGAAGGTGAAGTATACTCGATGACCTCGATGTTTATTGCGCTTTTAGTTTGGTTGATTACAAAATGGGAAAACGAATACCTTGAGAAAGACAACGAAAGATGGATTATTCTAATCTTTTTTATCTTAGGTCTTTCGGTAGGAGTTCACATGATGGGAATGCTTGCTATTCCTGCTGTATGTTTAGTTTACTACGCAAGAAACTACACATTTACGTGGAAAAATTTTATTATTGCAAACCTTATTACTCTAGGGATTTTAATTCTTGTATTTAAAATTATCTTCCCGGTAATCATGTCTTTATTTGGAAAACTTGAAATCTTCTTTGTGAATGGTTTAGGATTACCTTTCCATTCTGGAACGATTGCTGGCTTTATCATTATGGTAGCGCTTTGCTATTTCCTTATAAAATATGCAAGACAATCGAAGAAAAATATTTTTCAGACGGTAGCTTTATCTGTGGTTTATATGATGATTGGTTTCTCTTGTTGGATGGTAATTCCGATCAGAGCAAACGCTAATCCGCCAATGAACCTTAACGATCCAGATACTGCAATTGGTATGCTTGATTATTATAACAGAGAGCAATACGGAGATTGGCCAACAATTTACGGTCAAAACTATACTGCGTTTTTGGATGCAAACGGAATTCAGAAAAACGAAGACGGTAGTTTTAAAACTAAAAAAACCGGAGAAGTTTACGAAAAAGACGAAAAAACAGGAACTTACAGAAAAACAAGTGAGCGTTTTAATTATATTTTTGATAAGTCTCATGTGAGCTTAATGCCAAGAATGTTTAACGATGATAAAGATGTAATGTCAAATTACATTTCTATGTATGGCGCACCAGATTTTCAATTTAACTATGCGAATGAGGATGTGGCAGATAGCCCGGAAGCAAAACAAATTTTTGATGAGCTGAGAGCGAAATATGAAGATGGATCGATTACCGCTGCAGATTATCTAAAAGTAAGACCTTATAACTTAATCACTGTTCAGAAGCCATCTTTAGCTCAGAATATGGATTATTTTATTTCATTTCAAAACGGATATTATTTCTTAAGATATTTGATGTGGAACTATGTTGGAAGACAGAATGACCTTGAAGGAAACAGCGAAAATACAAAAGGAAACTGGATCTCGGGGATTGCACCAATCGATAATGCACTTTGGGGAAATCAGGATGCGATGCCTGCAAAATTCAAAAATGAAAGTACAGTAGCATTTTTCTTTTTACCATTATTATTAGGTATTTTAGGATGTTATTTCCAGTTTAGCAGAGACTTCGGAAGATTTTACGCGATATTATCTTTATTTATTTTAACAAGTGTCGGAATTATTTTCTACACCGGAGTAAAACCTTTTGAGCCGAGAGAAAGAGATTATGCAATGGTAGGTTCGTTCTATGCATTCGCCATATGGATTGGTTTGGGAGCCGGAGGAATTCTTTGGTACTTGCAGTCTAAAGTAAAATCTAATGCAGCCAATATTGGTTTTGGAGTGATTTTGTTGGGAGTTCCATTTATGATGGGTTTCCAAAATTATAATGTTCACGACAGAAGCAATAGATATACAGCATACGATTATTCTTATTCAGTATTAAAATCATTACCAAAAGAAGATATCTTATTTGTTTACGGTGATAACGATACCTATCCGGTTTGGGCAATGCAGGAAACGGAGAGATTCCGTGACGATGTGAAAGTGGTTAACTTTACATTGCTTTCAACGCCTTGGAATATCGATCAGGTAAAAAGAAAAACATATAATTCAAATCCTATTCCTAGTGAGCTTACTCACGAAGACTATAGAGATGGTGTGAATGATCAGATTTATCTGATGAAGAAAAGTGATTGGAAAAATATCATCGCTAATCTACAAGAAGCAGGAGCTCCAGAAAGTGCAATAGCACCATTCCAGAAATATTTGGTTCAGGATTCTATGACTTTAAAAGAGGCAATGAGCTTTATTAAAATGAAATCTCCTGAAAAAGATGAAGTTTTAAAAATGATTTTTGGTGAAGAGCGTTACGAAAAGTACAATTTCCTTCCGGTAAATAAATTTGTAATTCCTGTAAACAAAGCAAATGCAGTGAAAGCAGGAATCATTAATGCTTCAGACCTTCCTAATACAGTAGATCAGATTGTTGTTGATTACAAATCAGGAACTTTATACAAAAATAACCTGATGATGTTTGATATTTTGGCAAACTTCGATTGGAAAAGACCTATCAACTTCTCTTCAGGAGGGGTTTATGAAAGCGAAAATATTTTCTTCTTAGACGAATATCTGCAGTTTGATGGTTTCAGCTACAGATTGGTTCCTATTCACACGCCAAGAAGCAGTGATGGAGAAATGGGAAGAGTAGATGCAAACTCATTATATAATATTGTCAAAAACTACAGATGGGGTAATTTCAAAGACTTGAAAGTTCATTTTGATGAAACGGCAACTTCAAACATTATGAGCTACAGAAGTTCAGCAAGCAGAGCAGCAGCAGCTTTAGCTCTATCAGGACAAAAAGCAAAAGCTTTAGAAATATTAGACCTTGCATCAAAAGAAATTCCTGCAGAAAAATATAATGATCCTCGTTCTTTAAGTTCAATGGTTTACGGATACATCGTTGCAGGACAAGAAGAAAAAGGATTGAAACTGGCTGAAATTCTTAAAAAAGGAATTTTTGAAGAGTATGATTATTATTTATCTTTAAGTCCGGCTGAGCAAAGATTTGCAGGAAGACCAATGAGATCAAAACCAATGGAATATTCGTTAGTAGTAACTTCAGTAACTGATGCTTACAAAAAAACAGGGCAGACTGAGAAAGCGTATAATTATCTTGTGAAATCTATTGAGCCTGTTGATAAGAAATTTAATGTATTTATTAAAGATCTTCAGCAAATGGGTAAAGAGAAAGCAATGAAAGAATCTGAAAAAGTACAGAAAATCACCCCGTTTTATCAATATTTATTTGATATAATGGAACCATTTGATTCTACTTACGCTAAAGAAAAAGAAGATCAGATTACCACAGCGATTATTAAAGCAACACAATAAAATCAATACTTAAAACGGAACTTCGGTTCCGTTTTTTTTATGTTGATATTCCTGAAATTTAGAATTACCTTTGTGTAACTAAAAAAACGCAATGGCTGAATCTCAAAATAAGAATCTCCCAATCTACGCTGTATTTTTTGCAATCATTGCAAAACTTTATTTTTTACTCACGCACCACATTCAGGAGGATGCATTTATCACTTGGCGGGTTGCCCAAAATCTGATGGATTACGGAGTAATCGGTTTCAACGGAGCTACGAAAATATCGGCTTCTACAACGCATTTATATGTTTTTGTATCGTATATTTTCAATATTATTTTCGGAAAAGAAAATTTTATAGAGCCTTTGCTTGTTTTCAATACTACACTTTTTACGATTGGAAGTTTATTTCTGTCGCATCTTTTATTTAAAAATAATTGGCATAAAGCAATTTTCATCTTATTATTTGGAATTTTACCGCCATCAATAAAGATTTCTATTCTCGGAATGGAATATGGAATTTTGTTTTTCCTTGAAATGGCATTGCTGTATTATGGTTTTAAAAAAGAAAAAAAATGGGCTTTTATTGTGCTTCCTATTTTAATACTGTTCACAAGAATTGATACGGTAATCTTCTTAGGAATTGTATTTTTAGTGGATGTTTTCTGGAATAAAAAAATCAGATGGAGCTATATTTTAGGTGGAATTTTAGGCGTTGCAGTCTGCGTTTCTTTCAACTGGTTTTATTTTGGTGAATGGGTAAACAATACGATTGTTGCGAAAAAACTGGCGTACGATCAAGCATTTACTTTACAACAGAATATAGAATATTTTAGGTTAAACTATGGCAATTTCTGGGGAATGTTAAAGCTGCCCGGAGATTTTAATCCGATTACCATTGTGATTGCTCTTTTTGAACTTGTATGTTTTATTTATTTAATAAGACAGCGTGAAAAAAGAAACTATTTTCTTTGGATTATTTTTTTGTTTGCATGGTCTAAACAGATTATTTTCCTTTCTCAAAAAAGTCTTTTTGATTGGTATTATTGGGTGCCACAGATTCTACTTTTCGTTCCGGTTTTGATTTTTGTTTTAGAGCAGAAAGTGAAAAGAAAACTTTGGCTGACTTTATTAATTCTTATTTACATCTTACCAATGCTGGCTTTCCAAACCATACATTCTATTGCCACAGGAAACGGTGAATGGAATTACAGACGCTCAATTGGTTTATTTTTAAACACGTATGAAAAAGATAAAAAACAATGGATTTTACTCGAACCGGCTGGTTATATTCCTTATTTTTCAGGCTTAAAAACGATTGACGAAGTAGGATTGGTGGATAAGCAAATTCAGGAAGAGATTAAAAAAGATAAATCCAATTATTGGATAAATACGGTAAAAAACAGAAAACCCAAGTATCTGCTTTCTTACAAAAGTCTGTTTGAAGATAAAGATTCTACGTATTATAAAACGCATTATCGTCTCCTGAATGAGTTCAGAATAAACAATCATCTGAAAAGTGAGTATCCGATTTTAGAAAAAATTTATAAACTGAAACCTTCAGGCACTGACTATAATTTGTACGAAAAAGTAAAGTAAGAATTTGTATTAAAGTAAAAAGTAAAAAGTAATTTTGAGCTCTAAAACTCTAAAACTCTAAAACTCTAAAACCTATGCAGTACTGTGCTTTTCTCCGTGGCGTCAACGTAAAAGGAACGAATATGAAAATGGCAGAAGTTTGCCAGGTTTTTAAGGAAGCCGGAATGGAAAATGTGAGTTCTATTTTAGCTTCAGGAAATATTATTTTCAGCTCCGATAAAGATGCCGTTGAGCTTAAAACTATTTTAGAAAAAGCAATGTCAGAATATTTTAATTATGAAGCTTTTCTATTTATAAAGACAGTAGCAGAAACAGAGTTGTTTTGGACTAAAAATCCGTTTGAAAAGAATGAGAATTTTCATACTTACGCATTTGTAGGAAATGAAAATGTAGAAAATGTTTTAATGAATGAGTTTGAAATAGCTTTAAAATCTGAAAATGAGCAAGCTAAGATTGTTAATAATATCTTTTATTGGCAGGTTTCAAAAGGAAATACCTTAGATTCTAGCTTTGGAAAAGTTTTAGGTAAAAAAAGTTTGAAAAATCAGTTTACCAGCAGAAATATTAATACTTTTGAAAAGATTCTTAAGAAATTTTAATACTTTCAGTTATTATTCCGAGAAACGAACAAATATTTAATTTTTTTCTCTTTTAAAATAATTTTTAATTCTAAAAACCGTTTACAGGTTAAGTTTATAAATAATTTCCAATTATAAAACTTTCTCAGTATTTTTACTGAACTTTTTAATTTAAATAAAAATAATGATTCAACATTTAGATAACATACAGCACAAAGATTCAAAAAACTTCTTCTTAATTGCAGGACCATGCATTATCGAGGGCGAAGACATGGCATTAAGAATTGCCGAAAAAGTAATTGAGCTGACTAATAAATACAATATTCCTTATATTTTTAAAGGAAGTTTTAAAAAAGCAAACCGAAGCAGAGTAGATTCTTTCACAACAATTGGTGAAGAAAAATCTTTGGAAATTCTTAAAAAAGTAGGAGAGACCTTCAATATTCCTACCACAACAGATATTCACGAAAACGAACACGCTGCTTTGGCGGCGCAATATGTTGATGTTCTTCAGATTCCTGCATTTTTGGTGCGTCAAACCGATCTTTTAGTGGCTGCCGCTGAAACAGGAAAATGTGTAACATTGAAAAAAGGACAATTCCTTTCTCCTGAATCCATGAAATTTGCGGTTCAGAAAATTACGGATTCTAATAACCCAAAAGTAGCAATTATTGAAAGAGGAAATTCTTTCGGATATACCGATTTAATCGTTGATTACAGAGGAATTCCTACCATGAGAGAATATGCTCCGGTAATTCTGGATGTTACGCATTCTTTGCAGCAGCCTAATCAAAGCTCAGGAGTTACAGGAGGAAGACCAGATCTTATAGAAACTGTTGCTAAAGCTGGAATTGTGGTGGGTGCAGACGGGCTCTTTATAGAAACTCATCCTACTCCAGAAACCGCACTTTCTGATGGGGCAAACATGCTAAGATTAGATTTATTGGAAGATTTATTACAAAAACTCACAAGAGTTAGAGAATCTATACTATAATTGTTAAAAAATACTTAATTTTAGAATTCTAAAAAATTCCTTTTGAAAAAACTAGTTTTACCACTAAGCCTTATGGTTCCGGTTTTGATATTTTCGCAAACAAGAAAAAGAGATACCACAACGACAAGGGTTACCAATATTGAGGAAGTTGTTTTCCAGAAAAAAGTTACCGGGAAAACCACTGATATTACAGCAGTAAGAATTTCAGCAAAAGATGCCAAAAATGTCGCAAGTATCTCTGGCGGTGTAGAAGGAATGCTAAAAACACTTCCGTCTGTAAATTCAAATACCGAGCTTTCTTCACAATACATGGTGCGTGGTGGAAACTATGACGAAAACCTTATCTATATTAATGATATTGAAATTTACAGACCTTTCCTGATTAGAAATTCTCAGCAGGAAGGTTTAAGTATCATCAATCCGGATATGGTTTCGGCAGTCAATTTTTCGGCAGGAGGTTTTGAACCAAGATATGGCGATAAAATGTCTTCTGCTTTAAATATTTATTATCGTGAGCCTAAGAAGTTTGAACTTTCAGGGGAAGCGAGTTTAATTGGCGGAAGATTAACCACAGGTTTTGCATCAGGAAAAGAAGATGAAAACGGAAATAAAAAATTTACCGCTTTATTTTCTGGAAGATACAGAAATACTAATCTGGTTCTGAATACTTTAAATGAAGATACTGATTTTAATCCTACCTATTACGATTTCCAATCTTATCTGAATTACCATGTCAACAGTAAGCTTTCACTATCATTTATAGGATATTATTCTAAAAATGATTACGAAATGATTCCTAAAGAACGTAGCGTAGATTTTGGAACGATAAATCAACCCATTAACTTGTCAGTTTTTTATAATGGTAAAGAAAATGACCAATATAAAAACATGATGGGAACGTTTTCTGTAAACTATAAACCGTCGGATAAATGGAGGTTTACGCTCGATAGTTTCTCTTATCAAAACCGTGAAAGAGAATATTATTCTATTGCTTCAAGCTATATTCTGCAGACTTTTGATCCTATTACAGGAACTCCTATCACATCTTACGATGTTGGTGGGCAAATAGAGCATGCGAGAAATGATCTTTTTGTAAGAACGTATGGAACACAATTCAGAACTCGTTTTTCACCCAATGTGAATACCGATATTGAAGTAGGATTTAAATATGAAAAAGAAAATCTTCGAGATTTAACGAATGAATGGAAATTGGTGGACTCTTCAGGATACAGCATTCCGCATCCGGTTGATGATCCTAGATTTCCAGATGCTTCAGATTTAGATTTATTTTACAGTATTTCGGGTGCTAATCATATTGAACCAACAAGATTATCGGCTTACGGACAGTATTCTCAGAAGTTTTTCTGGGGTGCAAGTAAAATTTTGGTGAATGCCGGGGCAAGAGTGGCACACTGGAGTTTTAATAAAGAAACTATATTTTCACCAAGAGCTCAGTTTGCAATAAAACCTGATTGGGATACCGATATGTGGTTCAGACTTTCTGGAGGTGTTTATTATCAGGCTCCTTTTTATAAAGAAATTAAAGATCTGAATGGTAATTTTAATCCAAATATAAAATCTCAGCGATCTATTCAGGCAATTTTAGCCAATGAAACTGAGTTTGAGTTTGAAGACAGACCATTCAAATTAACGACAGAATTATATTATAAAAAAATGGATAATGTAATTCCGTATTATATGGATAATGTGAGAATTCGTTATTCAGGGCAAAATAATGCTTCAGGCTACGCGTACGGAATTGATACCAGATTATTTGGTGAATTTGTTCCTGGGGTAGATTCTTGGCTTTCTGCAAGTTATGCACGAGTTTTTGAAAATATTGATGGAAGAGGAAATATTCCAAGACCTACAGATCAGAGATTTAGATTTGCAATGTTTTATCAGGATTATATGCCGAAATTCCCTCAAATGCGTGTAAATCTTACCTTAACTTATGCGATGGGATTACCAAACGGAGCACCGGTTTTCACAGATCCTTACCAATATCAGAAAACTTTACCTTCTTACAAAAGGGTAGATTTGGGGCTTTCTTATGCATTTGTTGATGCTGAAGCAAAAAAACAGACCTATGGTTTCTTGAGTAATTTTGATGAATTAACTTTAGGTGTTCAGGTTTTCAATGCCTTTAATATCAATAATACAATTGCCAATCAATGGATTACGGATGCAAATAGTAGTATCATGTATCCTGTTCCGGTTCGCTTGACGGGTAGATTCTTTAATGTGAAATTAGAATTTAAAATAAAATAATTTTTATTGATGAGTTCTAATAAAATTGAGATATTAAATAATTTAAAGAATACAAGAAAATTTGGAGACAAAGATTGGATTAAAAGAGGATTAAATCCTTCTAATCAGGAGGTTTGTGAATTATTGGAAAATAATATTGATAATTGTTTAGTTGAATTAATTCAAAAGCTAGAAATTAAATATTCGGATAAAGATATTCTGAAAATTTTGAAAACTAATTTGAAAAAACTAGGAAAGAATTTTGATACTGAAGAACGAGAATTTGTAGCAGATTATTATGATCAAATCTCAAAAATTTTATCAATCGATTTTAGTAGTGAATTAAATAGTTGGCTGTATGGATCTTTATTTTCATCTCTACAAAGAGTAAATGACTTCTTTAGAGGAAAAGAAAAGATTCTTAATATTATTCAAACAAAATGTACCAAATGTAATTCTAATTTAGATACTTTTATTTTAGAGAAAATGGATAACGATATTCAGAATGACTATAATATCGTTAAATGTATAAATTGTTCTGAATATAATTTAATCGATAATGAATCTGGCAATAAAAGAATTAAATTTGGTAATTATGAATTGATAGAACAATTACCAAAAAATAATTTTAATCTTGAAGATGCGGAAATTCGATTAAAGCAGATAAAAATATTCAGAAATTAAAAGCCTGAGAGCATCTACTCAATCTTTGGGACAAAAAAAATAAAAAAATAGAAAAAATGAAAAAACATATCATCACATTCTTGTTTTCAATATTTACAGTCGTGTCTGTAACTGCACAAACGAAAATAAATCCTCAACTTTCAAAATTATATCAAAACTATATCGCAGTAAAAACAGCTTTATCTTCTGATGATTTTAAGAAAACTTCGGTTGCGGCAGGAGAATTTCTGAAGACAGCTTCTTCAGTCAATTCAAAATCTTTAGACGAGAAAAAGTTGAATTCGTTGAAAGCTGATGCAAAAACAATTTCTTCGGCAAAAAATATCGATGCACAAAGAAAACCGTTTTACAGATTATCTGAAGTAATGATTGCTGTTGCTAAAGAAAACAAAATTTCTGATAAAACCATCTTCGTACAATATTGCCCAATGGCTGAAGGAAGCTGGTTGAGTAACGAAAAACAGATTGTCAATCCGTATTATGGAAGTTCAATGCTTAAATGCGGTTCTGTAAAATCTGAAATAAAATAAATGAAAAAGAAACTCAAATCGAGTTTCTTTTTTTATATCTCCAGTTTTAAAATCTTTTCTACCATTTTCTGATTAAGGTTTTCCGGTATAGTGCGCATCAAAAAATTCCTTAGCTGATTTCCTTTTTCCCACTGAGAAATTGTACCAATCGTCCAGCTGTTTTTAACAATCGTATCAACTTTTTTTCTTCTGATATTCTGAAATTCTTCAAAAACTGAATTCAAATCTTGGTTCTTTTCTAATAGTTTTCCGATTACATAAGCATCTTCAATCGATTGACAAGCGCCTTGTCCCATATTTGGAGTCGTTGCATGAGCAGCATCACCAATCAGACAAAGATTTTCAGTACACCATTTTGGAATAGGAGTGAGGTCGATAATATCGTTCAGAATAATATTTTCCTGTTTTGTGGCTTCTAAAATTTCTAAAACTAAAGAATCAAAATCACCGAATGTTTCAATTAAATTTAGATTTTCTTTAAATTTATTTTCATTAATTAAAGCATACCAATACACTTTTTTGTCTGAAATTTTCACAAAACCAAAACGTTTTCCCTTTCCCCAGATTTCCAAAGCATGATGATTGTATTTTTCAGGAAGATTAAAATCGGTTAATCCACGCCAACATTTTTGACCGGCATTTCTGATTTTTCCATTTCCAAAAATCTGATTCCTGACTTTAGAATGAATTCCATCGGCTCCAAAAATGATTTCACTTTCTGTTTTAAAACCGTTTTCAAATTCTAAAAGATAATTTTTTTCCTTCTGAATTTGCTGTAAAGAATGATTTAATTGAATATTTTCAAAACCTAAATTTTCTGCTAAAATGCTCTGAAGCTCGGCTCTGTGAATTGCTACATTGCAAGAATTGAATTTTTGTTCTAAAGCCAAAATATTTGTCGTAGAAATGGTTTTCAGCTTTTCATCCGTAATAAATATTCCATGAATTTTATTTCCTCTGTTTTCAATTTTCTCTTTTAAACCTAAAGTCTCAAAAATTTGCATTGCATTGACCGCCATCATAATTCCGGCTCCGACAGGTTTTATTTTCGCAGCAGATTCATAAATCGTAAAATCTAAATGGTGTTGTTTCAGAACATTTCCTAAAGTTAAACCGCCAATTCCGGCTCCGATGATTGAAATTTGATTCATTTATTAGTTTTTGCTTTAGATTTGTTCAGTTGATAAGCCAGGAATGCACGAATAATTTTAAATAACAATTAGGAAGTTTGTGCATTGGTGGCAAATATTTACTTCAAATTTTTCAACTCGTTCAACAATTGATTTTGCTTGTCGATGAAATTATTTAAGATGTCAGTTTTTAGAGGATGTGCATTTTGATATTTTTCAATTTTGGGAAGCGTTTTCTTGATTTTAAATGCTTGATAATAACTATAAATTTTGTGATTATTTATGCTAACTTGTTTTGTTAGTTCTTCAAATTTAATCTTCTTTTGAGTGAATTTTTCTGAACTATTTGTTAGAATAGCAAAAATTTCTTTTTTCAGCAAAGAATCATTTATCGCCTTTGCATTAGATTCCGCAATGTTGTAATAATCATTTGAATTATTAATTATATCGCTGTAGAGTTCCTTCATTATTTTGCTGTCGCTAGTAATTGCATTAACTTTTTTGTCAAGTTTTTGAAGTTCAGTATCATTTTTCATTAATTCAGTGTAAATTCCATCTAAAATATTTTGAGCATTGCTCATTCTTTTAATTGGGAAACTTGATTCTGTATTTTCGGCTGCTGTGTCAACGATTTTATTTTCTGTGTCTTTTTGATTACAGGAAATTATGAATAAAAATAGAGTAGAAGTAATAAGTATTTTTTTCATGTTTGTTTGTTTATTGAATTTGTCATTTCGACTATAAGAGAAATCTCTTAATGGTTTAAAATATTGAGATTCTTCACTTCGCTACGCTTCGTTCTGAATGACAAACGTGCTGTTTAATTTATTATTTTAATGAGCTGAAGATACTCAAAAAATTGTCACAAAAAAGCGGAGCTTGAAAAAATCAAACTCCGCTTAATAATTATTTAAAGCTAAAATTATTTACCTAAATAAGACTTCAAAATCTTACTTCTCGTATTGTGTTTTAGTCTCTTAATTGCTTTTTCTTTAATCTGACGAACTCTTTCTCTCGTAAGGTCGAAAGTTTCACCGATTTCTTCTAAAGTCATTGGATGTTTTCCGTTTAATCCGAAATACAACCTTACCAAATCAGCCTCTCTTGGCGTCAAAGTATTCAATGCTCTTTCAATTTCAATTTGAAGAGATTCAAGCATCAAATCTTTATCCGGGCTTGGAGATTCTCCAGAACGTAAAACGTCATACAAGTTAGAATCTTCACCTTCCACCAATGGTGCATCCATAGACAAATGTCTTCCGGAGTTTTTCATTGATTCTTTAATATCTTCCTCGCTCATGTCAAGAACTTCAGCCAATTCTTCAGGTGAAGGTGGTCTTTCGTTTTCTTGCTCAAGGTGAGCGTAAGCTTTGTTGATTTTGTTAATCGACCCAATTTTGTTCAATGGCAATCTTACAATTCTTGATTGCTCTGCCAAAGCCTGTAAAATCGACTGACGAATCCACCAAACCGCATAAGAGATAAATTTGAAACCTCTGGTTTCGTCATATCTTTTTGCTGCTTTCATTAATCCTAAGTTACCTTCATTAATCAAATCGGGTAAAGAAAGACCTTGGTTTTGGTACTGTTTAGATACTGAAACTACGAAACGAAGGTTGGCTTTAATTAATTTTTCCAGTGCTGCTCTGTCGCCTGCACGGATTCTCTGTGCCAAATCTACTTCTTCGTCTGCTGTAATTAGTTCTACTTTACCAATTTCCTGCAAATACTTGTCTAGTGAAGCGGTTTCCCTGTTGGTAACCTGCTTGGTTATTTTTAATTGTCTCATTTATTTTATCTCAAAAATAGAGTTGCTACTACATTATACGTTCGAAAGAATAAAAAGGTTACACATGTTGCAATAATTTTTTATTTAATTAATTTGATTTCAAAAAAATATTTGTAAATTATCGCTCTTACGACCCAGAACAACGATTTTAGAGTAAATTTTATTTGAAATATATTTTTCAATTATTGAGAGAGTAGATTTAATTGATAGAAATCTCGTTTATTTTATGAGAAGCTATTTCCCGCTATCCATTGTATCTTTTTAATTGTGAATTTGCATCGTCACTTCGAGTAGATTTTGAAAAAATCGTATCGAGAAGTTGTTGAGTATAAGACAAGTTTTATTTGAAGTTCACTGGTTCTCGATACATTTTTCTTCCACTTTGTTGCAGAAAAATACTCGAACTGACGAAAACAAAAAAAGCGAAACCGAAGTTCCGCTCTATATTAAATGTGAAGATAAAATTAACTTTTAAAATTCACCATTAACTTTTTACTTTTTTAGAATAAATCATTCAACAATTTCGCCAATCTTAAACCTCCGTAAAGAAGCTGTCTTTCCATTGTATCATTAAACTTATACTGATAGTCATAAGATAATTTAGACCCGTCCGGAGTTTGCGCATAGATTTTATTGGCAATCTGATGAGAATCATACAACCAGTTTTCTAATGTTCCAGATTGTATTTGCTTTACTTCGTCTTTAGATTTAATATCTAAAAGTTTGGCATATTCGGTATAGCTGTATTTTTGTGAATCTACTAATTTTCCGTCCCAAACTGAGTGAAGATTTGTTTTATCTCCAAAATAAGTAACGTTAATTTTATTTCCACCCAAATCTCCAGACCTTCCGGTGTGCATTGGTTGTGCTAAATCTCCCATCATGTGAATCAGGAAAATTAAAGCAATTTTTCTATCTTTTTCAGAAGTTTTTACATCTTTAATCTGACTAGATAATACTTTAATCTGCGAATAAAGATTAGCTCCTGCCTGAGCTTTCAAATCTTTTTCAAATGCTGTAAAATCGGTTTGTGGATCAATGTTTACATAATGCCAAGCTGAAGCCTGTTTCCAGGCACCTGTAGTATCAGATTTAATAAAATCTGGCCAGTTTGCCCAATACGCCATTCTTTCTTGCCCCAACATTTTTTTCATTTCTCTCTTTGCCTTTCCCGAAAGATGGTTTTCTGCAATCTCAGCAATCACTCTGTGACCCGTTAATCCCCATGCATAAGAATAAACCGAGCTCGCTACGAATGCTAAAAGCAAAATTTTAGAATAAATACTTTTCATTTCTTTAAATAATTTTCGAATTGCAAAGATAGGTCAGCCTCATGGAAATTTAAGTTTAAAATGATAATTTGTTGCTTGTAGCACTGTTAATTTTTTGTAAAGTATTTATTAAAGAAAGTGATAACCTTTAATACGGATCGTAAAATTATTGAGTATAAAACGTATTTTTTACCTCAGACAAACGTAATACAAAAGAAAATCAGTAAATTAGTACAGACGAAGTATTTAAATTCAAAAAAATAATCTAAATGCTTTTTCAATATAAAGAGATATTTTATCTTTACGATACCAAACATGATCACAGAAAAAAAATATGTACGACAACAGCACGATAGATATGCATTACAACAAGCTGCAAACAGACTTTAAAGCTGAAGCAGTAGCTGTAAATCTCCTAAAATATCACAAATCTGTAAGCAATATTTTTATTGACCGAATAGGAATAAACGACAGAGCTTATCTAAAAGATATTAAAAGTATTTCGAGTCATTACTTAGGTTTTGACGAGGAAGTTCTTAATATTAAAACGTATCGCGAAGGAATATACGATTATCTTCCTGAGGGTATTTTTCATCCGCCATCACTCAATACTTCACGAAAAAATGTAGAAAGCGTTGTAAAAGAAATCCGTAAACAAAAAAGGGTAGAAGACGATGCTCGAAAATTCTTCAGACCGTTTGAGCTTGAGATTTTTTTTACAGAAATAAGCGCCTTGCTGAAAGAGTATGATTTTGATTTGGCAAGTGAAACAGATTCACTACTCGATATTTTCAGTGAACTTTGGCCGATTATTAAAATGCTCGATAAGCAGAATGCTTATATTTTTCTTCATGTCTTACCTTTTTTTCATAACATCAGAGGTGACAAAAAATGGTTTGAACGTTGTATGACCGCTTTCTTAAAAGTTCCTGTAGAAATTACTTTTACACCCAACGAAATAGACAGGATGAAAGAAGATGATTCTTCTATTCTTTTAGGAAATTCAAGACTGGGAGTAACCTATATTGCCAGCGGGAAACATATGGATGGTGAAAGAAACTGGATTGTAAATATAGGCCCGATTCCTTACGACGAGATGAAAAATTATATTCCGGGGCATCCTTTCAGAAAAGTTTTGCAGGCTTTGTATGATTATTGCCTTCCTGTTTCTGTAGATATTGAAGAAAATTTTATTACAGAAAAAAAAGACTATTCTTTTGTGTTAGAAGACAATCAAAGAAATGCAAACAGACTCGGTTATTCTACTTTTCTGTGAAATAATTTATTATATTTACATTCATCAATCAAACTAAATATTAATAGAAATCAATGGAAGTTTCTTCAGTAAAAGGTATATTTTTCAGGTATATTTTGGTGCCGCTTATAGCGGTTATCATGATGGTTGTTTTAGGATTCATCAGGAAAAGCCAGCCTGCTATAAAAATAAAAGTCATCATTATTTATGTGCTTTTATGTAGTCTGTGTCTTGCATTACCAGGTTTTTTCGGTTTTGCAGGTAATTCATTTAATCCGTATTGGTATTTAATTTCACAGATAATTTATCTTATTTTCGGGATTATTCATGTGAATTTAATGCATAATTTTTTCAGAAAGCATTTTAATTCTCAAACAAAAAGCATTCTTTTCGAATCTGTATTATCGGTAACCTGTGCTCTTGTGGGAGCTTATCTTTTTGTATTAATTTTCGAATGGATTAGCAAAGGAGCAGGATATCCTGTAATGTCTGCAACCAGTGTCTTGATATTCTTTGTACCAATGGTTTTTTACTATTGTTATATCATGTTAATCAGTATTCCGGTAGATATTTATAAAACATGGAAATATTCTCCCGATCAGAAACCACCTGATTTTGACGGCGCAGACTTTGACCGTTTAATGGTTTTAAATGTTGAATTGAGTAAAAATCTAGAAGATGCCAACAGATTCAGAATTAAAGCAAAAACTTTACCGACCGGCGTAACTTTTGGAGACTGGTTTTTCCGTGTAGTTGATGATTACAACCATAAAAACCCAAAATCTGTCATTCATTTAACAGACGAACAAAGAGAATCTTATTACTGGATATTTTATACTAAAAAATCATTTTTCAGTTTTAGAAAATACATCGATTTCGATCAGGATATTACCACGAATACGATTTCTGAAAATGAAGTTGTCATCTGTAAAAGAGTTATTCAGCACGAAGAAGAAGGAAAAAAATAAAATCAAAATCACACCACTAAAAATATTACACTATGATACAGCCCATAAAACACTTTGCTATCAACTGGGTTGATGGAATGAAAGTTTCGCAGAGACATCTCAACGATCAGGATAATTTTTTAATAGATACCATAAGAGACGCAAATTCTCTTGCCATTACCAATTATAATTACGGCTTGTTGCCTTTGTCTAATGAATTTACAGATAAAACTATTTTTGATGTTCATAATACGGCAACCAATGATGTACAATTGTTTATCAAAAACTGCAGCGCTGTAACTTTGGCAGGATATAGACTGGAGTTGAAAGATAGGAGAGTAAGTGTAAAATCTTTGGCTAAATCTCTCAACATCGATGAAAACCAAATGGATGGCGAATATTATATTTTAATCTCTGTAAACCCTTTTGATAAAGTGCCGTTTGGAGATATTGATCCCGAAGAAATTCCACCACGACACCCGAATGCGCAGGCCAATTATCATATCGAATTGCTTCCAATAAGTTCATTAAACAGCAATTATTCGGGCGGAAATTACCTGGTAGTTGGAAAAGTAGATTTTAAAGGTAATATTGCACAGGTAAACACTAATTTTATTCCGCCTTGTACATCGATTCAGAGTCATCCTGCTTTGATTGATTATTACAACGGATTTGCAAAATCTATTGGAAACTTACAGCAATATGCTTTCAAAATCATTCAGAAGGCTTCGCATAAAAACCAAAATACATCTTTGGCATTAAATGTAAAAGCTTTGTGTACTGTTTTGGTCGATACATTTGGTGATATGTATTTTCAGTTCAGAAATATTATTCCTTATCAGGCACCAGTTTTTTTGATTGAAACTTTCGCTAAATTAGCGTTAAGAATGTACAATTCTACACAGGTTTTAGTTCCAGGCGAATTGGAAGAAATGCTTAATTATAGTTTAGAATGGAGCGAAATTGCGCCACACACTTTACTTAATCAACTTTCTACGGTTGCAGAAACCAATTATGACCATCATAATACTGGAGAACCTCTTTTACATATCCATCAGATGTTGAGAAGTTTAGAAACAATTTTTGCTAAGCTGAGTGAACTGGATTATATAGGCCAGAGAAAAGAAAATATTATTGTTAACGAACAGGAAGTGTCTTCAAATACCAATCCTAAAAGAGGTTGGAGTGTTTTAGATTAAAAAGATAATTTTAAAATAAAAATAAATCCCGATACTTCAGATTCGGGATTTTTTGTATAAAATTGTTGTGTCTTATGAGAAAAAAAAACTAAGCATGATGTTGTCATTACGTAGGAATCTAAACAAGAATTGTAATATTAGATTTATACAAATAGATTTAGATTCCTACGGAATAACAAACTCTGTGAATAAGTAAGTAAATTATAGTAAATTCATTCGAATTAAAAGTAAAAAAATGAATACAGATAAAATAAGAGAGGAAATAAGAGGTCTGTCAGACGATAAATTATTCTTTAATAATGCAGGTTCTTCATTAATGCCCAATATCGTAGTTGATTCTATGATTGATTATCTGCAACAAGAAGAACAGTTTGGAGGATACGAAGTTGCGAACAGAAATGCAAAATTGCTTGAAAATTTCTATACTGAAACCGCAAAGCTCATTAACTGCAAACCTTCAAATATTGCTTTTATGACAAGTGCGACTGAAGCATTTTCGAAAGCACTATCGAGCATTATTTTCAAAGAAGGAGATGTTGTTATCACTACAGCAGACGATTATATTTCTAATCAGATTACATTTATTTCGCTTCAGAAAAGATTAAATGTAAAAATAATTCGTATCAAAAAACTTGAAGATAACGAATTGGATTTAGAAGACCTTGAAAATTTAATTCAACAACATCAACCGAAATTGGTTGCTGTTACTCATATTCCGACCAATTCAGGATTGATTCAGGATATTGAGGCGGTAGGAAAAATATGTCGTCAGTATGATATTTTATATTTGGCAGATTGTTGTCAATCGGTTGGGCAAATGGTCGTGGATGTTGAAAAAATAGGTTGTGATTTTTTGACTGCAACAGGAAGAAAGTTCATGAGAGGACCACGAGGAAGTGGCTTTTTATATGTTTCAGACAGAGTTTTAGAAAAAAAGTATGCACCGGTTTTATTAGATATGAGAGGCGCACACTGGTCGGAATATAATAATTATGAACTATTTAAAACCGCCAAAAGATTTGAACATTGGGAAGTTTCTTACGCCGCTGTTTTAGGAATGATGGAAGCTGTAAAATATGCCAACAATGTAGGGCTTAATAATATTGAAAATTACAATAGAAAATTAGCCGAAACACTCAGGATAAATCTTAAAAACAGCGGTTTCAAAGTTTTAGATATTGGAAATAATCTATGTAGTATCGTCACTTTCTGTGGTCCTGATAATGATTTAGAAAATATTCAAAAAGTTTTGAGAGAAAATAATGTTTTCTTCTCAGCAAGTTACAAACATTCGGCATTGATTGATTTTACCGATAAAAAAGTTGACGGAGCTGTAAGACTTTCACCCCATTATTTTAATACTTTAGGTGAGATTGAAAAAGTTTCGGATATTTTGAAAAAAAGTTTGAAATAGCGAGTAAACTATTTATGAAAGATAAATCAATAGATTTTTTTTCATTCGAAACTTTCATTAAATTCGTAAAAAATCAAAAAAGATAATGAAGATCAAATTGACCATCTGTCTTCTTGCGTTTCTTAATTTCTATGAAGCTCAAGAAAATATCACGTATCAGAAGCCGTCTGCAGAGATTTTAAAGCTTGCAGATTACGACCGACCGCCAAGTGTTTTAACCAATTCAAAAAAAGACTGGGTTATTTTTGTGTATCGACCAACCTATAAAACGTTAGATGATCTCAATCAGCAGGAAATGAAATTGGGAGGATTAAGAATCAATCCTATAACCAATATTTCGAGTACTGCAACCTACTCTAACAATCTGAAAGTGCGTAAAATGAATGATAAAACGGAGGTTCAGGTTAAAAACTTACCTGCAAATCCGAAAATCACTAATACCGCATTTTCTCCGGATGAGAAAAAATTAGCCTTCACTCATACTACAGATAGTGGAGTTGAGCTTTGGATTGTTGATCTTGAAACGGCAACCGCAAAAAAAATAACCAAAGATAACCTGAATGCCAATTTAGGAAATCCTTACAGTTGGATGAAAGATTCTCAAAGCTTTCTGATTAAAGTGCTTCCGGGAAACAGAGCTAAACTAACAGATTCTTCGAAAGATCTGCCAACTGGACCAATTGTTTCAACTGCCGATGGAAAAGTTTCTCAAAACAGAACGTATCAAGATTTACTTAAAAATCCTCAGGATGAAAGAAATTTTGAAATCCTTACTGCTTCTGAGTTGTATAACGTAGATTTAAATGGTGGTTTAAAAAAGATAAAAGATCAGGATTTATTTGCCGGAGTAAGCTATTCTCCCGATGGAAATTACCTGATGCTGACAACGATTAAAAAACCTTTTTCTTACATCGTTCCGCTAAACAGATTTCCAATGACCACAACCGTTTACGACGCAAAAGGAAATACTGTAAAAGTGGTGAATGAAGTTCCTCTAAATGAAATTATGCCGAAAGGTTTTTCATCTGTAAGAACGGGAAAAAGAGATATGGGTTGGAGAGCCGATCAACCTGCAACTTTGGTTTACGCTGAAGCTTTGGATGGTGGTGACCAATCTAAAACGGTTGATTTCAGAGATGAAGTTTTCAATTGGGAAGCTCCGTTTACTGCTCAGCCAAAATCTTTCTTTAAAACAAAACAAAGATACGGCGGCGTAAGCTGGACCAACAATCATTACGCTATTGTTGGTGAAAGCTGGTACGATACCAGAAATACAAAATCTTACTTAGTTGATTTAAACACAGGCAAATCTGAAGTAATAGAAGATAGGAATTACCAGGATGTCTACAGTGATCCCGGAAGTTTTAATACCACAAAAAATGATTTCGGAAGATATGTCATCGATATTAAAGGTGAAAAATCTTACCTGATTGGTGATGGATTTACAAAAGACGGTCAACATCCTTTCATCGATGAAATGGATATGAAATCTTTAAAAAAGAAAAGACTCTACACTTCAAATCTTAAAAATGCCAAAGAAGAAATTATCGATATTATTGATCCTAAAAAAGGAGAGGTATTGACGATTCAGCAGTCAGCAAGTCAATATCCGAATTATTTTAAGAAAAATATTAAATCTAATAAAACAGAAGCGGTAACCAATTTTGCCAATCCGTTTGAAAGCATTAAAGATGTTTACAAAGAAGTAATTACCTACAAAAGAAACGACGGAGTTACTCTAACAGGAACACTTTATTTGCCAGCAAACTACGATAGAAAAGCTAAAAAAGATAAACTTCCTCTATTAATTTGGGCATATCCTACAGAATATAAAGACAAAAATACAGCAGGACAAAATACTCAAAATCCGAACGATTTTACGTTCCCATATTACGGTTCTTTTGTGTATTGGACGGCGAAAGGATATGCAGTTCTTGATGATGCAGCATTCCCAATTATCGGGGAAGGAAAAACAGAGCCGAATGACACTTTTATTCCTCAATTGGTTGCTAATGGAAAAGCTGCGATTGATGCGGTAGATCAGTTAGGATACATTGATAGAACAAAAGTGGCTGTGGGAGGGCATTCTTACGGAGCATTTATGACCGCGAATCTTTTGACACATTCTAAAGATTATGCGTGCGGAATTGCAAGAAGTGGAGCATACAACAGAACGTTGACGCCTTTTGGTTTCCAGAGTGAGCAGAGAAATTACTGGGATGTTCCGGAAATTTACAACACGATGTCTCCATTTATGAATGCCGATAAAATGAAAACGCCTATGTTATTGGTTCATGGTGATGCCGACAATAATCCGGGAACGTTTACTTTGCAAACCGAAAGATATTTCCAGGCTTTGAAAAATCTCGGAGCTCCTGTGAAAATGGTTCTTCTTCCAAAAGAATCTCACGGCTATGCTGCCAAAGAAAATATTCTGCATTTGCTTTGGGAACAAGATCAGTTTTTGGAGAAATGTTTGAAGAAATAATTATACATAAAACTCGCTCAGTGGAGCGAGTTTTTTTATGGATTTAATTTAAATAATTCATATTCTATTCATTTTAATTTTTGTAATTTTTCGGCTCATAAAAGTGAGTATAAATAATAGATTCCGAAAGGTGTCTATCTGAAATAAAAATAATGTTAAGAACGAACCAACCATTTCTAAATTATCTTGAGATACTTTTCCATAGCCAGGAACATAAAGGAAATATTATTTTAGAATCCTTCGAAAAAGACGAAAAACTATTAACACAAGGCGAAGTTTCCGACAAAATAATGCTCATTAAAAGCGGAATTACCAAATGCTTTTTTACAGAAGAAAACAAAGAGGAATACATTGTTGAGTTTTTAGGAAAAGGAGAAATTCTTGGGGAAATAGAGATGATGAAGAATGTTCCTTGCATTTGCAGCATTGAAGCGATTACCGAAGTTACGGTATTTACCATAACGATTCCGTATTTCCAGTCGTTGATTAAAAGTGATCTTAATTTAAACAATTTGCTGCTCGATGTTTTTGCAGAACGTATTGCAAACACTTCAAACCGATCATCTTATCAGCAACTTCACGCTACAGAACATACGCTGTCTCAACTTCTCGAATTAAAAGCTAAAGAAATGAAAATTTCAAAAGAAGATATGGCTTCCTATTTGGGAACAACCGTAAAAAGTCTTACCAAAGCCATAAAAGATTATGAAAAGAAAAAGACAGTGTAAATTAAATCCAGATATTTATTTTTTCGAAATTCAAAACAAAAAAGCTGATGAGAATACCAGTTTTGAATATTTTTTTTAAGATGGAACTCTAGCTTTATTTAGCTTACGGAGGAATTTTACTTTAAAAATATAGTTTTTATCTGATTAAATAAACATAAACTTTTCACGAAGATTATACCAAAAGCTCCCGTCGACTTACATAAATCCACGGGAGCTTTTAGAAAAAGCAGGCGTGTAATTATGAAAAGCATGCCACCTTTTTAATTTTGCTTATTTAGCTTTTTCAAACTTCATTACTTTAAGATTAATTTTAAGTGAAAAGCTATTTGATAATTACAACTCCTTTCTCATCATCAAATCCGTCTGCTCTTCGTCACCAAATTTAAAAATATGCTTATCAAATTCTACAAAACCATTCTTTTTATAAAATTGAACGGCTCTGTGATTTTCTTCCCAAACGCCTAGCCAAACGTATTGTAAGTTTTTGCTTTGTGCAATATACAATGCTTTGTCGTATAAAATCTGTCCAACTTTTTTGCCGTGAAAATCTTTTGAAACATAAATCCTTTCAATTTCAAGAGCATTTTTATCTTGTAATTCAGTTTGTGCATCTCCTGAGTTGACTTTCAAATAGCCGACAACATCACCAAGATAGATAGCAAAGAAAAATTCAGAATTTTTATTTTTAAGTTCTGATAGCAATTTTTCTTCAGAAAACTTTTCATTCAGATACTTTTCCATATTTTCTGCAGTATTATAAGGCGAAAAGGTTTCGAAAAAAGTCTTTTTAGCGATGCGCTGAAGCTTTTCAGTATCGTCGATTTTAATTTTTTCAATGACTATATTTTCCATATTTATTTTATCATTTTATTTTTAATTGTATAAATCACACCTTCTTGCTCATCAAAATCGAAGCCTTTTTCATATTGAAGTCCTATTTTTTCTAAAACTTTTATAGATGCTGTATTTTCTTTCATTGCTCTTCCTACAATTGTTTTTAAATTTAATTTTTCAAAACCATAATCGATGCAGGCTTTTGCGCTTTCGGTAGCAAATCCTTGATTCCAGAAATGTTCAAAAAACCGAAAACCAATGTCAGTTTCATTTAAATCTTCATCATACTTTAATCCGCACCAACCTATAAATTGTTGAGTTGATTTATCGATAACTGACCATCTTCCAAAACCATTTCTTTGATAATCTGAATAGTTTTCCAAAAAAAGTTTAGCTTCATCAATATCTTTAAACGCAGAGTTTCCAGTATATTTTATAACATTTGGATTTAAATTTAATTCATAAAAATTTTCTGCATCGCTGATGTCAAATTCTCGAAGTAAAAGACGGTTGGTTTCTAGTATTGTTTTCATTAAGAATTAGTTTTTAATTTTAAAGATAATAAATCATTGCGCCTTGTTTAGTATTAAAAACAATCTTTGCATTTTTCAACATACTCAATAAAAAAAGCGATCCAAAGACCGCTTTCAATATTATATTTTGTTTCCTTTAATTCGTCTTGCAGACATGTTGAGAAAACGTTTCACCAGCATAATCGCTGAAATTGTTAATCCTAATCCAAGGGCAATCCACATTCCGAAAGCTCCCATTTCCATGGTCACACACAAGAAATATCCTAAAGGAATTGTAATCAACCAATACGCAATAAATGTAATGATTGAAGGGATTTTTACGTCCTGTAAACCTCTCAACATTCCTAAAGCTGTTACCTGAATTCCATCAGAAAGCTGGAATAAAGCGGCAATAATCATTAATTTTGAAGCTAACATAATTACTTCCACCTCTTCTGGTTTTGTGAAAAATGTAGGTAAAATATTTCGTCCTAAGATGAATATAACTCCACAAAAACACATAAAAAGAAATGCTATTTTCAGGTTGTTGATTCCTATTTTTCTTAATTCTACAAAATTTTGTTCACCCAATTTTCTACCAATCATTACTGTTGACGCCACGCTGAAACCAATACATAAATTGAAGGTGAATGATGCCATACTTAAAGCAATCTGGTGCGAAGCGATATCATGAGATGAAATTAATCCACAGATAAACGCTGCTCCTGCAAAAGCGGTAACCTCAAAAAACATTTGTAATGCAGTTGGAAAGCCTAATCTTACCATTTTTTCAAACATTTTCTTTGAAAATACCTGTATTTTTAATGAAAATGCTTTGAGATACTGTCTTGTTTTTGGCTCTTTCATTAAAACAAAATAAAGAAAGACTACCATAAAAACTCGGGCAATTAAACTCGCTAAAGCAGAACCTTTTACGCCCATTTCAGGGAAAATCCAAATTCCTTGAATCAATACATAATTAAGGACAATATTGATTACGTTAGCAATAATAGTCGCTTTCGTTACGCCAATGGTATATGACAAACCTTCAGAAACCTCTCTCAGAGTCTGAAACGCCATAAACGGAACAATACTGATGGCCATAATCCATAAAAAATCTACCGTATCAGGAATAATTTTTGCCGGCTGACCAGAATGATAGAGTAGCGGTAATCCTAAAAACAAGATAAGCATCAGAATAATACCTACCGTCATGTTGATGACAAAACCGTGACTGAAAACTGAATTAATTGTTTTGTGGTCATTTTTAGAGTGTGCCTCAGAAACCAGTGGTGGGATGGCAAAAGAAAAACCCAGCGCCAAAACAAACATTGAGAAAAATACAGCATTTCCCAAAGAAACCGATGCCAACGCATCTGCACCCAAAAGTTGTCCTACAATGATATTATCAAAGAGGTTGACAGACACCTGTCCTACTTGCGTAAGCATTACCGGAAGAGCCAGCGTTAAGGCTTCTTTCGTGTAATTTTTATTTAAAAAACTCATAATAGTTCAAAAAAAATTTGCAGTATAGGTACTGCAAATTTTTATAATTTATTTTAATTAAATATTAAATTATTTTCTTACAAAACTTGCAACATCCTCTTCAGAAACCGTAGCTCCCCCAAGAATAATTAATCTTTCCACAACATTTCTCAGTTCTCTGATGTTTCCAGTCCATGAAAGGGCTTTTAATGCGTCAATCGCAGAATCATCAAATTTTTTCAATACAGTACCGTGTTCATCAGCAATCAATCCCGAAAAATGGCTCACCAAAAGACTGATATCATCTTTTCTTTCATCCAAAGGCGGTACATAAATTTCAATCACAGAAAGCCTGTGATACAAATCTTCTCTGAATCTTCCAGCTTCAATCTCTGTCTGCATATTTTTGTTGGTTGCAGCCAAAACTCTTACATCAACTTTGATTTCTTTATCGCTTCCTACCGGAGAAACTTTGCTTTCCTGCAATGCTCTCAAAACTTTTGCCTGAGCAATAAGACTCATGTCACCAATTTCGTCTAAGAAAATAGTTCCACCGTTAGCTTGCTCAAATTTTCCTTGTTTGTCTTTAATAGCTCCTGTAAATGAGCCCTTTACGTGTCCGAAAAGTTCAGATTCAATTAATTCAGAAGGTATTGCAGCACAGTTTACTTCTACCATGGGTCCTCTCGATCTTTCACTTAAATTGTGAATGGCGTGAGCTACCAATTCTTTTCCTGCTCCGTTGGGTCCAGTAATCAAAACTCTAGCGTCTGAGACTGCTACTTTTTCGATCATATCCTGAATTTTCTTTAAAGCAACAGATTCACCAATCATTTGGTATTTTTTGTTGACTTTCTTTTTCAGGGTTTTATTTTCGGTCTGAAGATTTTTATTTTCTTTCTTTAATGTTTCTTTAACCAAAGCATTTTTCACGCTTGTTATCAATCGGTTGATATCGATTGGCTTAGAAATAAAATCATATGCTCCATCCTTTAAACAAGAAACCGCAGAGTCGATGTCAGCGTGGCCAGAAATCATAATAAAAGTAGATTCAGGCTTAATCGCTAAACTTTGCTTTAAAAGCTCAGTTCCTGAAAGCTTTGGCATTTTAATGTCTGAAATCACTAATGCGAAATCTTCTTTTTCTATTTGTTTGTAGCCTTCCAAACCATCATCGGCGATTACAAATTCATAGTCAGTTAGTTCATCCGAAAGGATACTGTGAAGTACTCCGGAGATTGCTTTTTCGTCTTCTACAATAAGGATTTTTTGCATAGTCGCAAATTTAGGTATTTTTTGCTTGAGTATTAGCAAATATCATTCCTAAAAGTCTATATTGAGTAATCTCTTCGTCCAAAAATTGCAGAACCTACCCGTACAGAATTGGCTCCACACTCAATCGCAATTGGGAAATCATCACTCATTCCCATTGATAAAGTTTCGAGTTTTCTGGTTTGGTTTAATTGATCGAACAGGTTTTTTAAGACTGAAAATTCTTTTTTTATTTGACTCTCGTCTTCTGTAAAAGTTGCCATTCCCATCAAACCTGTGATTTCGATATTTTCAAATTCTCCGGTAACGAATTTTTCAAATAAAGATTTTGCTTCTTCAATTTCTAATCCGAATTTTGTGTCTTCTTCGGCAATTTTTACCTGAAGTAAAACTTTTATCTTACGGTTGTGTTTTCCGGCTTCTTTGTTAACTTCTTTCAAAAGCTTTTCAGAATCTATACTTTGAATAGTATCAACAAATTCTGCAATATATTTCACTTTATTAGTCTGAAGATGTCCGATGATATGCCACTGAATATCTTTTGGAAGAAGAGGGTATTTCTCAACCAGTTCCTGAACTTTATTTTCACCAAAAACTCGTTGTCCCAAATCATAAACTTCCTGAATGGAAGAAACGGGATGCGTTTTTGAAACAGCAACCAATTGTACACTTTCCGGTAATTGATTTTTTATTTCTTTGTAATTATTCTGAATACTCATACTTGCAAATTTCCGAATTTTAAACTAAATGATAAAGAATTATTGCTTTTTATAAATCCCACAGATTATGCAGGTTTTCACAGGTGACTGTACATCATATATTTATATGAATTTATAACGCAAACATGTGTGAAAATCTGTGCGATCTGTGGGAGATAAAATTAATTCAAAATCTCATTGATTTTCGGATACGCAGAAATTTTCCTGAAAACAAAACGGTTTGATTTCTGTAATTTTTCAATAAATAAATCAAGCTCAATAATTGAGTCTGCATCGGTAAGATATTGATCGTGGGTAAGAAAAACCAAATGTCTTGATGTTTTTTCAAGGTCATTAAAGAAAATACTGTCTACTTTTTTAAGCATTTCCTGATGATTTCCTTTAAGGTGCATTTTATTGGTTGGTTTCCATTCCAGATCCCAGCCAATAACTTTATAGCCCGCAGTTTTTAATCTATCGGCTGCTTCATTAGAGCTTTTAATATCGGTAACATTGATGTTATTAAGCCTCCATATATTTCTTCCGGGAGTTCTCGCTATTTTTCCGGAAAGTTTTAAGCTGTCTTTGGCAATATTAAAATCATTAAGAACAGCCTCAGGATTTTTGTAAAAATCTGAATATTTATTGTGAGCATGAGCATAACTGTGATTGGCAATTTCAAGCAAGCCATCAGTTCTCATTTTTTCGAAATCTTCTCTTTGTTTTTTACTATCTGATGCATGTTTACCTACAAGAAAAGCGGTTGCAGTGACATTTCTTTTATGTAAAATTTTCAAAAGATTTTCGGTGCCACGATTGGGGCCATCGTCGAAGGTAAGGTAGATTACTCTTTTATCGGTAGGTACATTTTCATCATCTATTCTGGGGACTTTTGCGACGGGAGGCAGCTTTGAAAGTGTTTTTTCTGTTTCTTTTACTTCAGTTTTCTGATTGCAGCCTGTAAATAATGTTGATGTTACAGTCATCACTGTAATCATCCTTAGAAAAATCTTCTTCATAGACTTTTCCGCAAAAGTTTTTTTCATAAAGAGTAATGGGAATTAAATTGTTAAAAATCGTTAAATTTTACGAATTTTAGTTAACAAAGATAATGCCATTTATTCTTAAAATTTCACTTTTTAATGAAATTTTAAGAAGTTTTTTTAAAATTCATTTTTATAAGTAATTGAGATGTTTTTAAAACTAAATTGTTTGATTGTCAGAATGTTATTTATAATGTTAAATTAGTATCTATAAAGGTCAAAATCTAATCTATTATTGCTTTTCTTCAAATTTTCTCTAAATTGTTTTTCATTATTTCTCATGACTTCATTGGGATCCAGTTTTTTTCCTGTGGCACCATCCCTAAAACTAAAATTAGAGTTTCCTTGGGCATCATTACCTAAAGCTGCCATTTTTTGTCTCGTTATTTTATTGGGATCACGTACATGTTCTTGCCAAAGCTTTTTAAATTGTTGATTATTGATAGCAATTTCGCTTTGTGGGCCAAAAGCATGGTTTTCATTTTTTTTCTGAATTACAGGTTCTTTAACTGTTTTGTTTCCAATTAAAGTCATGACATGAGTCTGGGCTCTATCTTCTAATTTTACAATCAATCCGGGTAAACCATAGAATTTATACGGACCATCTTGAAAAGGTAAATCAGTACAAAACCAAGCTGTCCATTGTCTTCCTAAATATTTGGTGGTTGCTTTTTGAGATGAATAACTTCCGATTTTTACTTTTTCAGGATGTATTTTCCAAACGGGCTTATCGGTTTCTTCTATTTTATAAAAATCTGAGCTCAGAGAAGCGTGCAAATAGGTTTTGTAATCGGGATATTCTTTACTGACTTTACTTCGGATACTTCCTTTAAAGTTGCTATTAGGTTTTACAATTCCCCATGGGGTTCCAGAATCTCCCTGTTTTTCCAATTCGGCACTTATTATAGAGTCTGTCACAAAAATATCGTAGCTGTAATATTTAGAACCGCTATTTTGGATGTCTAAAAGCATTATTTCTTTTTTTGCAGCTGCTCTGTTTGTAGAGTCTGTAATAAAATTATACTCATAGGTAAAGCGTTGAATTTGTGAAGAATATAAAGAAAAGATTAATAAAAATATAAAAGTGTAATTTTTCATATATAAAATGCAGTGTTTTTAAATCTGAGCTTAAAGCTTATTTTCAAATATAAACTTTTTAATGATTCCTCAAATATAAAAACACTGCATTTTAATTTTTCTTATTTAATTTTTAAATCCACAGAATTTAATCGCAATGAATTTAAAATCACCGATAAAGAACTAAGACTCATTGCCGCAGCAGCAATCATTGGAGATAATAAAATCCCGAAGAATGGATAGAGTAGTCCTGCTGCAACCGGAATCCCCAAAACATTATAGATAAACGCAAAAAATAAGTTTTCTTTGATGTTTCTCAATAGTTTCTCGCTTAAGATTTTTGCTTTTGCAATTCCTAAAATATCACCTTTTAGTAATGTGATTTCTGCCGTTTCTATAGCAACATCGGTTCCTGTTCCCATTGCAATTCCTACGTTTGCTTGCGCTAGAGCAGGAGAGTCATTGATTCCGTCTCCGGTCATGGCTACGATTTTTCCTTGCGCCTGAAGTTTTTTCACCTCATTTAATTTATCTTCAGGAAGACATCCCGCTTTATAAGTTTTGATTCCTAGTTCATCAGCAACAGCTTTTGCCGTATTTTCGTTGTCACCAGTCATCATAATCACCTCAATTCCTTCGTTGATTAAGTGCTGAACTGCCTTTCTCGAACTTTCTTTAATCTTGTCACTAAAACTTATAAAACCTAAAGCCTCATTTTCCTGAGCGATATATGAAATGGTATGCGCTTTTGATTGAATTTCCTGAGCTTTTAATTTTAAATCTTCTGAAATCTGAATTTTATTTGAAACTAAAAGATTTTCATTTCCTAAATAAACAGTCTTACCGTTAATAATTCCTTTCACTCCTTTTCCGGAAATGTTTTCAAATTTTTCAACTTTTTCGGCAGAAATGTTTTCTGCTTTTGCTTTCTTAATTACAGCACTTGAAAGTGGATGTTCTGAATTTTGATTTAAAGAATAAGCTAATTTTAAAATTGAATTTTCCGAAGCATTATTTACTGTTTCAATATGTTCTAAAGAAGGCTTTCCTTCGGTTAGAGTTCCAGTTTTATCAGTAATTAAAACGTTTACTTTATGCATTAATTCTAGAGCTTCTGCATTTTTTATTAGAATTCCGTTTTTGGCACCTTTACCAATTCCTACCATCAGAGACATCGGAGTTGCTAAGCCTAAAGCACACGGACAAGCCACAATAAGAACCGCAACTGCATTAATAAAAGCAAATAATGTTTTCTGACCTTCTGGACCGAAAATCTGCCATAAAATAAAAGTAATAGCAGCAACTAAAATAACAGTTGGAACAAAAACCTTCGCCACTTTATCAGTCAGTTTCTGAATTGGAGCACGGCTTCTGCTTGCATCGTTCACCATTTTTATAATCTTCGAAAGTAAAGTTTCGTCACCTACTTTTTCAGCTTTCATCAGAAACACTTGATTTCCGTTAATCGTTCCTGAAGTTACCTGGTCATCAATGTTTTTCTCAACAGGAATAGGTTCTCCGGTAATCATACTTTCGTCAACGATAGAATTTCCTTCGATTATTTTTCCGTCTACAGGAATTTTTTCGCCGGGTTTTACTTTCAGGATATCGCCAATTTTCACTTCAGAGAGCGGAACTCTTTTTTCTTCATTATTCACCATTAGGTTGGCTTCGTCAGGAGAAAGATTCATCAGTTCTTTGATGGCGTTTCCTGTTTTTTTGTGCGCTAAAGCTTCCATCAATTGACCTAAAATAACCAAAGTCATAATTACACAGACTGCTTCAAAGTATAAAGGAATCTCATGGTTATGACCTCGAATTTCATGAGGAAGCAAATCTGGGAATGCCAAAGCAACAATACTGAAAATAAATGCTGCGGCAACACCTAAAGCAATTAAACTAAACATATTAAGATTCCAGGTTTTAAATGAAACCCAGCCTCTTTTCATTAAAAACCATCCTGAATAAAATAAAACAGGAAGCGTTAAAATCAATTCAAAAATCCCCTGAATATTATGCGAAAAAGGAAAATCAATCACCATTCCACCCATTGAAAGAATAAAAACAGGAATCGTGAAAGCTAAAGAAATAATGAATTTTCTTTTTAAAATAAGATAAGTATCATCGGTTTCTTCTTCGCCTTTTTCAGGATATTTTACCAAATCCATCCCGCAAACCGGACAGCCAACGTTGCTGTCGTAAGTTTTGTCACCTTCACAGAACATCGGGCAGTAGTATTTTCCAGCCATGTCGTCTGTAACTTTTGGTGTTTCTTGCTGCTGATGATTGTGGTGATGGTGTGAATGAGAATTTGAAACAGTATTTTTCACCAGCTCTTCGGTAATTTCCTCCAAATGCATGTGACAAACCGGGCAGTCTGTTTTTTCGTTATACACTTTATCTCCTTCACAGAACATCGGACAATAGTAATCACCAATGTGGTTTTTAAAATTTTCGGGTAAATTGGTTGAAGAATACGTAGCTTTATAGTTCGGGTCTTTTGCTAGCTTTTCCTCAATCGGAACCAAGTACATATTGCAATCAGGACATCTTTTTCCCTGTTGAAAATATACTTTATCACCCTCACATTCCATCGGACAATAATAAACGGAAGAAGGAGAAACTCGGTCTTGAGGTTTTATAAATGTATTGTCAGGATTTTTTGAGTCTTCAAGCTTATAATTTCCTATTTCTGAAAGTGTTTTATTTAAATCATCAAGATTAACTTCAACATCAGAATTTATGTCAACAGTATTGTTTTCAAGATTTACATCTGCTGAAATTCCGTCTAAACTGTTCAGTTTCTCTGAAATTTTTTTCTGGCATCCAGAACAGGTCATTCCTAAAACTTTATATTGTCTGTCCATAACTTTAAATTTATATTACAAATTTCCGAAAAGGCTTTTGTAAGCTGTTATAAATTTAGGGATAATATTTACAATATTATGGAAATTTTTGACTTGGGGAGTTTGAGAATTTGAACATTTAAGCGTTTTTAGAATGATATCTTAGTGAGAATTAATTTTGCACTAAAACACTAAAACACTAAAACACTAAAACACTAAAACTTAAACTTTATCAAGTGGTTTTCTGTCATGAACTTTCAGTTTTTTAAATTCAGTAGGGGTAAAACCTGTCGTGTTTCTGAATTGTGATGATAAATGTTGTACACTTTTATAGCCCAGTTTTCCGGCAATTTCAGTTAAGTTGAATTCATTGTAAAGAAGCAGTTCTTTTACTTTTTCAATTTTTTGAAGAATAAAAAACTGCTCAATTGTAATATTTTCATTTTGCGAAAAAGTTTTCGATAATGCGCTATAGTCTTTATGGAGCTCAGAACTTAAAAATTTTGAGAGTAAAAAGTCTTCATCAATATCAAGCTTTCCAATTTTAATAATGATAAGATTTTTAATTTTTTCGACCAATTGATGACTTGCATCTTTTATTCTTTCAAAACCCGTTTCCCTTAGGCGATTTTCAATAAGTTGGATGTTGCTTTTTGAAATTTCATCCGCAGTTTCTACTTCACCTAAAGAGATTTTGGTTATTTTAATATTCAACTCTTCAAAAATAGTTGAAACGGCAGCAATGCACCTTCCGCAAACCATATTCTTTATGAAAATTTTCATAAAGAATTGTTCAATCTGTCTTTCACAAATTCTACTTTTGTTTTTCCGTGTGCTGCAGGATTTCCGTTTTCATCAAGATTCACCATTACGATTTTATCGACAGTGATAATGGTTTGATGAGTCATTTTATTTCTTACGTCACATTTTAGGGTGAGAGAAGTAGAACCAAATGATGAAACCTCGATGCCAATTTCGATAATATCACCTTGTTTTGCAGAGCTTACAAAATTGATTTCTGAAATAAACTTGGTGACTACTTTCTTGTTTTCCAGTTGGATAACTGCATATAAAGCCGCTTCTTCATCAATCCACTGTAGTAGTTTTCCTCCAAATAATGATTGGTTAGGATTAAGGTCTTCCGGTTTTACCCATTTTCTAGTATGATAATTCATTTTTATGATTGTTTTCAGTACAAATTTAGTTTTAAAAATAAGCTTTTAAAAGTTTATTTAATGAAAAATTCATCATTTTTTTGCCATATTATTACAGGTTTAGAGGAGAAGTGAATTAATCTATTAAAAAGTTTTGATTTGAAGTTTTTAATTGTATCTTGCACCTGTTTATATTTGGAATCAATATCATGTTCATTATTATGTTGCTTTTCTTTTATATACCAATTTTATATATTAATTTTTAATTTTTTTTAAAATGAACATTTTTGTTTCAAACATCAATTACGCAACTAAAGAATATGAGTTGCACGATTTATTCGCAGAATTTGGCGATGTATCATCAGCTAAAATTGTAACAGACAGAGAGACTGGTCGTTCTAGAGGTTTCGGTTTTATCGAAATGGGTGACGAAGAAGGAGGTCAAGCTATTGAGGCTCTTAACCAGAAAGAATTTAACGGAAAAATTCTTAACGTTTCTGAGGCTAAGCCAAGAGAAGAAAAACCAAGAAGAAGTTTTGATAATAACAGAAGCGGTGGTGGAAGTTATGGTAACAACCGTTCAGGAGGTAACTCTGGAGGTGGTTACGGAAACAACAACCGTGGAGGTAACGGAGGCGGCGGAAGTCGTTGGTAAAAAATTGAAGCGGCTTTTTAAGCCGCTTTTTTTATGTCTTTATTTAAATTTATATTCTTAATTTACCTAAGTAAGCTTTGTTTATTTTTTACTTTTAAAATATTAAACATTTGTTTAATGATAAGTATTTTAAGCGTTTTACTTGGGATTCATTTAAGCATAAGCCTTTGAAAATCTTAGTGATTAAAAAAGGCTTGATGAAAATTTAAACAAGCTGACAGTAGTTCTTTATTTTAAACCAACAGCCAACAGCTAAAAACTAGCAATTATTAACTAGTCTTCACTCTTTTTCTTCTTCTTTTTCTTGTCCTTATCTTTTCCTTTTTTAACCTTTTTAGGATTTAGAATTTCTTCTGCATATTCTAGTTTAGGTTCTTTTATTTTTACAGGTTTTATTTCGATTTTTAAGTCAAAATAAGTTCTAAGGTCATCCTGTGAAATCAGATTTTCATTAAATAAAAATTCTAGAATTTCTTTTCCTGAATCATTAAAGAAATTATGTGAAAGTTCTTTCAATAAAAACTTTTTATAATCTTCAAAAGGTACAATTACGGAGTATTTAAAAATCCTGCCTTCTTTTTCGGTAGACAAATAACCTTTTTCAACTAATATTTTCAGATAGGTTGAGACGGTATTTTGATGGGGTTTCGGTTCTGGATGTTGCTCCATAACTTCCTTTAAATAAAAGCTTTGGAGTTTCCAGAATAGTTTCATTAAGTTTTCTTCAGCAGAAGTAAGATGATTTATTTTCATAAAATATTCTTAGTGTTGAAATTGAATATTGCAATAAAGATAAATAAAAGATATCAAAAAAGCTATTCCTGCGCCCATAAATACCTCTTTTACGGTGTGTCTTTTTAAAATAATTCTTGTAATTCCTACCAAAGCTGCAATTCCTAACCAGAAAATCCCCGCCTTCCAGTCGAATGCGTAAAACAGTGCGGCAACAAATACATTGAAAGCTGTGTGCATCGAACTTTTGATATATAAATTACTATACTGAAGGGCAAATAACAAGACTAAAATAAAAAGCATCACAAAATCAATGAAGCCATTTATGATGTAATGATAAATTTGATAGGTAATAATACAAACTGCAATAAAAATATATAAAGATTTTCTCTGCACTCGATTTGAAACATCCATATTCGTATATCTGCCTGTTTTTACATTCCAGATAAGCCAAAAAATGACCGGAATGATAACAATTAATAGAATAGGAAGGAAATGGATAATTGCTTGTTTAAAAGTGTAATTCTGAAAGCTTAAATATAAAAAATAAATAAACAGAGAAACTAAAGGATTGAAAAAGTCTGAGATAATTCTCGAAATAATATGCAGTGCCGAAGTCTTTTTTTCTTCCATAAATGAGTTTGAAATGTAAATATAACATTATAAGTAAAAAAACAATTGCCGAGCATATAATAAAAACGAAGTTTTTTTTATATTTTTGCTCAACTATTTCATAATAAATAAGCAAGAAGCTCGCACATGAAAGAATTTTCTAAAGAGATATACCTAAAGTGGTATGAAGATATGACAATGTGGAGAAGGTTTGAAGACAAATGCCGTTCTCTTTATCTAAAACAAAAAATCAGAGGTTTTTTACATTTGTACAATGGCCAGGAAGCTATTCCTGCAGGTTTTACACATGCAATGGATTTAACTAAAGATAGTATGATTACTGCTTACAGATGTCACATTCATCCGATGGCAATGGGGGTAGACCCTAAAAGAATCATGGCAGAACTTTGTGGTAAAGCTACAGGTACTTCCGGAGGTATGGGTGGATCTATGCACATTTTCAGCAAAGAACACCGTTTTTACGGAGGTCATGGTATTGTAGGAGGGCAGATTCCTTTGGGAGCTGGTATTGCATTTGCAGATAAATTCTTCGACAGAAAAGCAGTAAACATCTGTTTCTTTGGTGATGGTGCTGCAAGACAAGGTTCTCTTCACGAAACTTTCAACATGGCAATGAACTGGAAACTTCCTGTAGTATTTGTTGTTGAAAACAATCAATATGCAATGGGAACTTCTGTAAAAAGAACTGCTAACCACGAAGATATCTATAAATTAGGTTTAGGATACGAAATGCCGTGTCTTGCTGTAGACGCAATGGATCCTGAGAAAGTGGCTGAAGCTGCTTACGAAGCTATTGAAAGAGCAAGAAGAGGTGATGGACCTACTTTTATCGAAGCTAGAACTTACCGTTTCAGAGGGCATTCAATGTCTGATGCTGAGCCTTACAGATCTAAAGAGGAAGTTGCAATCCATAAGAAAGATGATCCTATTGAATTAATCAAAGAGAGAATCTTAGTAAACAGCTGGGCAACTGAAGAAGAATTGGAGGTGTTAGATAACAAGTCTAGAGATTTCGTAGAAGAATGTATCGAGTTTATGGAAAACTCTCCATATCCTGATGTAGAAAAGGTCTATGAGTATGTTTATGCTCAAGAGAACTACCCGTTTTTAGATAAATTAGAAAACTAAAGATAATTAAGTCAATTTGAAAATTTGAAAATTTGAAAATGAGATTGTAAATACATCCTTTTTTAATTTTCAAATTAGCAAATTCCCAAATTTTCAAATTAAAAAAATATGGCAGAAGTGATTACAATGCCACGTCTTTCTGATACAATGACAGAAGGAAAAGTGGCTAAATGGCATAAAAAAGTAGGTGATAAGGTAAAAGAAGGAGATATTTTAGCCGAAATCGAAACTGATAAAGCAGTACAAGATTTTGAATCTGAAGTGGAAGGAACTCTTTTATATGTTGGGGTTGAAGAAGGTTCAGCTGCTGCAGTAGATTTAGTTTTGGCTATCATCGGAAATGAAGGAGAAGATATTTCAGGATTAACAGGCGGAGCTGCTGCTCCCAGTGTTGCTTCTGAAGACAAAAAAGAAGAACCAAAAGCAGAATCTAATACTACTGCAACTGAAGAAACTTCTGCGGAAGTTCCGGCTGGAGTAGAAGTGATTACAATGCCAAGACTTTCTGATACAATGACGGAAGGTAAGGTTGCTAAATGGCATAAAAATGTTGGAGATACAGTAAAAGAAGGTGACCTTCTTGCTGAGATTGAAACCGACAAAGCTGTTCAGGATTTTGAATCAGAATTCAATGGAATTCTTTTAAAGCAAGGTGTTGAAGAAGGTGGTGCTGCTCCGGTTGATACTGTTTTGGCTATCATCGGACCTGAGGGAACTGATGTTTCTGCAGTGGGAGCTCCAAAAGCTGCTGCAAAATCTACAGATAAACCTGCTGAACAAAAATCTGAAACAAAAACAGAAGAGAAATCGGTTGCATCAACTGAGAACTCATCTTCAGACAGAGTGGCAATTTCTCCATTAGCTAAAAAAATGGCTCAGGATAAAGGAGTTGACATCAATGCCGTACAAGGTTCTGGTGAAAACGGAAGAATCGTTAAAAAAGATATTGAAAACTATCAACCTTCTGCAAAACCAACTGTTTCAGCTCCGACCGCAAGTCCTGCTGCTCAAGTTGCATTAAGTTTTGTACAAGGTGAAGATACAGAGACTCCAAACTCTCAAGTAAGAAATATTATCGCAAAACGTCTTGCTGAAAGTAAATTCTCTGCGCCTCATTATTATCTGATGGTTGAAATTAACATGGATAAAGCGATTGAGGCTAGAAAAGAAATCAATTCTTTACCAGATACAAAAATTTCTTTCAACGATATGATTATTAAGGCGACTGCAGTTGCTTTAAGAAAACATCCACAAGTAAATTCTAGCTGGGCGGGAGATAAGGTGATTCACAGAGGGAATATCAACGTTGGTGTTGCGGTTGCAATTCCTGACGGATTGGTAGTGCCTGTTTTGAAAAATACTGATCAAATGAATTATACTCAGATTTCTGCTGCTGTAAAAGATATGGCTGGAAGAGCAAAATCTAAAGGTCTTAAAGCAAACGAAATGGAAGGTTCTACGTTCTCAATCTCAAACTTGGGAATGTTCGGAATTGAAACGTTTACAAGTATCATTAATCAGCCTAATGCAGCAATTCTTTCTGTAGGGGCAATTATTGAAAAACCAATCGTTAAGAACGGTCAAATCGTAGTTGGAAACATCATGAAGCTTTCATTAGCTTGTGACCACAGAGTAGTAGACGGAGCAACAGGAGCTCAGTTCTTACAAACATTAAAAACGTATTTAGAAAGTCCTTTAACTTTGTTACTGTAACTTTTTAGGATATAAATTATTTAAACCTCTCATTTCGAGAGGTTTTTTTTTGTTTTAAAGTTTAGTTAAGGTCGCAATTCTTAATTTTGTTCCTAATTCCTAAAATTCAAAACTTTGTCAATAAAAAATAATATCCTATTTTAGTGAAAAAATATTTATGAAGAGAATTTTTGTCGGCATGATGTCAATTTTCAGCATTATTACTTATGCGCAAAATCAACGTTTTTCTTACGAATATAAATTTATAACAGATTCTACTAAGGTCAATGAAGTAGATTCTGAAATAATGTATCTTGATGTAGCTAAAAAAGGTTCGAAATTTCTTAGCGAGAAAAAAAGTATTGCCGATTCCATACATCAGGATCGTATAAAGAAAGGAACAAGAGACTTTACGGGGATTGATTATGGTTCGGTATTGTATGTTGTAGAAAAATCTTATCCGGATTTTAAGATTGATTTCTTCAAAAATCTTGAGATGACAAAATATAAGGTTTCTGACACTCGAGAAATGAATTGGAAAATCTTGTCTGAAAAAGAAAAAATTGGTGAATTTAATACTCAAAAGGCTTCTCTTAATTTTGCCGGAAGAATTTGGACAGCGTGGTTTGTTTCTGATATTCCAATTCAGGATGGACCGTATAAATTCCATGGGTTACCCGGATTGATTATCAAAATTGAAGATAAAACAAAATCGCATTCTTTCGTTTTAAAAGAAATAAAAAACATTCCTACGGATCAGGAATGGGTGAGTGACAGTATGAGAAAAAGTTTAGGGAATATGATTACTGTTGATCAGGAAAAATACAAAAAACAAGTCGTTGATTTTAGAAATAATCCAACAAAAGAAATGCGTCAAATGCTTTCCGGAAATACTAAAATTGCAATGATAGATGAAAATGGGAAACCGTTAGATATCGAAAAAATACTCAGAGATAAAGAGAGGGATGCAAAAGCAAATAACGCAAGGAATAATAACTTTTTAGAATTAGATTTATTGAAGTGAAATTATAAATTAAAAACCTGCTGAAATATGCAGCAGGTTTTATAAAATTTTAGTTTTTCGCTCCCATTCTCCAGTGAGAGCCATCCCTTGGAGGTTCTTTGCAGTCATCTGTGCTAAGAGTTCGCCAATGAGAACTATCTCTAGGTGGATTTTGAGGCGGCGGAGGGGGCGGTGGACAGTCTTCTTTACTATTAGCTTCTAACAAGCTCATGTCAATTTTTATTGAATTCTCATTAGCTTTAGAAATTCTCCATTGAGAACCGCTATTAGATGTTGCTTGAGTTTTCTCTGCTTGTAAAGAAAGTTGCTGTTGTTCATTTTCTACTAGCATTTCATCATTTTCTCTACAGGCAATACTTGAAAGACCGATTGCAATTAAGCTTATTGCGATAATTTTAGTTTTCATGTTGATTATAAAAGTTTTTATGCTTCAAATCTACTGAAAATTATTTATATAGAAAATTATATTGCGATTTGGTAAAATGATTTTAATTCTGAAATTATGATTAAAAAAACCTACTAAAATAATTCAGCAGGTTTTTTGTGTTATTAAAAATTTTATTTTCCTTTCCAGTGAGTACCATCCCTCGGAGGGTCTTTTGGTCCATTATCAGGATTATCTAGTAAAAGTAATGATAAAGAATCTGTTTTTTTTGTTTGATTAGCTTCATCTACTTTCCAATGTGTTCCGTCTCTTGGAGGATCAGTTTCTAAATTTTCTATAGATAAAGAATCACTAGCATTTCTTTGTAATTCTGTAGATGTATTTTCTTTCAATGATGATTGAAAAGTTTCTTCTGTTAGGCTTTCATCGTCTTGCCTACAGCTCATTGTGCAGATTCCAGCGACGATAAGGCTGAGTGCAATAAATTTAGTTTTCATTTTATTCTAGGATTAATGATTATATTTGTTCTGTATTATTCTCTTCGAAAGTAGTCAAAAATATATATACATAGCAAGTGTAACACGGTTCGATTTATAAATTTTTACCTTGCAAAAATACATTTATTTTTATAAATGATATGTTAAATAATTAAACTGATTACTCTCTAATAGCTTATAATAAATAGTTTTTGTGTATTTTTGAATAAAATTTTCTTAGATATATCTGATGATTAAAAGAATTTTTACGTTTAGCTGTTTTTTCATTATTAACATAATGTATTCACAGGATTATTACTCAAAGCTTAGAGAGAAATACTGGGCTTATGAAGAAAATAACCCTAAGGCACTTGTATATGTAAATCAATATATTAAAAAAGCAAAATCTGAAAAAAATTATTCAGAACTTTTTCAGGCCTACAAAGACGCAATCATATATTCTGAAAATCAAAAAATGATTTATGCAGATAGTGCTTTGGTTGCTGCAAAAAAAACTGAAAAAACTGATCTTATTGGACAAGCATTTTTAAGTAAAGGTGCCATTTATTATTTTAACCAAAGAAAATTTCAATTTGCGTTAGAAGAATATTTAAAAGCATATGAATATCTAAAGGATTCTAAAAACGAATATTTAAAGTATCAGAATATTTACCATATTGGTGTTGTAAAAAGTTACTTAGGCTATTACGATGAAGCCTTAGAAATATTTGAGCAATGTATTGATTTTTTTGAGGCTAGAATTGATGGTAAAATGACTGATAATAAGGTTTTTAATAACACTAAAGGCTATCTAAATTCTTTACATCAGGCAATTGTTTGCTATCAAATGCTCAATAAAAATGCAGAAGCTATAAGTTTATTAAAAAAAGCGGCCGAAAAAACACCAAATATAAAAGAGTTTTATTTAGAAAAAAGTTATTTTACAAAATGTCTTGGAGTTTCCGAATTCAAAAATAAAAACTATACAAAGGCGATTCAATACTTCGACCAGGCTCTTCCTGAGCTTATAAAGGTTAATGATTTTACATGGGTTTCGTATATTTATTTTTATAAGGGCAAGAGTTATGAACTTTTGGGTGATTTGAATCTTGAGGTTGAAAATTATAGAAAAGTAGACTCTATCTTCAATAAAAATAAATTTATTCTTCCTGAATTAAGAAGCAATTATGAAGAGTTGATTGGATATTATCGAAAAGAAAATAATCATAAAGAAGAATTATACTATACGAATCAACTTCTTAAAGTTGATAGTGTAATATCTTCAGACTTTAAACATCTTTCTACGCGAGTATACAAAGAGTATGATACAAAGATGCTTTTGGAAACCAAAGAAAATTTAGAGAAAGCAAACTCTTATAGCAAATTGCTCATATTCATTTGTTTAGCGATTATTATTGCGCTTGGAATTGTAATGTATTACAGAATCCGAAAGCAAAAAAATATTCAAAAAAATTATAACGATTTATTAATAAAGCTTGAAGAAAATAATCAAGCTGAAGTGGTTGCTCCGATTGTAAAATCTGAAGTAGCAGAAACAGGAGATAAAAATATAAAGTTTGATAATAGTATTGTAGAAAAGCTTTTAAACGACATTCATACCTTCGAAAATAAGCAAGGATACCTAGAGCAGGGATTAACGCTTAAAAAGCTGTCAGAACAGTTTAAAACGAATACTTCTTACCTTTCACAAGTTATTAATGAATACAAAGGAAGTAATTTTAATACTTATATCAATATTTTAAGAATCAACTTTGCAACGCAGAAAATCTATCATGATAAAGAATGGAGAAAATATTCTATTGAGCATATTGCTTCGGCAGCAGGGTTTAGCAACAGACAGAGTTTTTCAAATATTTTTCTTGAACAAAATGGTATAAGACCTGCCGATTTTATTAAAAAGAGAATTAAAGAACTGGAAGATCAAAATCTTTCTTAGTTCTAAAACTTAAACCTATTTAAAATGAAAACCGAACCTTCAATGAAGGTTCGGTTTTTCTATTAATAAAATGTGATAAATGGTGTCTAATTTAGAATTGTAGATAACAGGGTTCTTATTCCTAGATTGTCAGAACCCTGATGTTCTACATGAAAACTGAATGATGAAAAGTTATTATATATGAATGATTTAGTGTCTCGTTTTATCTGTAGCAAATATATAATCATAAAATTTCATCAACAACTTATTGTGGGAGCTATTTATAAATGTTGACGTAAAAACGTGTAAAAAAATCGATTTTTTTACACGTTTAATTAATTGATAATCATGTTTTTAATGCTGTTTTTAATGTTAAATAAAAATGATTTGTAAATATGAATAGTTTTAATGGAATAAAACCATAATTTAATGTTTTCAAGGATAATTCTTAGATATTTTAATATCAGATTAGTTTTTTTTAATAAAAAAATCAGGATAATTTGATCCTGATTTCCTATTTTTTGATTAATGTTTTAGTCTAAAGGTTTTCTACCGGAAATAATATTGTAGAGAACTACAATTACTGCAATTACTAATAAAACATGAATTAAATAATTGGTACTAATCCCAGGAATAATGTTTAGCATTCCTAAAAGCCAAACAATAATACAGATGACGGCTACTAGCCATAATAAGCTTTTCATAATAATATTTTTTAGGTTGATAAGCAGTAATTAGCATATTGTATGCCTTTTCAGAAAAAATAAAATATTTTTAATAAATAGTAAACTCTAAAGTGATAATGTTTTAAAATTAAAACCTTAAAAAGCTTTTTCAAAATAACTTTGACATATAAAGGATAAGCCTTGAATTTTCTTACGATTTTTTTTCATCAAGGCAAATTGATATCAATATGTTTTCTGTGCGGATAGAATTATTTTATGAAAATAAGCTCATGCAACTTGAAGTTTTCGAATACATTAAAATTTTGTATAACAAAAAATACAAATATTCTAAGACGTATGTAGAAAGTTAAAAAATAGGAGGGGAACAGAAGTTCTTACAAAAATTAAACCCTCCTTGTGGGAGGGTTTAATAAAAACACAAATGATGAAAAAAAAATTTTCAGTCCAAATATACTCAAAAATTTAATATAGGTGCTAATTAATTTAAAAAAATATCATCTATTTATACTTTTTTATAAAAAATGATATTGCTTAATCATTGGTAAATTGATTTATTCAATGAAAATTTATGATTTTAATATTGAAAAAGGAATGAAAATTGTAACTAAGTTTTGGATTAGTAAATCATTGTTTGGTTTTAAACCATACTATAATAAATTAATGCAGATTAAATTAATGAAGGCAAAAAAAATTCCTGGAATTCCGTTGCAGGTTAAAGGACAGTTTCATGATACTGAGAGTATCCAAAAATTTGAAAACGCTCAAGAAACTGAGCTAAAATACAATCTCCTTAAAGAACGTTTTTTTGATATAAATAAATGGAATACTTATTCAAATGAAAGTATTGCAGAGTTTACTTTATGTGACTCTTCGGGAAATACAGTCCACAGATTACCTTTTATAGGGGATTATATTAAAATATTATTGTCTGAAATTAAAAAATCGGAAAAAGAGAGTTATCAATGGGTACGCATTGATATGATAGACAAAACAAATCCTAACAGCATAATGATACAATGTAGACCTTCAAAATTACCTGGTAATCAATTTGGGGGCGATACAGTTCATTTTCATTCAGGAGGTACCACTTCTACATTTATTATCTCAAAAGGCAATGATTATATTAAAATGGCAATTTATGGAAGAAATGAAAAACCTAATCAAAATACAGATATCATTAGCAGCATAAAAAATATGTTTATAGCTTTTAAAGGAGTCGTGGGACCGTCAAAAATTCAATGGAAACAGCTTGCAGATGGGATGGTTAATTTAAAATAAAACACGGCATTTTAAAATTTATCGATATTTTTTTATTAGAAAGGCTTATAAAATTTGATTTTTGAATCCCAATGTGAGAATTATAGTTTACAGATAATCTAAAAAAATGGACGTACAGATTCTAGGATTAATCGCAGGAGCTTTAACAGCCATTGCATCAATGCCACAGCTTATTAAAGTAATCAAAACAAAAAATGTAGAAGACATTTCTTGGCTGATGCTTGTTATTTTGATTTCCGGACTGTCGCTTTGGATTTGGTATGGTTTTGAACAAAATGAGTTGCCTATTATTTTATCAAATTCTTTTGCCGTATTGATAAATACGACGCTACTGATTTTTTATTTTATTTTTAGAGAAAAAAATGATGATTTGACATAAATATCTGTCCATTTTTGGCAAAAATATAGACCTTTAATTCTTCAAATTTCTTATAATCTTCCCAGAATCAGTAATTAATAAATATTGATATTCAGGGAATTTTTTTATCAGCTTCAGACCTTCTTTTTTTCCTAAAACCATTATTGATGTACTGAAGCCATTGGCCATTGTTGCATTAGGTCCCACAACGGTAACGCTCGTTAACCCGGTTGAAGGATAACCTGTTTTGGGATTCATAATGTGAGAATATCTTTTACCATGAATTTCTGCATATTTCTCATAGCTTCCCGAAGTGGTCACAGCATTTTCTTTTAAATAAAGAACTGCCGCAATTTTATCATCTTTAAAAGGGTTATTAATTCCAATTGCCCACGGTTTTCCATCGGGTTGAGTTCCCCAAGATGCAATATCTCCGGAAGCATTAATTATTCCTGCTTTTACTCCAAAACTTTTCATCAATTCTCTGGTTTTATCAGCTGCATAACCTTTTCCTATCGACCCGAAGCCTATTTTCATTCCTTTATTTTTTAGAAAAATCGTAGAATTGGTTTTATCTAAAATAATATTTTGATAGCCAACATTTTTCACAGAATTTTTTATAGATTCTTCTGAAGGTAATTCGTTCATAGAATCATCAAATTTCCAGATTTTATCCATGGCAACGATGCTGATGTCAAAAGCTCCGTCAGTTAGTTTTGAAAAGTAAATGGCTTGCTCGGTTAACGCAAAAACTTCTGCGTCAACTTTCACAGGTTTAATTCCTGCATTTCTATTGACTTCCGAAATTTGAGTCTCCGGATTCCATTCTGAAATTAAATTTTCTATTCTTCGGATTTCAGCAATAGATTTATCAATATTTTTTTCTGCTGAAAGAGAATCTTTGTCTACCAAAGTAATTTCAAACTTACTTCCCATCAAAGTTACTACGCGACTTCTTTCAACCTGAGCAAAAACCGCTACAGAAAGCAATAACAGAGAAAAAGTAATGAAGTTTCTTAGAATTTTCATTGTTTTAAAATTAATAGTAATCAGTTTAGTACATGATAATTTTTTTAACCGCAAAAGTGACAAAAGATTTTATGATGGAATAAGTTAATCAAAAGCTAACACAAAAAATAAATGAAAATTTTACACTTTGTAAACTTTTGAATTTCTCTTTTTTCAATTATTTCAATTATTTCTTTTGACTCTTTTGCGGTAAAAAGTATTTTAAGTTTTTTTTATGTATTAGTAACAATCGGTTAAGATCTGTCCGTTTGATTTATAAATTTCGTAATCTTTATTTTTTGACGAGCATAATGTTCTCAAAATATCTTCCACATCATGCTGCATTTTAAGCGCTCCGCAAATCATAATATATCCTCCGTTTTCTAATACATTGATAAATAATTCGGCATCTCTTTTTACCAAATCCATCACATATTGGGATTTTTCTTCACGCGAAAACGCTAAATTGAATGATGTTAATTTTTCTTTCTGAATATTTTCATGAGCGAAATGCTCGTAATTAACAATCAGTTCGGTTGATTTCCTGAAACCACAATACAAATGAGTTTTGGTTTTTCCGGTTTGCTCTTCAATCATGCCTAAAAACGGTGCAATACCAGTTCCGTTAGCAATCATAATCACTTCAGAAGCTTTTTTAGGAAAATGAAATTCTGAATTTTTAATTATTCTCGCTTTTATTTCCTGATTTTCTTTTAAACGATGTAGAAATCCTGAACCAATACCATTTTCATGAAGTTTCACAACCAATTGAATCGCTCCGTTAACTTTTCCGATAGAGTAGAACCTTTCTTTATGGTCATTCTCAGGATAAATAGCAAGTAAATCTCCAGATTTAAATTTTACCAAAGAATTAGGCTTTAAAATGACTTTAAAAGTGGTTACTTCATCAATAATTTCACTTTTACCAATCACTTTCATCTTCTTTAAAGACGGAATTTTCTCATTATATAAAGACGGTGCAGTAGCTAAAGGAATCATCGTTTCGTAACTCCATTGTTTTGCCCATTCTGTAAATTCTGTAGTTGATTTATCGTTTACAGTATGCATTTCAATCAAAGATTCTGCCCAAGTTTGCTCAGATAATAATTGATTGACTTCAGTAGCGAAACCACAAAAATCTTCGTACGATTGAGAACCAAAACCTGCAACAGAATATTTAATCTTTTGCTGCTGCGGAAACTCCTTCAAAAGCTTTTTAAATTGAGAAGCATTAGTCGGAGCATCACCTAAACCATAGGTTGAAGTGAAAATAATAAGGTGTTCTGCTTTAGGATATAATTTATATTGATTAAGCTGAGAAATAAACGATTTTTTTCCATCTGATAAAAGCTGTGAATGAATTTTATTGGCAAAACCTAAAGTCGAGCCATTTTCAGAACCAACCAAAATGATGATTTCTGCATTTTCAGCTTTGTATTTATTTTTAATTTTATTTCGGGTTCGTTTAAAAGTAATGACAAAACCTGAATAAATAAATAGTAAAATACCAATAGATGAAAGCCCTAAAACCGTTGACCAAACAATACTTCCGCGGCCAGTATGAAAGGTTAAACTAAGATTTTCATAAATAATATTCAGCGGATATTTTTCTTCTTTTACAATTTCCCCATTAATTTGGTTGACGGTAATTTCTCTGTCTTTTAATTTTAAAACAAAAAATTCTTCTGCATCATCTTCAATAAAAGGAAATTCAATTTTCTTAACTGCACTAAGTTTAGTTTCTTTAAAAATAGGGAAGTCGGTTAATTTTATCTGGGTTTCAGAATTGGTGATTTTATGAGGAATCTTTTCGTTTTTACCTTTCGGAATCAATTCAAAACGATGCATAAAAAGATAAGTTCCCGTCAAAGAAATTACAAAGATAGGAATCAACAAAATTCTTCCGGAAACGACATGAAAATATTGTGAGAAAAAATCTTTTTTAATTTTAGAAAAGAAATATCTGATTCCGTTTTGTCTTTTAATAATCAAGATAAGCCCGGAAATACTTGTAATCATTAACAAAAAAGAAACAACTCCTACAGCAAATCTTCCTGTTTCTTTTAAAAATAAAGAACGGTGGAGTGAAGTCACCCAATTGATAAATTTAGTTTTCTCAACAGGTTTTCCTAGAATTTTTCCGGTTTTAGGATTGATGTATGCTTTGATGTTTTCACCATTCTCGTCTGAACCTTCCAAGGTTACAAACTGATTGTGGTCAACACTTATTTCCATTATTTCCGGAAAAACCTTGCGCAGTTCCGGTAAAGACTGTGCAAGGTTTATGGTACTGAAATCATCAACACGATAAGGCTGAGTTTTTTCCTGTGCGGCATCGTATGCTAAAATTATTCCTGTAGTAGATGCTACGATGAGAAATAAAAATGTAAGTAATGCTAAAGTTAAATGGGCATACCTCCAAATTGATAAGGTCATTTGTAGGTTTTTTTTAAAGCTTATTCATTTTTACATAACGAATATATCCGCCTTTACCTTCTGTTTTTGTGGTAATAGCATCCGCAGTGAAAGGAATTTCCAAATCGGTAACGTTATATTTTTTGTCTTCTACAGCCGTTTCAAAACGTACTTTGTAGCCTTTGTTCAGATATTTATCTTCAATTGAAAAGGTAGAAATATTTCTATCTCCATCTGCAACAGAAGCTCCGGTAATGGCATTTAATTTTACAGGTTTTTTGCTCTGAAATTTATACCATTCTTTCAAAGTATCGTGCCACTTTGCATCTGGCCCCATCATGTAAAGTGTTTTTTCGTATCCTCCTTTAGGATTTATCAAAGAAACCACAACGTACGCACCTTCACCGCCATAACTTGTCAATTGAAGCATGCATTTATATTTTGAAGCTTGTGCGTTGGCAAAACCTGCACAAAATAAGGTCATTAAAATTCCTAAAGCCTGAATTTTAAAATATTTCATATTATTTATTTTAAAAAGTCGATTGATACGTTATTATTTTTTAAGCTTTCATTTTCTGAAGCAAGGTCATAAGCTGTTTCGTCAAATTCTGTTTTGATTGTTTTATTAGCATCCAAAGAAACCAAATATTTCAAAATTGAATCATCTTTCGCGACTAAAACGGCTTTATGAAGCACAGTCATACTTTCTTTATTCACAGAATTGATATCGATTTTAAGAGTATTCAATTTTTTAAGAAGCTCAAGGTCATTTTTCGCAATCGCCAAGTGGAGTAGTGTATTGCCATCTTTTTGCGGAGCCGTAACATTTACATTATTCGATTGAAGAATATTTAATTTTTCTGAAAACTCATCAGGACCTCTTTGTGGGCCAGGTCTGTAAGACTGAATCAAATAATATGCTAAGTTATTTCCTTTAGCATCAACAATTTTGGCATCAGCTTTATTAGAAATTAAAAATTTAGCAATCTCTACAGAACCATTTTGGATGGCTTGAGTTAAAGCAGACTCTCCATTTGCATTTATAGCATTTATATTTTTTGTTTTTGCTAAAATTGCTTTTACATTTTCAATATCTTTTCCTCCTGAAGCAACTATTAAAGCATTATTGCCTTCCTTGTCTGTTTTATTGGCATCAACTCCTTTGCTCAATAAATAATCAATAATTTCTTTTTGATTATTTTTTTTAGCAATAATTTGTAAAGCATTTGCACCGTTTGCATTGACAGCAGAAGGATTCAATTTTACTTCATCAATTAAATATTGATAAACAGCAAGTGGATTGGTAGCTGCTCTTGTTCCTGTTGCAGCATTAACCAAAGCTTTATCTGAAGCTTTTACACCCTGATTTTTTAATGATTTTAAAAGCTCGATATTTCCTAAACTTGCAGCATAGTCAAAAGAGGTTGCTCCGGTTTCATCTACATCTTTTATAGAAAGACCTTTTGAGGTGAATAGTTTTTGTAAAGAACCATCTTTGTCGTTTCCAATCGCTAAAAGCAAAATATTGGCTCCGTTTTTATATTGATGTTTTGGATTTACACTGGCTTTGAAAAAAGCTTCATATACTTTTGGGTCGTTTAAACCAGATACTGCTGCAAAAGCAAGCGGAGTTAATCCTTTTGTATCTAATTTATTAACATCAGAACCTTTAGAAATAAAATATTCAATAATTTCAGGATTTCCAGCCATTGCCGCCCAGTGAAGGTAAATTCTACCATCATGAGTCAATTTGTCTACTGAGTTTCCTTTTTGCTCTAAAAGAAATTTTACAGTTTCCAAAGGAGCTTTATTACTCAATGAAAGAGAAACGGCATCGAAAGTATTTCCGTTGAATTCAGACGGATTATTTCCATTGGCAATTTCGTGCTTTACTTTTTCAACATCGGGTTTAGATTTCCAAAAATCTGCCTGTAGTAAAGTGTTTTTTTGAGCACTGATTAGTACCGAAAACAATAATAGAGCAGAATACAATATCTTTTTCATTGTTATTTTTATTTATTCTAAATATTGAACGCAAAATTAGTCTTTCCTATCGAAGCGGAAAAGAAATCTATATAAAAATTTACAGCTTAATGGTTGATTAATATCATAAATTATTATTCAATAAATAACGCAAACAGCATCATTATGCGTTAAATCATAAAATCTTAGATTCAGTATGCATAATTTTGAGTTTATAGATAGTATCAATCCAATATTTGTCATGTCTATGTTTTTAACTCAAGTTTTTTAAGACTGTTAGTTTTTGCTGACAGTCTTTTTAGTTTTAAATAACAGTTTAGAGATACCACAGATTTTATGGTTGGCAATAGATTTGTTTTATCTGATGAAATATTAGTTTATGAAAAATTCAGTAAAAATCACATTAGGTATTATTGCAGGTGGAATTTTAGTCTTTTTAAATAAAAAGAGAAAGCAGCGCATGAACAATAAAAAACAAACATTTACCGCTCCAGATGGTTGTCAATATAATGAGAATCAGATGTACAGAACATCAGAAGGTGAAGTTTTTAGAAACGGTAAAAAAATGCGTGTTCAGATTCCATTAGACTCTTCTCAGAACTTAAGCAAAGTTGATTCAGGTTTTAATAACCAACATCTTAATGAGAATTTTAATTTACCAAAAACGGAAGTTTCTTATCATCAAAAAGGAACGCGACATCATTAATGTTTAGCAATCATTAGCATTGTAGTTGGCTTTTTCAAGTTCATCTTCCATTTTTTCAATTTCAGATTTAGAATGTTTTATCTTTTTTAAACTGACTTTAAGTTGCTTTTTTCCGTCTGGAGAAATCCATAACCCTTGAAGGTTATCAGAATTACGTTTTAGCAACATAATTCCTGTATTATAATGCTCAACAAAAGTATATTGTTGAGCTTTTTCTGAAAAAGTAGTATCTAAAAGAATCCAATTTCCTGTTTTATTGTCGGTGTATTTATAAATTCCCGAAGCAATAATATTTGGACAGCCTGTTTCTTCGATTTTTAGATAGAATGAAATATTTATTTTTCCGTCAATGGTTCCTATATACTTTTCTTGTGCGAGAATTTTTTGTGAAAACGCTGAAATAGATAGTAATAGAAGAATTAGTATGCTTATTTTTTTCATATTTTTATTTTACTAAAGTTAAAGAAATATTTTATAGAAAAAAAATTTAAGGTTAGATGTTGCTATTTCTCTTGGCTTATTTTTTGAATCTCTGAATCTAAAATTAAATCATGTTTTTAGCTACTTTTTTAAATTTTAACTGGAAAGAATTATTTCTAGGAACTGAGGATTGGGGATTTCTTATGGAAATTGTGCTTCGTACTATTATCATGTTTCTTACCATTATTATAAGTCTTCGTGTTTTAGGAAAAAGGGGAGTGAAGCAATTGTCGATTTTTGAATTAGTCGTTATTATTGGCTTAGGTTCAGCAGCCGGAGACCCTATGTTTTATAAAGAAGTAGGAATTGTTTCTTCCATCATTGTTTTTGTAGTGATTATCGTCCTTTATTCAACAATAACTTTTTTGATTGGAAGATTCAAAAAAATAGAAAACTTATTTGAAGGAAAAGCAATTTGTTTAATCGAACACGGAGTTTTTGCCATTGCTAATTTTAAAAAAGAAAACTTAGGAAGTGATGAGTTTTTTGCAGAATTAAGAGTGAAAGGTATTTCTCATTTAGGACAAATTGAGCTTGCTATTGAGGAAGTTTCCGGTGAAATAAGCGTTTTCTTTAATGAAGATAAAGAGGTGAAATATGGCCTGCCGATTATGTTGAATTCTTTAGATTATCCAATACAATATATCAATAAGGAAGGTCATTATTCTTGTACCTTTTGTGGCTTTACAGAAATAAAAGAAGAAGGAAATGCTGGAAATTGTAAAAATTGCAATAAAAAGAATTGGGTTGAAGCCAGCAATAAAATAAGAATAACGTAAAAATCCCCGATATAAAACCAGGGAAATTTAAAATATATAAAACTTAATTGATGTAGTTGCTACACTATAGCTTTGTGAAAAGAGCTTTTCATAAAGATGGTCGTTTCTTTGCCAAAAAGAGAAGAGAAAATATTTTGAAACTCGTGTATGTATTTACATCTTATCGTATTTCCGTAAATTTTTAAACCTTCAAAAATCTTTTTTGAATTCAAATCAATATCATATTTAATGAAAGATTCTGGCCTTTCGTAACGGATAATTTGCTGATCCGAAGCATACGTTTTCAGGAAACCAAATTTTTCTAACCAATCTTCTGTAATCTGAATAGGATTGATGTTTTCTGCAGGAATAGAAATCGTTTGCAAATCGTTTTTTATTTTAACAAAATAAGCGTTGTCATTTTGGTATATTTCGGTAATCGTAAAAATCTCATGATTATATTCAACAAGATTTTTAATCTTTAGATCGGTGACTTTCATTTTAATTTAGGTATGGCGGTTAATAATAGATACTCTAGAAGTATGTGCAAATACTATGCCTTGCATTATTTGTGTGGTATGTTAAATACCAATCTATTATGAATTTTTCGTAACAATTATAAAATGAAGTTCAGTTTTTAACCTATTTAATCTTTTACCGCCTTTTTATACGTTTCCAATGCTCTGTTTCTTGCAAAAGTATGATCAATCATGGGCACAATTTCTGAATAATTTTCAGGAAGCCATTTTTTGATATATTTTTGGTCTTTATCAAATTTTTTGGTTTGCTCACTCGGATTGAAAATCCTGAAATAGGGAGCTGCATCACAACCACAACCTGCAGCCCATTGCCAGTTTCCGTTGTTGGAAGAAAGTTCGTAATCTAAAAGTTTTTCAGCAAAATAAACTTCGCCCCACCTCCAATCAATTAATAAATGTTTAGTAAGAAAGCTAGCAACAACCATTCTCACACGATTATGCATAAATCCGGTCTCGTTGAGCTGTCGCATTCCGGCATCTACAATAGGGTAGCCGGTTTTTCCTTCACACCAAAGTTTAAACTCATCTTCATTATTTTGCCACTCAATTTTCTCATATTTTTCTTTGAAAGACTGGGTAACAACTTTCGGAAAATGGTAAAGAATCTGCATGAAAAATTCTCTCCAAATTAATTCATTAAGCCATGTTTCATTGTGTTCTGAAGCATATTTTACACATTTTCTGACCGAAATTGTTCCAAAACGTAATGCAATTCCCAACCGTGTTGTTTGGTCTAAAGCCGGAAAATCTCTGTTTTTATCGTAAGATTCGATGATTTTTTTATCTAAAGTTGGTTCATTGAAAACTATATCTGTTTTTTCAAAACCAATTTCTTTTAAACTGAGAATATTTTTAGATTCAAATGAATGAAAATTTTCAAAATTGATATTTGTTGAATAAATTTCAGTCTGGTACAATTTTTCCTTCCATTTTTTTGAAAAAGGAGTAAAAACAGTGTATGGTAAACCGTCGCTTTTCACAATTTCATCTTTTTCGAAAATGACCTGGTCTTTACAATCTTTAAATTCAATATTATTTTTATTTAAAAAATCTTCAATTTCTTTGTCCCGTTTTATCGCTTGTGGCTCGTAATCACGGTTGCAGAAAACAGTTTTAATATCAAATTCTTGGATAATTTCTTTAAAAATATCAAGCGGTTTTCCTTGATAGGTTTTAATTCCGGATTTATAGTTTTTTAATTCTTCATGAATTCCTTCTAAAGCCTGATGAATATAATCAACTCGTCGGTCAGATTTGTTGTCAAGCTGATTTAAAATTTCAGTATCAAATATAAAAATAGGAATTACTTTTTGGTCTGATTTTAAAGCAGCATTCAGACCTAAATTATCTTGAAGTCGTAAGTCTCTGCGAAACCAGAATATATTAATTTTGCTCATCTTTTTTTAATTTATGAAAGAAGAAAAGATTCCAGAGAATCATTTCGTATCCGTAGACCGTATCTTCAATGGGAATGGTTAAAATTCTGAAACCTATAAAATCTTTTGGGTTATAATTAACGATAGGAGAATCGAGTCCGGTTCCTGTAAGAATTCCGTTAACAGCTAAAAATCCGGGCATTAGAATTAAATAAATAAAAGAAGCTTTGCCCATCGATTTTACCTTTAAAATAAAATAAAGAACAATTAGACTGATTGCAGTCGTTAAAAAAGTAACGAAAGAATATATTTTATCTTTAAATAGAATTGCCAAAATAAGACACGAAATAATTGAAATGATTACAAAAATCTTTTCAATGGAAGGTTTCCAATCGAGTTTGAAGAATTTATCTAAACAGAAATAGGTGAAAACACAAGAAAAAGGAATGCAGATAAAAAAGAGCAATTCCTCAATCGGAAGACCAAAAAGTCGTTTACCAATTAAATATTTATCATTAAACCACCAAACTCCATTTGCCGTAAACCAAACATCCCAAGCAATAAAAAAAACAGCAACAATGACTGAAGATATCAAAAATGCCTTGAAATGCCTGTGAAATTTAATCTTTGGATGAAAAGAAAAAATAAAACAGATAATAATCGTAAAAAAGTTAATCGATAGATACGTATAATGCCACATTATGCTTTGTTTTTATTAAAAAACATTTTAAAATATTTTACAGGAACCCAAAGAAAACCGAAACATTCACCTTGTTCTTTTCCAGTGTGTTTATGATGTTGTTTGTGACCTCTTCTAATCGCTAATAAATACGGGTTTTTAGTATTCTTCAAAATATTGAAACGCTGATGAATAAAGATATCATGAACAAAAAAATAGGCCATTCCGTATAGCGTAATTCCTATGGCGATATAGAAATATATGTTAAAATTATTAATTGTTCCGTAGTACATTAAAGCAATCGTCGGGATGGCAAAAATGGCAAAAAAGTAATCGTTTCTTTCCATTTTTCCTTCGTTGCTATGGTCGTGGTGGTCGCGATGAAGCGTCCACAAAAAGCCATGCATAATATACTTATGAATAAGCCATGTCATACCTTCCATCACAAAAAATGTCGCTAAAACAATTAAAAAATTCATGCTATTTTTTATTAAATGTTTCTTCAAGAATTTTAAAACGGTAGTCGAAAATATTTTGTAACTTTTTCTTTACCATTGCACTATGGGCTATTTCACCTAAAAACCCGAAAGGCAATTCGTAACTTATAGTGTCTATCATCAACACTCCTTTATCATTCAAAATAAATTCATGAAAATGATTCCACAATTTAAAAGGGCCTTTTTTCTGGAAATCAGTAAAGCTTTCTTGATGATTAACCTGTGTAATTTCGGTTTGCCAGTTTAATTTAATTCCCAAAAGAGGTGAAACATAATAATCAATTAGCATTCCTTCGTAGATTTCATCATTAGAAAGCTGAGTTCTCACTACAAAACTCATATCTTTTGGTGTAATTTCTGAAAGATTATTGGCTGAAGAGAAAAATTTCCAGGCAGTTTTTATATCGCAGTTAAGTTGTTGTTGACGCTTTAATTGATGTACCATATTTTAAAATTTAAATTATTTACAGAAATGACATTTTATATTGTACATAACTGCTCATCATCAAAGAAAATTTCTTTCCGTTTGAAATCCTGATTCTCTGATTAATTATATTTTTTGCTGAAGTTTTTTTTATTTTTCTGAAAAGTGAAATGTAATATCGATACGCCAAATACACTCCAAATCTTGATGAATTGGGAAGATTTTTTATTCCTTCTAAAGCTTCTTTAAATTCGGCGTAAATTTCCTGTTCAATCTGAGCTTTTACCACGTTATCAAAGTAAGAAATATCAACATTCGGAAAATAGGTTCGTCCCAAAATCTGATAATCATCTTTCATATCACGCAAGAAATTAACTTTTTGAAAAGCCGAACCCAGCTTCATTGCGGAAGGTTTCAGTTTGTCGTACATTTCTTTATTTCCATCGACGAAAATATGAAGACACATCAAGCCGACAACTTCGGCAGAACCTAGAATATATTCTTTATAAAGTTCAGAATCGTAATCGATTTTCTGCAAATCCATTTCCATACTGTTGAGAAATTGATTGATAAGCTGCACATCGATATCATATCGATGAATAGTCTCCTGAAAAGCCTGTAAAATAGGATTTAAAGAGATTTTCTCTTCCAAAGCCTGATTGGTTTGCTCTCGAAATCTTGCCAAAAGAGTAGTGCGGTCAAAACCATGAAAACTGTCTACAATTTCATCAGCCAATCTTACATATCCGTAGATGGCATAAATAGAATTCCTGATTTTCGGGGAGAGTGCCAAAATCCCCAAAGAAAAACTCGTGCTGTACTGTTTTGTGGTCTGCTTGCTTATCTTATAAGATAGTTCATCGAAAAGTTTTTTCATATTCTTGGTTATTTAGTGGCTTCGGTTGCGGCTATTTTTCCTGAAATAATCGAAGGCGGAACTCCCGGTCCTGGAACGGTAAGCTGACCTGTATAAAAAAGATTTTTCACCTTTTTATTTCTCAGTGAAGGCTTTAAAACTGCAGTCTGATTCAGCGTATTGGCTAAACCATAAGCATTACCTTGATAGGCATTGTAATCTTTTTTGAAATCACTGATGCAATAGCTTTTTTTATAGTCGATTTTTGATAAAAGATTTGAAGATTTGGTGTGCTTTTCAAGTCTTTGTATCATGTCGAGAAAGTATTTTTCCCGTGTTTCTTCGTTGTCTTCAATTCCTGTAGCGATAGGCATTAAAAGAAATACATTTTCACAGTTTTCTGGAGCTACATTTTTATCTGTTTTGGAAGGGCAACACGCATAAAACAAAGGCTTTGTAGGCCATTTTTTATCTTTATAAATTTCTGACGTATGTAAATCTAAATCATTTTCAAAAAACAAAGTGTGATGTTTTAAGTTTGGAATTTTTTCACTAAATCCTAAATAATAAATCAGGCAAGAAGGTGCAAAAGTTTTCTTTTTCCAGTAATCTTCGCTGTAATTTTTATATTCTTTGGGTATTAAATTTTCTTCAGTATGATGATAATCTGATGAAGCAATGACAGTGTCAAACTCTATTTCATTTCCGTTGACAACAATTGATTCTGCATTTCCGTTTTTAATTTTAATTTCATCAACATTTGAATTTAAATGTATTTGAACACTTTCACCTTTGGCAATTTCAGACATTGCTTCAATGACTTTATAAAAGCCTCCCATAGGATACCAAGTTCCTAGTTTGTAACCTCCATAATTCATCAAACTATACAAAGCCGGAATATCTTTTGGCGCAGCTCCAAGAAAAATTACAGGAAATTCCATTAGCATAATCAATTTCGGATTTGAAAAATACTTTCTTACAAACCGATGGAAATTTGATAATAAATCTAGCTTCAATGCACTTTTTGCAATCGTTGGCGAAACAAATTCAAACCATGAATGACAAGGTTTTGTGACAAAATTTTTCATCCCAACTTCATATTTGTATTGAGCATCTTCCATAAACTCATCAAGCTTTTTGGCTGCTCCTTTTTCAATACTTTCAAAAAGATTTCTCATTTCTGAATAATCCTGTGGAACTGCCATAATTCCATCTGAAAAAACCATTTCAAATTGCGGATTTAATGGTACTAATTCATAATAATCTGATGAAGTTTTCCAAAAATCATTAAAAAAACCTTCAATAATATCGGACATCCAATACCAACTTGGGCCCATATCAAAAACATAACCATTATCGGTTTTAAACTGTCTTGCTCTACCTCCAAGACTGCTATTTTTCTCAAAAATATGAACTTCATGACCTTGTTTTGCGGCATAAGCAGCCGCTGATAGTCCTGAAAATCCTGAACCGATAACTGCTATTTTTTTAATCATAATTAATTATCATTAAATGAATTTTCTTTAAAAACCGTATCTATTAAATTTGCACTCTCAATATTTCTTCCAAAAATAGGATTGTGAAAATGGTCAAGCTTATTTAATAGCTCAATTAACTCATATTTTTCATCCTCAGTAAGATTACCACTTACGATTTTAGTAGCATTTCGGATGTTTGCCATTTGTTTTTCAAGCGCATCCAGCCCTTTTTGAGTAATTGCGATAATTTTAGTTCTTTTATCTGTCTTAGAATCGGCTTGTTTTACCCAGCCATTTTTGATAAGACGAGTGATGATGAGGTTTCCGACAGGTTTATCCTGAATATTCTTTTTAATCAATTCAGTTTTTGACATTTCACCGAAAGATTTCAGATTAATCAGATAGATAAATTCTTCCTGAGTCGAAAATTCTGAACCGGCAATCGCTGATTTTGAGTATGTTTTCGCATACCTATTCATGTGAACGAGTAGTGTGCTGATGATACTTTCTGGACTTCTTCCGCTTTCTTTGCCTTCCCAAGTAATGTTTTTTCGTGAAGGTTTGTCTTTTTGCTGGTGAAAAACCCAGCTTTTAAACCCTTCTATATCAGGAGGGTATTGAGAATTTGTGTTTTCAGAATCGAATTGTTGAAGCAGTTGAATAACATCTTTTGCTAAATTATAATTCATGTCTAAATTATTTTAATAGTATACAAATGTACTTATTATAATATATAAAACATCTTTATAAACTATTTTATATTTAAATAAAAAAATAAGACTTTGAAAAATCAAAGCCTTACTCTTCTAAATTTAATTTAGAGCCTGTTTAAGTTTTATTAATTTAAACTCTGTATGATTGGTTTTTTGATTTTTTTTTAATCATTTTTTATATAGTTCTCGCAGATTATACAGATTAAGCAGATTAAAAACAGAGGAATCAATCTGCTTAATCAGCAAAATCCGCGAGAGAAATTATTTCCATTTAAATTTAAAAATTCTTAATATATACGATTTATTTCTTCTAATTTTTAATCATTTGTTTGTCATTTTTCAAATTGATTTTCATGAAGTAAATTCTTCAAAAATAAGCTGTTACATCGACTCTATGATGAATTATGAAACATTTTTAAATCTGGTCTATCCAATGGTAAATGTCTACATTCTGAGGGATGTCTAGTTTTTTTCTGATTCGGTATTTTTTATTCTGCACCGTTCTGGTTTCTATAAAACTGATTTTAGCAATTTCTTTAGTGGTCAGTTTCATTTTTAAAAGAGCACAGAATTCTATTTCCGATTGTTGCAAGTCTGAGCTTTTTGCTAAAAGTTTAGAAGAAAAATCAGGGTAGATATTTTCAAACGCAAAGATAAAAGCGGGGTCTCTTTTTTCTAAAAGCTTCATCAAATCATGATACGCTTCACTTAGATTGATTTCCGGCTTTATCTCATTATTATTTTTAGTTTCAATAGTTCTTTTGCCTTTTCTTTTGTAGACGAAAAAGCTAATTACTCCAATAGATGCTAAAGCAGGAACAATCCAGAACCATAAAGCATTTTGAGAGTTTTCCTGTTCTTTTTTATCTTTATTAATAACTTCCTGCAAAGAATTGTATTTACTTTTCAAAGCTTTCAGTTCGTATTGCTCAATTTTATTTCCGTAAAAATTGATACTGTCATTTACTTGTAGAATTTCATAAATTTCTTTTAGAGAATGATAAATCTGGTTGGTGTTGATTTCTGTTCCTGTTTTTTTGCTGATAAAGAGAGCTTTGTGGAAGTTTTTTAAAGCACTTTCGTAATTTCCTTTATCCTTATAAACTTTTCCGATGACAGAATAATTATCAATCATCGATTTGTCGTCAATAATATCACCAGGTTTTATTAAAATTGATTTTTTAGCGTAATGATAGGCGGAGTCAGCATTTATTTGGCTATAAATATTGGCAAGATTAGCATAATTCAGATACTGAAAATTGTCACGTTCGTATTTGTCTTTTAATTTTTTTCCGCTTTCAATTTGCTCGTAAATTTTTTTTGCAGCTTCCTTAGGTTGGTTTTTATCTAAATAGATATTGGCAAAACTGCTAAGTACATTAGCTTTTGCATAGAAAATCCTTTCGCTGTTTGCATCTCCTTTTTGTAGGATTTTGTAAGCAGAGTTAAGATAGGCGATTGCTTTATCGGGAAATTTATTGATAGAGTAGGTTTCTGCAATATAAATATTAGACATCGCTTCAAAATAGACATCTTTATATTGATGAGATTTTTTCTGAAGATTTTCACTCGTAATAATCAGGCTGTCCATCATATTTTTACTGTAGAAATACCTGCACTTTCTATCCAGAAGTTTCATTTCTGAAATGGAATCTTTCAGAATAACAGACTCTTTCAAGAGATTGTTTAGCTCTTTGTATGCTTCATCGATATTAGCCTTGTAAAGTTTGGTATTGTTGCTGATTTTGGTTTTCAGCTCTTTAGCAGTAACTTTATTTTGTGCTACCATTAGAAAACTAAAAAATAGGCAAAACAAGAATAGTACTTTTCTTAAGTCAGTCATTAAAATAGATAAATCTCTTATATTATTAAAAGATAAAAATAGTGAAAATATGCTAAAAATAATCATAGATTAATGTGATTTTTAGCAATATGAAAGGTTAATTTAGGTTTTTCTTTAATTGTTCAATTAGTTTTAAATTTATTCATCATAAGAGACAAAACTCAGAAAAATATCATTTATTATTTGTTGCATAGTGAGGTTTAAATTTTTACATTTGTCAAGAATTTAATACAAATTCACAGGTTTTCAGATCATTATCACTTTCATAGAAATATGAAAGTAAATTTATTGTTTAAAATAATGATTAATAAACCTTTACACAGTTTTCATATTCCCGTTATGGGATTATCTTACACGATAGACAGCCCTATTCGTGTTGCACAATACGGAATTTCTTCAGTTATATCAATCATCGATGACGAAATTGTAGAGAAAATGAAAAATTTCTACAGTAAAAAATTCAATCTTAATTATTTGGGGATCTCTTCTAAAACGGAAGATTACAGAGCCAAAAGAATTACAGATTATCTCGATATGATGGATGATATCGTCACAGAAAAGTTTGAATCTTTTAAAGATGAAATTTCTAAAAATACAGACGCTCTGAAGCATTTTATGGCCATACTGCCTAATACGTCAGAACTGAAATGTGGTTTACAGAATATCATGAATCAGAAAGATTCTTTTGCTTCAAACATTAAAAGTTTTATTGAAAAAAATCTTACACCTGGAAGTATTGATGTCAATATCATGACTAAAGTTGATAAAGATAACTATCGCAATAACGAGCCGCTTCCGGTAATTTTTAATGATGCACATGCTTCTCTCAGAGGTTTTGCCCAGAGTAAAATTTCATCATCAATGGTGCTTTCTGCAGGGATGAATCCTCGTTTGTACAGTTATATTGAAGAGTTTAATGACTTCTTCCCAGGCTCAAACAATTATATCAAAAAGAAAATCATTCTTAAAGTAAGCGATTTCCGTTCTGCAATGATTCAGGGGAATTTTTTAGCTAAAAAAGGACTCTGGGTTTCAGAATATAGAGTTGAATCTGGACTTAATTGTGGCGGTCATGCTTTTGCGACAGAAGGTTTGTTGCTGGGTCCAATTATGGAAGAATTTAGGGTAAAGAAAGATGAATTGATTTCTTCTGCACATTCTTTAATGATTAAAGCGCTTGAGCAGAAAGGAAAATATATTCCTAATGAGCCATTAGAAATGAAAATTACGGTTCAAGGCGGAGTAGGAACTTCTGAAGAACACGATTTTTTGATTGAAAACTATCAGGTTGACAGTGTAGGTTGGGGATCACCATTTTTACTGGTTCCTGAGGCGACATCTGTAGACCGTGAAACGCGTGATCTTTTGGTAAAATCAAAACAAGATGATTATTATCTGAGCAATATTTCTCCTTTGGGAGTTCCATTTAATACGGTAAAAGGAACCTCAAATGAAATTTTGAAGCATCATAAAGAAGCAAAAAGTAAATTTGGAAGCTCGTGTCCTAAAAAACTATTGGCATTAAGTAAAGAATATTCTCCAAAAGGAATGTGTACTGCCTCAAAAAAATATCAGGATATTAAACTGAAAGATCTTGAAGCTGTAAAAAGTGAAATTACTCAGAAGCAATTTGAATCTGAAAAAAAGAAAATTACCGATAAAGCATGTTTGTGTGTAGGTTTGGTAAATTCAGCCTATCTAGAACAAGGAATTGAAATAAAAGGCGAAAAGCAAGGGGTTGTTGTTTGCCCTGGACCGAATTTAGCCTATTTTGATAAAGAAGTTTCTCTTTCAGAAATGATAAAGCATATTTACGGCAATGGAAATATTCTTCCTGACGCCGAGCGATCGAATATGTTTATTAATGAACTAAAAATGTATGTTGAGCATCTAAGTAAGGAGATTGCAGATTTCTCAGCAGAACTCACTAATTCTCAAATCAAAAAATGGAAAGCTTTTAAAGCTAATCTTTTTGAAGGAATAGCGTATTATGAAACTCTTTTTAAGACCACTTCTTTTTTTGTGACTGATAAAAATAAGATACAAAGACAGTTAGAAGATTTTAAAATGAATTTAGATGAAATTGTAATTCCAGAATTACAAAAATAAACTTTACCTCTAAGGCCGGAACTTATTAATTTCGGCCTTAGTTTCTATTGGGTTATTATAGCAGGCAGATAGCATTGCGAAGTATACAACTAAGTTTGCGATAAAGCCAGATGCATTTGCGCAACCTACAGATAGATTTGCACAGTGAACAGTTGAGTTTGCGAAGAGGTCAGATGTATTTGCAGAACAGACAGATAAATTTACAGGGCGACCAGCTTCTATTGCGAAGTGTACAGTTGAGTTTGTGATAGTGCAAATGTATTTACACAACAAACAGATGATTTTGTAATGGGTACAGATAGGATAGATGAATGTACAAGGAGAATGAGTAGATGTCAAAAAGTATTTTGATTCTTTTATGGTTAAAAAATGTAAAATACTAAACTTGCTTTTAGATATTTTAAAGATACTCCTCCTTTTTCCAATATCTTTTGTGCTTAGACTTGCCAAGAATTTGACTTTTATAAATACTGTTTTGCCCGGACAACAGATAGGAAACAACACATGCGATAATGACATACACTGCGCATTCGTATCCAAATAATTCTATTGCCATAATGCTACAAGCAATCGGTGTATTGGTAGCTCCGGCAAAAACGGCCACAAAACCCATTCCTGCTAAAAGTGCTAACGGTAAAGGGATGAAATATCCCAAAGCATTTCCTAAAGTTGCTCCAATGAAAAATAAGGGAGTTACTTCACCACCTTTAAAGCCTGAAGCCAAAGTAATAATGGTAATAATCGCTTTTAACGCAAAATCATAAGCCGGAAGCTCTTCTGAAAAAGAATCTAGAATTGTGGGAATTCCTAAACCGATATATTTTGAGGTTCCCATTAACCAGACCGATAATAAAACAATAATTCCTCCTATTAAAGGTCTAAATGGAGGATAAGAGATTTTAGATTTAAAAAGGTTACCTGTTTTATGAATAATTTTACTGAATAGTGCAGCACAGATTCCGAAAAAAAGACCAGCAGCTACAGCATATAAAATGTTTAGAAAAGAAATAGAAGGCACAAAATTGATAAGATAATGAGTATGGTGTGTATTCAGGGATTTTGTAACCCAATCTGCAATTAGCGATGCGGAAATTGCAGGAAATAAGGCTTTGTATTTAATTTTTCCTGTAAGAGAAACTTCTAATCCGAAAATCGCTCCGGCTAAAGGTGTTCCGAAAACCGAACCAAAGCCTGCGGCAATTGCAGAGATGATTAAAATTCTCCTTTCATCTTTTGAAAGTTTTAATGGTTTTGAAAACTGATCAGCAATTGATGCTGCCATTTGTAAAGCTGTTCCTTCACGCCCTGCAGAGCCTCCAAAAAGATGAGTCATCATCGTTCCTAAATATACAAAAGGCGCCATCTTGAAGGGAATAGTCTTTGATGGTTGGTGGATGTTTTCTAGTAATAAATTATTTCCCGCTTCAACATCTTTTCCGAAATAGTGATAAAGTAGACCAATTAAAAAACCTCCCAATGGTAAAAAAATAATAATCCATAAATGGTTTTCTCTGAATTGCGTTGCCCATTCTAAAGTTTGTAAGAAAAAAGCAGAAGCAGCCCCAATACAAATCCCGATGATTGAAGTGATAAAAAGCCATTTTACTATAAAAAATACAAAAGGATATTTTCTAAACAATAAACGGATTAAAATAAGGAGGATTCTAAAAACTGATTTTTTACTTTTTTTAAACATACTAACCTGATTAAATGTGAGACATTCAACTAATCAGGCGCCATCAGCTTTTTTAATGCGGTTGGGTAAGGAAGACACCATTTCCTTTATTCGAAAGAACAAATGTAAGACAAAAATTTTATTCACTAATAATTTGATGGTAAGATTGAGTTTAAACATTTTTTAATCGAAATTTTCTATGGGTTAAATTTTTATTAAAACTAAATTCCAGAGCCTTTTTACGAAGGTTGTTTCATAAATTAGCTCTACTTTTTTAAATGATATAAATCTATTTTATGGAAAAAATAAAAATAAAAAATACCGATCTTTTGATAGCGCCGGTAAATTTTGGAGGAAATGTTTTTGGATGGACTTTAGATGAAAAGAAATCTTTTGATATTCTAGATCAGTTTACCGCTGGAGGATTTAATTTTATTGATACAGCCGATACCTATTCGTGGTGGGTTAACGGAAAAGGCGGTCAGTCTGAAGAAATCATCGGAAAATGGATGAAAGAGAGAAATAACCGAAATGATTTGGTGATTGCTACAAAAGTTGGTTCCGAAACAAAAGAGCATGGCTTTGACATCAGCAAGAAACATATTCTGAAATCTGTAGATGAATCTTTAGCCCGACTTCAGACCGATCATATCGATCTTTATTACACGCATTTTGATGATCAAAAAACTCCGGTTGAAGAAACTTTAGAAGCCTATGATGAAATTATAAAAGCTGGGAAAGTAAGATATATTGCTGCATCAAACCTTTCGCCTGAAAGATTGAAAGAATCTTTTGATGTTGCTGAAAAAAATAATCTCCCGAAGTATGTTGCACTACAGCCGCATTATAATTTACTGGAAAGAGAAAAATTCGAATCTCAATATGCAGATTTGGTAAAAGAATATGATCTGAGTGTTTTTACCTATTGGTCTTTAGCATCAGGTTTTCTTACAGGGAAATATCGTAATGAAGAAGATTTAAAGAAAAGTGCAAGGGGAGAAGGTGTAAGGAAATATTTAGATGAAAAAGGTCTTCATGTTTTAAAAGCTTTAGATGAAATCAGTATAAGATTAGAAACTACTCAAGCTTCTGTGGCTCTAGCGTGGCTTTTGGCAAATCCTTTAGTAACGGCTCCTATTGTAAGCGCAACCAGCGAATCTCAACTGAAAACTTTATTTGCTGCTCCTGAACTGAAATTAAGTTCTGAAGATATTGAACTTTTAAATACAGTAAGTCAATAATTAATCTTGCTTATCCAAAAAAATCTCCTGTGATTATTTTTGCAGGAGATTTTTTATGAAAAGCTAAAACTGCAGAATGCTTTTTTCAAGATCGTGATAAAGAAGAACTTTCCAGTTGTTTTCAATAGCTTCTTTTTGCCATTCTATCCGAAGTTGCATCGCTTTTTTACCATCAAAATCACTTTTGTAAGCTACATGATATTTTAAATAAGACTCCTGTGGAAGATCATCGGCACCATAAAAAGCCGTTTCATTATTTTCTGTAATTTTAAAAATCTGCATGAAAGGACTGTGGCCACCCACAACTTCATAATAAATTTCATCATTTATTTTTCCTTGATCATCTTCCATCCAAATAATATTGGGTTGTTGAATGAGTGCTTCTAAAATCTCAAAATCAAACGATGGGTTTCCTCGGTTTTGAAAAGCAAAATCAAGCTCTCTTTTCTGAATGTAAATTTTAGCATTCGGGAAATTTGGCTCAAATCCATGCTTTGTTTTCAATAAAGTTCCATTAATGTGGTCTTTATGCAAGTGGGATAGGAGAACTTTTGTGATTTGGCTGTTCAGAATATTTTCTTCTTGTAAAATTTTATTTATAACCATTTTGTGCTCCGGGTTTTTCCAACCGAAGCCTGTATCGACAAGGATATAATCGTTTTGTGTAATGATTAAAAATGGCTGAATAGACATCTTTACTCCTTTGGCTTCTGGATTTTCTTCAAGAATTTTAAAGTTTTTAAACTTGTCGGCGACAAAATTGCCTTCTTTTAGAGGGATGATTTTCATTTAAGTTTAAATTATGTACTGATTTTTTTTAATAATAAATTCAGTTTACAGTTGCAAAGATACATTTCGTGATAATTATGAAAATAAAAATGACCGATAATATTCTGTACACAAAAAAAATAAACTTGTAAACCGGAAATTACTTTGAAAATTGAAGTTGGTATCAAATGTGCAACAGTGCAGGGAATGCGGTAGAAAAAATTATAAATATCTTTTGAGGATTTATAGTTTGATATTAAAAAAAATTGTAATTTTAATTAAGGATATTAAGTGTTTTCAATTGGTAATATTATATGTATTATAATACCATTGTTGTAATTATTTTACTTAAATGGTATTAAATTTATTCATATGATAATGTTTGATTATTATGATTAAAAAAATAATATTATTATGTGATTATTATTTGATTAGGATGTAGTATTTTTGCACTTTTTATTTGAAAAAAAATTAAAGATTAAAAATATTTGTTTGTTTTTTTTGCAGACCAAAAACCGGATGATGAAAAAAATCGTATTTATTAAAATATATCTTATACAATTCTCACACAAGAGATGTATATTTGTTAGACAAACTTGTTAAATCTTTTGTTTACAAAAGATTAGATGTTGTGTAAGATTTTTAAATATTAAATTAATTGCTTTTAGCAAAATAAATTGAAACGATGCCTAGAAAAGTTGTACAAGGTCCGATTAGAGACAAAGAAAAAACAAAACAAAAACTACTCAATGCAGTAGGGAAGATTTTGAAAACTAAAGGATATTCAGGATTGATGGTAAGCAAAATTGCTGCTGTTGCTGGTTTTGATAAAAAACTAATCTATGAATATTTTGGAAGTACTGACAAATTAATTGATGAATACATTAAATCTCAGGATTACTGGAGTAAATTTGCACCAGAAGGAGATGTTGATTTGTCTGATGGAGGAAAAGAAATGTCTAAATTGGCAATTCTTAACCAGTTTGAAACTCTAAAAAAGAATAAAGAACTTCAAAAGATTTTAGTTTGGGAAATGTCTGAAAGCAGACCTATTCTTAAAAAACTTTTAGATCAAAGAGAAGAAGTTGGAGAAGAGCTTTTTAAAAATATTACCGATCCTCATTTTGGCGATAAAGCTGAAGAATACCGAGCGATTACTGCTATTTTAGTAGCCGGAATTTATCATTTAAACCTTTATACAGGTCATAATGGATCTACTTTCTGCGGAATAGAAATGAAAACTGAAGAGGGACGAAAGAAAATTGAAAAAGCATTAGTGGATATTATAGACTACGCTTACAGTAAATAATATTCTGTTACCCAAAAGTAACAAAGAGTTTACTAAAATTTGAAAGCTAAAATTTTTAAATTAAAACTATATTTCTTACTTTTGGGCAATGGAAAATTTTATAGTATCTGCAAGAAAGTACCGTCCTCAACAGTTTGATACCGTTGTTGGACAATCGCATATTACAGATACTTTAGAACACGCCATTGAAGAAAACCAGTTGGCACAGGCGCTGTTGTTTTGCGGTCCGCGTGGCGTAGGCAAAACTACATGTGCCCGAATTTTAGCAAGAAAAATCAATGAAAAAGACGGCTCTGTCTCAGAAGATGGTTTTGCTTACAATATTTATGAGCTCGATGCAGCATCCAATAACTCCGTTGATGATATTCGTGAATTGATAGATCAGGTGCGTTTTGCACCTCAGGTTGGTCAGTACAAAGTGTATATTATTGATGAGGTTCACATGTTGTCTTCTGCTGCATTTAATGCTTTTCTTAAAACTTTAGAAGAGCCACCTGCTCATGCTATTTTTATCTTGGCAACGACCGAAAAGCATAAAATTATACCCACTATTTTATCGCGTTGTCAAATTTATGATTTTAAAAGAATTACCATTCTTGACATTCAGAATCATCTGAAAGGTATTGCTGAAAAAGAAAATGTAAAGTACGAAGATGATGCATTGTATCTGATTGCACAAAAGGCAGATGGTGCATTAAGAGATGCTCTTTCGATTTTTGACAGGCTTTCTACCTTTTCTCAAAAGAATATTACTCTTGCGAAAGCTGCAGAAGTTCTCAATATTTTAGATTATGATCAATATTTAAAAATTGTTGATTTTGCTAAAGAAAATAAAATTCCCGAAATACTTTTTGCTTTTAATGAAATTGTAAAAAAAGGTTTCGATCCTCATTTATTTATTGCCGGACTTGGAAATCATTTCCGAGATTTGATGATGGCTCAAAATTCTTCAACGATAGATTTAATTGAAGTAGGAGAGCAGACTAAAGTGAAGTTTGTGGAGCAAGGGCAAAAATGGAGTCCTCAAAATCTCATCGATGGAATAGAAATTTGCAATCATGCAGATATCAATTATAAAAATTCAAAAAATCCTAGACTTACTGTAGAAATTGCTTTAATGCAATTATCTTCTCTTTCAGCCCCTGGCGAAATAGCTAAAAAAAAAAGTTCTTAATACTAGCTCCATTCCTTCAGGAGAAACAGGAAGTTAAATTACCTACCCAAACTCTTGAAAAGAAACCAGAAGTTGAAGTAAAGCCTCAACCTCAAGCAACGCCTGAGCAACCTTCACAGCCTGTTGCTAAAGCTTTGAAGCCTTTATCAAAGCCTAATATCTCATCAGGATTTAGCATTAATTCTTTCTTAAATAAAGAAGAAAAATCTACTGAAGAAGCTGAAAAAGCAGTTGTCATTAATACCGATAACCTTCCAGAGCATCACTTTACCGAAACCGATGTTCAGAATGAGTGGACTGAACTTTTGAAACAACTCCGTACCAAAGATCCGGTTATTTTTAATGCTATAAAAGCTTTTAAGCTTCATAAAAAGGATGAAAAAGTTATCCAAATTTCTTATCCGTCAGACTCTGCAAAAGTAGAATTTGATAAAATAAGTATTGAGTTTTTTAATCATTTTAAACATAAAGTAAGCAACCATTCTATCGTTTTTGAATTTAATAAAGACCACGAAAACCTTAAGATTGAAATCATGACGAAAAAGAAAATCTTTGAGAAATTTGTTGAGATGAATCCTCTTTTAAAAGATTTAGATGATTTAATGAGGTTTGATTTATCATAATTTTTATATATTTGCTGAATATTTACAAAGACAAAGATAAATACAGTATAAAAATTGGAACATTCCAAATTTACATATACACCTGATTTTACTCAAACAATCAGTTTTACACCTGCTTATTTCTTAAGCAGTTATCTTTCTTTTGCTACATTTTATTATAGAAATTTCAGAAGTTATTATCGATTTTATTGGTATAGCTAATTTAATTTCTTTCTTAAAAAATATAAGGACTCAATCTTAGATTCCTGATTTCACAACAATTTTTGTACGACATTTTTTTGAAAGAATTATAAAGTAACTTTATAATAAATATACTATTGACTCTAATTTTAAAATATAAATATAAATATAAAACAATATGAATTTAAGAGATTTGGAAAATAGCTGGATTAACCAGTTTCCACAGCCACTCATTATTGCAGGACCTTGCAGTGCAGAAAGCGAGCAACAGATGCTCGAAACGGCCAAAAGAATTAAAGAAACCAATGCGCAGGTTCCTATTTTCCGTGCAGGAATTTGGAAGCCGAGAACGAAACCTAATGGTTTTGAGGGAGTTGGGGTAATTGGTTTAAACTGGCTAAAAAAAGTAAAGGAAGAATACGGTTTCAAAACAGCGACAGAAGTTGCCAACGCTCATCATGTAGATGCTGCATTGAAAGCAGATGTTGATATTTTATGGATTGGCGCACGTTCTACAGTAAATCCTTTTACCGTTCAGGAAATTGCAGAAGCTTTAAAAGGAACTGAGAAAATAGTTTTGGTTAAAAATCCTGTAAACCCCGATTTAGCTTTATGGATTGGTGCTTTAGAAAGGCTTTTAGGTCAGGATATTAAAAACTTAGGTGCGATTCACAGAGGTTTTTCTACATACCAAAAAACAAAATACAGAAATAATCCAAACTGGCAGATTGCTTTAGACTTTAAAAGTCAGTTTCCTAATGTCCCTATATTGATTGACCCTTCACATATTTGTGGAAATCGTACCGGATTGGCAGGTATCACTCAGGAAGCCCTGAATGTCGGTTACCAGGGTGCTATTATTGAATCGCATTGTAATCCTGATGAAGCGTGGAGTGATGCTTCGCAGCAGATTACGCCGGAAGTTTTAGGTGAAATGATTGCTAATCTTAAAGTTAGAAATACCGGTTTAGCAGGTTTTGACGATGAAATGGGAAGACACAGAACTTTAATTTCTGATTTGGATTTTCAAGTGATTGAATTGCTTTCTCAAAGAATGAAAATTTCTGCCAAAATCGGAAAACTGAAAAAAGAAAATGATATTGCCATTTTCCAGCCAGACCGTTGGAAAGTAATTACTGAATATGCTGCTCAAAAAGCTTCAGAGACAGGAATGTCGCAAGATTTTATTGAAAAAGTTTTCAAGGCAATTCATGAAGAGTCTATTGAGGTACAAAACAGTATTATGATTAATAAATAAATTGGTTAAAAAAGGTGATAGGGTTTAGAATGTATGATTCAGTAATCTGACATAACTAAATCCTATTATCTAAAACCTAATTCCTTATATTTGCACTTATCGTATGAAAGGAAAAATCATTAAATCTACAGGAAGCTGGTATCAGGTTTTGGAAACGGAAACCGGAAAAATTTTTGAAGCGAGAATTCGTGGAAAGTTTAAACTAATAAAAACCAGACTTACAAATCCCTTGGCCGTTGGTGATTTTGTTGAATTTCAATTGGAACAAGACGATGTGGCATGGATTACCAAAATTGAACCCCGCAGAAATTATCTCATCCGAAAATCAGTAAATCTTTCAAAAGAAGCGCACATTATTGCGTCAAACATTGATTTGGCGTGTTTTATTTTTACATTAAAGCATCCTGAGACTTCTCTCGGTTTTCTTGACCGATTTCTTGCTTGCTGTGAAGCGTACAACATTAAACCGCTTATTTTGTTTAATAAAATGGACGTTTTGGCAGAAGAAGAGTCTGAAATTGTAAAAGACATCGAATTTTTATATAACGAAATTGGATATAATTCTTTGGAAATATCTTCTTACTCTAAACTTAATTTGGATAGTCTTGTTGAGTTACTGAAAGATAAAACCTCAGTGTTTTTCGGGCATTCTGGTTGTGGAAAGTCTACATTGGTAAATGCAATGCAGCCGAATCTTAATTTGAGAACATCTGAAATTTCTGATACTCATTTAAAAGGAAAGCATACTACTACTTTTGCGCAAATGCACTTTTGGGATTTTGGCGGAAACGTAATTGATACCCCTGGTGTACGTGAATTTGCCATGATTGATATTGAAAAAGAAGAAGTGCAACATTATTTTCCTGAGATATTCAAAAAGAGAGAAGAGTGTAAATATCACAACTGTCTTCATGTGAATGAGCCAAAGTGTGCAGTCTTGGAATCTTTAGAAACTGGCGAAATTCAAACTACAAGATATTCTACCTACGTTAAGCTTATGGATGAAGCGGAAGAAAACGCTCGAAACTAAGTAATTCTTATCTTATTTTTAAAATTTCAATTATTGCTTTAGTTCATTTTGAAGCAATAATTTGTTGTGCCTATTTATATATTGTTTTACAATTGCGAATTATATAATTAAATTAGCCTTTTAATGTAAATAAAAAACCCAGCCGAAGCTGGGTAAAAACTAATAACCATGAAAACTCAAATTAAACATGAGAATCGAATTAATAATAACAATAACCGTGCCAAAAATGTTTTTTAAATTTTTTATTGAAAGTTATTTAATGTTAAAATTAAATTAAAATTATATTTTGGATATTTTTTGTAATTTTGCGCCATTAAAAAAATATTTACTTATGTCAAACATTACATTTACAATGATTAAGCCAGATGCAGTTGCTGACGGTCATATTGGTGCTATTCTAGGAAAAATTTCAGAAGGTGGATTTAAAATCAAAGCGTTGAAATTAACTCAACTTACTGTTGCTGATGCAAAAAAATTCTATGAAGTACACGCAGAAAGACCTTTTTACGGTGAATTGGTTGATTTTATGAGCTCTGGGCCTATCGTTGCAGCAGTTTTGGAAAAAGACAATGCAGTTGAAGATTTCAGAACTTTAATTGGTGCTACTAATCCTGCTGAAGCAGCAGAAGGAACTATCAGAAAAATGTTTGCTAGAAGCATTGGAGAGAATGCAGTACATGGTTCTGATTCTAACGAAAATGCATTAATTGAAGCTCAATTCCATTTTTCAGGAAGAGAGATTTTTTAATTAAAACTTTACGAAAAAAAATCCGGAAATTATTCCGGATTTTTTTTTGATATTATTTTGGAAGGTAGTTGTCTGTCATTTTGACTTTCTTAATATCAGGAAAAAAATGATTTTTCAGAATTGCGATTATTTAGATTCGATATAAATAACTGTAATTTATCTGATATTTTGTTAATTGATATTGCGATATGTTTAGAATAAAAACTAAAATAAATGCTTATTAATTAAAATTTCAGTGTTTTTACGGATAGGTTGATGTTTTGTATTTTACCATCTTTATATCAGCAAAAAACAGAAAGTCAGATTTTTCTGATATCTGAATCGAAAACGTGAAAACTAACGACCATATAATTACTCTTTCTCAATAATGGGAAGAAAGACAGTTGATTAAACTGTCTTTTTTTTATTTAAATTTTTAAAAGCTCAATCGTTCTTTCAGGGTTTTCTGTTGAGAAAACAGCATTTCCAGCAACCAAGACATCTGCGCCAGCTTCAAACAATTTAGATGCATTATCTAGATTTACTCCACCATCCACTTGAATAAGGGCTGTAGAGTTATTACTTAAAATAAGGTCTTTGGTTTCAGCGATTTTTTTATAAGTATTTTCGATGAATTTTTGACCGCCAAATCCAGGGTTTACACTCATTAGTAAAACTAAATCTACATCTGCAATGATATCTTCAAGAAGCAATACAGGTGTTGAAGGGTTTAAAACAACCCCAGCTTTTACCCCTTTGCTCTGAATGTGGTGAATTGTTCTGTGAAGATGAGTACAAGCTTCATAATGTACAGAAATTAAATCTGCTCCGTGATTGATAAATTCATCGACATATTTTTCAGGCTCTACAATCATCAAATGTACATCTACGAATTTTTTTGCATGTTGCTGTACAGTTTTCATTACAGGAAATCCAAAAGAAATATTAGGCACAAATCTACCATCCATCACATCAATATGAAACCAGTCTGCCTGAGAATTATTAAGCATTTCGATGTCTCTCTGCAGATTCCCAAAGTCTGCGGATAATAGGGAAGGAGCGATAAGTTTTGTTTTCATTTTTACTTTACTTAGATATTAAATATTAGAAGTTAGATATTAGAAGTTAGATATTAGAAATCAACCATTAGTTTTTAACTAACTTCTAAAGTCTAATATCTAACTTCTTTTTTTTAATGATACTTCAGCTTCATTTCTGGCTTTATTTTTAGAAGGGTTTCGTAGATAAGTTGAATAACGTTTCCTACATCTTCTTTAGAGACCATTTCCACGGTTGTATGCATGTAGCGCAAAGGTAAGGAAATCAAAGCACTTGGTACACCACCGTTAGAATGAGCAAAAGCATCTGTATCTGTACCAGTTGCTCTGCTTGCTGCTGCTCTTTGGAAAGGTATTTTTTTGCTTTTTGCGGTGTCAATAATCAATTCTCTGATGGTATGATGTACACTTGGTGCGAAAAATACAACCGGACCGTCACCACATTTTTGGTCGCCTTCTTTTTTCTTTTCAATCATTGGTGTCGTTGTGTCGTGGGTAACATCGGTAACAATTGCGATATTAGGTTTAATAGTATCTGCAATCATGTCTGCTCCATAAAGACCAACTTCTTCCTGTACCGAATTGGTAATGTATAGCCCGAAAGGAATTTGTTTTTTGTTTTCTTTTAAAAGTCTTGCGACTTCTGCAATCATAAATCCGCCAATTCTGTTATCTAATGCTCTGCAAACAAAATAACGGTCGTTCATTTCAAAAAACTCATCAGGGTAAGTAATCATACATCCTACGAAAATCCCTAAGTCTTCTACTTCTTGTTTTGTGATTGCTCCACAGTCGATAAAAATATTGTCGATTTTTGGAGTCGGTTCGTTTTGATTAGCGCTTCTTGTGTGAATGGCAGGCCAGCCAAATACTCCTTTTACAATTCCTTTTTCACCGTGGATATGTACTACTTTAGAAGGCGCAATGGTTTGGTCTGAACCTCCATTTCTGATTACGTAAATTAATCCATCATCAGTAATATAGTTTACGTACCATGAGATTTCGTCTGCGTGTGCCTCAATAACCACCTTAAACTCTGCTTCAGGATTGATAATTCCGTAGCATGTTCCATAGTGGTCAACTTCTACTTTATCTACATAGGGGGTGATATAATCCATCCAAACTTTTTGTCCGTTGTGCTCGTAACCTGTTGGTGATGAAGTGTTTAAATATTTCTCTAAAAATTTCAAAGATTTCTTTTCGAATTTCATATAAAGGGAATGATTTTTGTTATCAAATTTTGTTATAATACGTGTAAAAATAATGAAATTTCATAAAATCGCCTGCCTTTTTCTCCTGTTTTTTGCAATTGGTGTTTTCGGACAAGGCAAAGATTCTATAACAATCAAGCCTCTCAGTCAGTATCCACCGGAAGAATTGAAAACGGATGAGTTTGGTAATAAATATTATTACGATGCAAGGCAAAAAGCTAAGTTCTACGAAATCAATGGTGAAACTGTCGTCGTGATGGATGAGTTGGTGCTTTTAAACAAACCTAAATTTAATAATCAACTCGATAAAAATTATTACTTTTTTTTAAATAAGAAATTATATAGAGTGTACCCATTATTTCTAACTGCTTTGCAGCAATACAGAGACATTCAGGGAGAAATGAATAATTTGGATAGCGCTGCCAAAAGAAAATACGTAAAAGACAGACAAAATATGTTGGCTGACCAGTATGAAAAGCAATTGCGAGACTTAACAACCACAGAAGGTCAGGTTTTTGCTAAATTAATGAATAGAGGAACAGGAAAAAACGTTTTCGAAATCATTAGAGAATTACGCGGTGGATGGAGTGCATTTTGGTGGAATGTAAAAGGGAAAATGGCAGATATTGATTTGAAAGACCCTTACAATCCTCATAAAAACAGAACAGATGAGTTTTTAGAATCGCTTTTGCAATCCAATTGGAATTCTGGGTATTTGCAACCCTATCCTGGAGCAAATGATTTTAAGGTTTCTAAATAAAGAAAAATTCCTGTAAATATTTACAGGAATTTTTCTTTCAGTTTATCGAAAACAATTTTGTCAATTGGCAAGCTAAAGGGGTTTTCAGCCGAGTCAATAGAAATCCAGTCTATTTTTTCAATACATGGATCCATAATGATGAAGTCTTCTTCATTAATAATGTTTACCATATAATATATAGTAAGAAGCTGCTCGTTTTCTTTGAAGCGGGAAACCAAGAAATCTTCCTGTGTGTAAAGATGTTCTACAACTTCTATATTTACATTCAGCTCTTCTTCAAACTCTCGCTTCAGGCAATCTGTTAATCCTTCTCCATATTCAAGACCGCCACCGGGGAATTTCATTAAAGCTTCTCCTGCGTATTCTTCAAAAAGGGTAAGAACTTTTTTGTCTTTTACAACGCACGCATAAACTCTTACATTAAAATTGTTAATCATAAATCATATTTAGATGAGCTAAAATAGGGAAAAATAGTTGTCAATTGTCAATGATTAATTATCAAATATGAGTTATGAATTTTAAATTAAAAAAAATCGTAAGACTTTATAGATTAATTTTTTCCACTTATCACTTATCACTTATCATTTGTCACTTATCATTTATAATTAACAGTTAACAATTAACCATATTTATAACTTTATTGCATTAATCATTTCTCTTTTTCCGGGAGGCCCTTGTTTTTTTTCAACTTTAAAATTAAGGTCTTGCAAAACTCTTCTTACACTCCCTTTAGAAGAGTAGGTCGTTAATAGTCCGTTTACATTCATTTTATCGGCAACCATTTCAAATAAAGGCATTTCCCAAAGGTCTGGCTGTACTCTTGCTCCAAAACAATCGTAGTAGACAAGGTTAATCTTCGGTAAATCAATGTTTTTAAGGTCGAAAAAATCACACTGTATCTTATGTAGATTAAGACCCGGAGTAATTTCTACCGATTTCTCCCACTCAGATTGATGAATTTTTTGATAAATATTTTTTAATTCAGGGTTATCAAACAGTTCGAAATACGCCAAATTGTCAATTTCAGATTCATTTATAGGGTATTTTTCAAGCGTAAAATAGTTGATGACATGATTTTTGTCAGTTTTTAAATATTCATTAATTGTCACTAAAACATTCAAACCTGTTCCAAAACCGAGTTCTAAAATGTTAATTTCGTAATCATTTATTAAATTTAGTCCATTTTTGATAAATACGTGTTCGGCTTCTTGAAGAGCGCCATGATGAGAATGATAGTTTTCATTTAATTCATTGATAAACAATGTTTTGCTTCCGTCGTTTGTAGTCTTAATCTCTCTTTCCAATGTAATTTTTTTCAAATTTAATCTAAAATTTTTATATTTGAAAAATTATGTTAAATTTGTAGAACATCATAAAAATTTTAAGAAATGATAATTCAAAAAACAGAAAACTCTAGAATTTCTACTTTCGATCCCAATAATTTTTCTTTTGGAGGAACTTTCAGCGATCACATGATCATCTGTGAGTACGAAGATGGAAAATGGGGCGAGGTAAAATTGGTTCCTTACGGGCCTTTATTGTTTACACCTGCGATGATGGGAGTGAATTATGGACAGGCTTGCTTTGAAGGTATGAAAGCTTACAAAGATAAAGACGGACAGGTTTTCCTTTTCAGGCCAGAGAAGAATTTTGAGCGTATCAATAAATCTGCAAATCGTTTGGCGATGCCTTCGGTTACAGAAGAAATCTTTTTAGAAGGCTTGAAAGCTTTAATTGATATTGACAGAGAATGGGTTCCTCAAGGAGAAGGTAATTCTTTATATATTAGACCATTAATTTTTGCTACGGAAGAAGCTTTAAAAGCAAGAATATCTAATAAATATATGTTTGCAATTGTAGCAACACCTGCAAAAATGTATTACACTGAGCCTGTATCTGTGAAAATTTCTGATCACTATTCTAGAGCAGCAAGTGGTGGTGTAGGTTCTGCTAAAGCGGCAGGTAACTATGCGGCTTCTTTCTACCCAACTCAATTGGCAATGGAAGAAGGTTATGATCAAATTATCTGGACTGATGATGCGACGCACGAGTATTTTGAAGAAAGTGGAACAATGAATGTTTTCGTAAGAATTAACGATACAATCTTTACCCCTCCAACTTCAGAGAAAATCTTAGATGGTGTTACAAGAGATAGCTTCATTCAATTGGCGAAGAAAAGAGGATTTGATGTAAGAGTAGAGCCTATTAAAGTAAAAGATGTGGTAGAAGCCCAGAAAAACGGAACTTTGAAAGAAGTTTGGGGAGTAGGAACAGCAGTTGTTACTACAGTTTTCCAGGCTTTAGGACATAATGGTGAAAAGCTTGAATTACCAAGACTTTCAGACGAAGAAAGTTTTGCGGTAATCCTTAAAAATGACTTAGTAAACCTACAAAATAATCTTTCTGAAGATCCTTTCGGATGGAGAGTTTTGGTTGACCATGCATTAGAAACAGTTTAATTTTTACAATTAAATATCAATATAGAGTCGGGAATTATTCCCGACTTTTTTTGTTTTAAAATGAATTAGTTTAATGAAAATTTTTCTAGCAGATCTTTCAGATTAGGCAGACTATTTTTTTTGATTCTAAATCTGCTAAATCATTAAAATCTGCGAGAGCTTAAAATTTATCTTAAGCAACTTTAATTATTAAAAAAGTCAAAATTTTATTTCAATAAATTCAACAACTTTTGTTAATCATTCCCGAAATGCTTATTTTCGCAAAAGTTTTTATGAAAAAAATACTTTTTATATCCATTTTAAGCTTACTGAGCTGTAAAAGAAATAACCCGGTGCATCCACCGGTTGGCGGTGTTTTGAACCAAAACGATTTGGATGTTTCCAAAAACAGAATGAAAAATCTCAATACGGTTGAAAGGCAACAAATTCAGGATTGGATCACAAGTCAAAACGTTAAATTCTTTCCCACACAACTGAATTATTGGACGACAGTGGAGGGTTTTGACAAAAGAGAAAGAAGACCTGATGAGTCTACTATTTCGTATTCGTATGATCTTTACGATTTTGATCAGACTAAAATTTATGATAAATCCATAAGCAGAAACGATGCGAGATTCGGACATTTTGATGAACTTAAAGCGGTTGAAAACGCACTTCGATATATACAAAACGGTGAAGAAGTAACGCTTCTTGTACCGTCATCATTAGCTTACGGAACCTACGGAGACGAAAATAAAATTGATAACGATATTCCTTTAATTATAAAATTAAAAGCACTGTAAAATGAAATTCTTAAACAAAAATATAATCTTAGCAGCGGCGAGCGTTTCGCTTTTAAGCTGTACCCCAATTTATAAAAAGATGAACGTAGACAAAGAAACTTACGAAGGGCTTAAAGACGGACTTTACGCTAATATTCAAACTACAAAAGGTAACCTTATTGTAAAATTTGAAGACAAAAAATCACCAGTAACTGTGGCTAACTTTGTTGGTCTTGCAGAAGGGAAAATAGATAATAAATCTAAGGCGAAAGGAGTTCCTTTTTATGATGGAACAATCTTCCACAGAGTAATCAAAGATTTCATGATCCAGGGAGGTGATCCTAAAGGAACAGGAATGGGAGACCCAGGATACAAGTTTGAAGACGAGAAAAACGACCTTAAACACACTGGAAAAGGTATTCTTTCTATGGCGAATTCTGGTCCGAATACCAATGGTTCTCAGTTTTTTATTACTGAAATTGCAACTCCTTGGTTAGACGGAAAACACACTATTTTTGGTGAAGTAGTAAAAGGTGACGATGTAATTGATGCAATTGCTAATGTAGAAAAAGGAGCACAAGACAAGCCAAAAACGGATATCGTATTAGAAAAAGTAAGCATTTTCAGCAAAGGAGATGAGTACAAAGGATATGATGCTGCAAAAACTTTTACAGAAGGGAAAGGTAAAATTGCTGCAAACAACAAAGCAATGGCTGAAAAAGCTGAAGCTGATGCAAAAAAAGCTATTGAAGATTTAAAAGCGGGAATGCAGGTAACTGAATCTGGTCTTTACTATAAAATCACTAAAAAGACTGAAGGAAAAGCTGCTAAAGCTGGAGATAACGTTCAGGTGCATTATGCTGGTAAATTGACAAACGGAACTGAGTTTGATTCTTCATTCAAAAGAAATGAGCCTCTAGAATTCCCTGTAGGAACAGGTAGAGTAATCAAAGGTTGGGACGAAGGAATCTTATTATTGAAAGAAGGTGAAACGGCTACTTTATTGATTCCACCAGCAATGGGTTACGGAGAAAGAGGTGCAGGAGGAGTTATTCCACCAAACGCATGGTTAATCTTCGATGTAGAATTGGTAAAAGTTCCTTAATCGGAAATTTTTAAATATATTTGAAAGCCGTCTCGAAAGAGGTGGCTTTTATAATGTTTAAATAAAATCATTTCATGAAAACTAAATTAATTACCGCGCTGCTTATTTTTATTTCACTATTTTCTTTAGCTCAAACAAAAACTAATGCAGATGATCAGGCAATACGCAAATCGATGGTTTATTTTGTCAATACGATTAAATACAAAAAAATAGATCAAACGGTAGAATGCATTTATCCAAAGTTTTTTACGGTAGCAAATAAAGACCAGTTGACACAAATGCTGAATATGACCTACAATAATCCGTTTGTGAAAATTGATGTTTTAGATATGAAATTTATTTCGGTAGGTAAACCAGAATTGATAGATGGTGAAAACTTTTCGATCAGCAGTTATTATTTAAAGCTGAAAGCCGATGTAAGCTCGATGGGTGAAGAGATGAAAAAGTCTATTTCAGAAATGCTTACTAAAAAATATGGCAAAGGAACGGTAGAATATCTCGCCAAAGAAGGTGCTTATGTCATTAACGCTCCCATGAAAATGGTTGCTGTTTCAAAGGATAAGAAAAGCTGGAAAGTGGTTTTTGCTGATGCAGAATATAAAAAGAAACTGATAAAAGTTCTTCCAAAAAAGATTTTGGATAAGTTATAAATTGAAAAGCCAATTCGTGAGAGTTGGCTTTTAATTAAAATATTTTAGAAATACGGATTCCCATAATATTGTTTACTTCTAAATTTATAATTTCACAAAAAAAATATGGCAAAAAACATTACCAAGTATACAATTTTTCTAGGTTCTCCAGGTGATTTAGAAGAAGAAAGATTTGAAGTTGAAAATGTGATTAAAGAAATAAACTTAACCTATGGATATAGAGATAATTTAGTGTTGGAATTATTAAAGTGGGAAACACATTCTGCTCCAGGTATTACTGATACATATACTCAAGATTTAATAAGTAAAGACATAGGTAATGATTATGATATTTTTATAGGAATGATTTGGCAAAAATTTGGAACAAAAACTAATGTAGCTAATTCAGGAACAGAAGAGGAATTTTTAAATGCCATAAAGCGATTCGAAAATAAGGAAAACATACAGATACTATTTTATTTTAAAAATAAACCACCACTTAGGTTAGATGATATAAACATCGAGGAATTAAGTAAAATAAAAAAGTTTAAAGAAGTCTTAAAAGAGAATAATGTTTTCTATAGTTCATTTAATGATGTTGATGATTTAAAAACAAGTCTTCGCATTCACCTACCTAAGAGAATTGATAATTTGAAATCATTTCAACCTAATTATGAGAAAGGGGTCATTTTAAAAAATTCAGAGTCTGAAGATTTTAATGATAATTTAGTTTTAGATGAAGATTACGGCGTGTTTGATTATTTAGTTGAATTTGAATCTTTACTAATGATTTCTACTAATTCCATTCTGAATATTAATGAAAGTACGAAAAATATTGGAATTGAATTTGCGAAAAAATCTGAAGAAATTGAGAGATTAATAAATTACCCTAATCCTAACAAGTTTCAGATGATTGATTTATTCAAAAAGATTTCAAAGCTAATGGATGGATATTCTGATAAAGTAAAGATTGAAAATTCTATTTTTTATAATAATTTTCAGAATGCGATAGATATAGGATTAAAATATATAAATAGTATGGAAGATTTAGATAAAGAACATCATAAACAAAATTTAGAATCTATATTAATTGCTACTGAAGGTCTTTATAAAAATATTCCTTTTGCAATACAAGGAATGTCTGGTTTTCAAGCTACAGTAAAAACATTACCGAGATTACAGTCAAATCTGAATGCATCAAAGAGAAAATTAGATAAACAATTAGACGAACTTATTTTCAATTTAGAAGGTATTAAAAATCTTACGGGTGAATTTATAAATGAAATAAAATATAAATTGTCTAGACTTATTTAAAATTAAAAACTACCTCAGAAGAGGTGGTTTTTAATTTTAAATATTGTAAACATTTTTTATCTTCCTTTCTTCTTGAAAAAAACTAGATTTAATAAATAAAATTTTTTTCAGAATTTCATCCGAACCGACGAAAGTTATCATACTTAGTAAACATTATTTTAAACTTTTGTAAAACCAAACTCATTTTTTTAGAACTAATAATATTACTTATTGCCAATTACTCATTCTTCATATTTCAACAGCGACTATCATAAAACTCTCTCTCTAATTCCGTATATTTGGGAAAAATTTTTACAAAATGATCGAGTGGAAAACCGTGAAGGAATACGAAGATATTACTTATAAAAAATGCAACGGAGTGGCAAGAATTGCCTTCAACAGACCAGAAATCCGTAATGCTTTCAGACCAAAAACAACTTCAGAATTGTACGATGCTTTTTATGATGCCTCAGAAGACCCTTCTATTGGCGTGGTTTTGCTTTCAGGAGAAGGGCCAAGTTCTAAAGACGGAGTTTTTGCATTCTGCAGCGGAGGCGACCAAAAAGCAAGAGGCCAGCAAGGTTATGTAGGCGAAGATGGAAGACACCGTTTAAATATTCTTGAAGTTCAACGATTAATTCGTTTTATGCCGAAAGCGGTAATTGCAGTGGTTCCGGGCTGGGCAGTGGGCGGTGGTCACTCGCTTCATGTAGTTTGTGATTTAACTTTGGCAAGTAAAGAACACGCTATTTTTAAGCAAACCGATGCTGACGTTACAAGTTTTGACGGTGGTTACGGTTCTGCTTATCTGGCTAAAATGGTCGGACAGAAAAAAGCACGTGAGATTTTCTTTTTAGGAAGAAATTATAATGCACAGGAAGCTTTCGATATGGGAATGGTGAACGCTGTAATTCCTCACGATGAGCTTGAAGATACAGCTTACGAATGGGCTCAGGAAATTTTAGCTAAATCTCCAATGTCTATCAGAATGCTGAAGTTTGCGATGAACCTTACCGATGACGGAATGGTTGGTCAGCAGGTTTTTGCAGGTGAAGCAACCCGTTTAGCTTATATGACGGAAGAGGCAAAAGAAGGTAGGAATGCTTTCCTTGAAAAAAGAAAGCCAGACTTCGGAAAAGACCAGTGGATTTCTTAAAATCTAAACAAAATAATAGGTAATGAGTGATTTCATTACCTATTATTTTGTTTAGATGCTTTTCATAAGTTTAGAATTATATCAAAAAGGGGTTATTTAATAATTTTTTCTAAAACCTTAAAAAGACCTGAAATAATTTAAAATCTGCTTTATCTGCAATATCAGCGAGAAATTTTACACTATGGAACAAAACTTTCAAAACCCTCAGATTTTCGACCTTGAAATCCCTGATTTCGATGATTTAAAATTGACGGCGGTCTCGCCAAAATATCTTAAGATTATCTTATTTAATCTGGCTTTATTCTCTGTTTTTCTAATTGGAGCAATAGCAGTCACTTTTTACTTTTTTTATTTTAATTTAAGCAAAGTTCAGGCTTTGGCAATTGTTACTGGAATTTTTCTAATGATTGCTTTTCTTTTTCTGAATACGCTGATTGGATTTAAATTCAGAAAATATGCAGTTCGTGAAAAAGATTTAGTCTACCAACACGGCTGGCTGAAGCGAAGTATAACGATTGTTCCGTTCAATAGAATTCAGCATATTAAAGTAGAGCAGGGATGGTTTTCAAAACTATTGCATTTAAAATCGGTTTCTGTTTTTACGGCAGGAGTGAGTGGGGGTGATATTACCGTAAACGGTTTGCCTGAAGATATTGCAGAAGGAATTAATAATCACATCAGAGGAACCATTTCCAAAGAAAATTTAGAAAATGGAGGAGAAGCTTAATTCTTTTTTTCAGCCTCAACGGCAGTCTAAAACAGGTATTGTTTTGCTTTTCTTGTACAATGTAGGGATGGTGATTAAAAACTTATGGGTTTTTGTCATCCTTTTTTTTGTGAGAAAAGATAAAATCGAATCCTGGATTATTGTGCTTGCCATTATTGCTGGGCTCTTAATTCTTATTGTTTCTGCGGTTTTACAATATTATCATTTCAAATATTATATTGATGAAGAAAATGAAGAGTTTGTCATTCACGAAGGAATCATCAACACGTCAGTAACTAAAATTAAAAAAGAAAATATTCAGGAGGTTAATATCTCACAACCTTTTGTTCATCGGTTTTTTAATATCTATAAACTTGAAATCGACACCCCGGGAAGTTCTGAAAAAGAAGTGAAAATTTCTGCTTTAACGAAACAAAATGCGATAGACCTTAAGAAATATCTTTTAACGGAAGTTAAAGTCGAAAATAGTGTACATGAAGGTGCTGAGATTGCCGAAAATCAAGATGTCAATACGCTTCGTTCAATCAAAATTTCGACGTTTAGCATTTTAAAATATGGTATTACTGCCAATTATGTCCGTAGTTTTTTCGCTTTGGTCAGTTTAATGATTTATGGTTTTTCTGAACTCACCAACTTGCTAAAAAAAGCGAAACTAGACACGCAATTAGATTATGACACGGTAGAATCTCAGTTTTTAGCATTTTCGATTCCAGTCATTTTTGGGATTGTTTTGGTGGTGATTATTCTTGGGATTTTGATTAATACGGTTCGTACATTGATTAAGTTTTTCAACTTTAAAATCAGCGAAAATAATCAGAGTTTTTCTTTTGAATACGGTTTATTTAATACCCGAAACTCGATTGTCAACAAATCAAAAGTACAGGTCATTACCGAAACACAAAACTGGATTCAGAAGCAAATGAATATTTCTTTTGTGAAGTTTCTCCAAATCGGTAAAAACGAAGAAGAAGAAAAAAATGTTGCCGCTGTTCCCGGAATTAATAATGATGAAAAAAGAAAGCTGATTTCTACCATCTGGAAAGAGAATCCGGTTTTTGAGAATAATTTGACACCTAATTTTCGATTAGTTATTGTCAATAATTTTCAGTTTATCATTATTCCTTTGCTGTTGTTTTTTATTATTGAAAAAGATTTGTTGATAAACTACTGGTTTTTAGCAGTTATATACATTGTATTAGCGGAGTTATTCATTTTGATTGCTTTCAGAAATTTAAAATTGTTTTACAATGAAAAATTTATAAGATTAAAATCAGGAATTTGGGACATCGATACACGAACTTTTGAGGTCGAAAAACTTCAGACTGTGAAAATTTCTCAGTATTTTTGGCAACGGAAAACAAACTTAGGAAGTATTACTTTTTATACCTCTGCAGGACGTTTTAAAATGGTGGCTTTAAACTTTAAAAAGCTTAAAAAACTTTTGAATTACTGCATCTATAAAATAGAAACATCTAAAAAATAAATGATAATTTATTAATGATAATCGATATATCATTAATAAATTATCTCTTATCAATTATAATTATGGTCAATTGGATAAACGCCGCGAGGCTGAGAACGTTACCGCTTTCGTTAAGCGGAATAATCATGGGTTCTTTCATTGCAAAATGGAAACTAAAAGAAGAAGGAGGAATTTGGGACTGGAAAATATTTGCGCTGGCACTTGTGGTGACTTTGCTGTATCAGGTTTTATCAAACTATGCTAATGATTACGGAGATGGTGTAAAAGGTACGGATGCCAAGAGAATTGGTGAAGCAGAAGCAAGAGCGGTGGCTTCAGGAAGAATTACTGCAAAACAAATGAAAAACGCAGTGATTTTGTTTTCTATTTTGTCATTTGTAGCAACAGTTGCGCTTTTATACCTTGCTTTTATCCCTGAATTTATGAATGAGTTTTATATTTTCATCGGATTGGGAGTCGCGAGTATTTTAGCAGCAATTGGTTATACAGTTGGTAAAAAACCTTATGGGTATATGGGATTGGGCGATGTTTTCGTGTTTATATTCTTTGGTTTAGTTTCAGTTTGCGGAAGTTATTTTCTGTTTACAAAAACTTTTTCTTGGGACATTCTTTTACCGGGAACGGCTATCGGAATGATGAGTATGGCAGTTTTAAATCTGAACAATATGCGTGACATTGAAAGCGACAGATTGTCAGGAAAGAACAGTCTTGCGTTGAGAATAGGTTTCAGAAATGCAATGATTTACGAAATGGTTTTATTGCAGCTTCCATTGATTCTTATTCTTGTGTTTTTAGGGATGAATAATTTTATTCAGATGCAAAATTATTATGTGTTTATCGTAATGATTTTATTGATTCCCGTTGCGAAATTGAGAAGAAATATCATGGCGGTGAAAGAACCAAAGCAGCTTGATCCATTTTTGAAACAAGTAGGGATTTTGACTTTGATGATGGCTGTTTTAACGGCTGTAGGTCTTAATTATTTTAGCTAATTACTTATAATGAAGTTGAAAATATTAAATATTATTTTTTCAATATTGATATTAATTTCAAATATCTATTTCATATCCGCAACATTTAATTTAATAAAAGACGATGGAGGACCAATGGGATTTGGTTATGTTATTTTACCACTTTTTCTTTTAATAAATTTAGGAATCATTCCATCATCTGTTGTTATTTTTGGAAAAAAATATGAGAATAAATTATTGTTTATTTTGAACTCTAGTGTGGTAATTTTAATATTATATATTCTATACTTATCATTATAAAAATTAAAGAATGGACTCGAAGATTTACGTTAAAGTACAGATGTTAATCAGAAAACCAGTTCAAGAGGTTTTTGAAGCATTTATAAACCCCGAAATCACAACCAATTTCTGGTTTACAAAATCTACCGGAAAACTGGAAGAAGGTAAAATAATTACATGGGAGTGGGAAATGTACAATGCAAAATCTGAGGTTAAGATTTTACAAATTATCCCAAATCAATTGATAAAAACAGAGTGGGGATTGTTTTCAAACAATGTAGATTATGAGTTTAAACAAATGGAAAAAGGAACTCTGGTTGTAATTAAAAGTTACGGATATTCCCAAACTGGAGAAGATTTCTATAAGATTATTAATGACAATACAGGCGGATTTACTACCGTTTTAGATGGTTGCAAGGCTTATTTAGAACACGGGATTAATTTGAGATTAATAGAGGATAAATTTCCAGCGAAATAAATATCATGAAAAATAGATTCTATAAAATTATTTCTTGGGTATCAGTAATTATCCCAATTCTATTTTTTATTTTATTAATTAAAGAATTGATATTTGAAGAATTGTCTTTATTTGAAATCGCATTAACTCCATTTGTTTTAGGGGGAATTTTATTGATTGATTTTTTTGTTTCTTTTTATATTTTAAAACAAAAAATAAAATCAAATATCACCATTTTGCTATTTCAGTTGATAATAATTATATTTTGCACTTACCAAACTTATTATTACAATAGCGCTATGTCTAAAAAGGTTGATCATGTTATTAGCCCATAATAAACTATAAAAAAATTATAAAATGAAAATACAATACTTAGGACAAAATTGTTTTTTGTTCACGTACAAAGACAAAACGATTTTATGTGATCCTTTTTACAATTACAAAAAGGCTGAATCAGGATTTGATATCTCGGCTCAGAAAATTGATTATATTTTAATCACTCACGCTCATGGCGATCATATTGCAGATGTAGGAGAGGTTTTGCAGCATTATCCTGAAGTTATGATTATTGGTCAGCCAGAAATCTGTGCGTATTTTAAAAATGCAAAAAACACCGATGATGTGAATCTTGGTGGGTCTGCAAAAATTGATGATCTTAAAATCTCAATGGTTCCGGCGCATCATACAAGTTCATTTCCTGATGGAACTTACGGTGGAGTGCCAGTAGGATATATTTTTAGACTTCCTGAGGGTAAAAACGTGTACTTAGCTGGTGATACAGGAGTAATGGCAGATATGCAGCTGTTTCCGGCGTTGTACGGAGATTTAGATCTTTCAATTCTTCCGATTGGTGGTCATTACACAATGTGTGCGAGAAAAGCAGCTTTTGCAGCTTCAGAATTATTGAAAACTCCAAAAGTAATCGGATGTCACTTTGATACTTTTCCTGCGATAGCAATCAATCATGAGAGTGCGGCGAAACATTTTGCTGATAAGAATGTTGAATTGGTTTTACCTAAACTCGGAGAAAGCTTCGATATATAACAAAAAAAAGAGATTAAGTAATTTAAATTAAATCATCTTAATCTCTTTTTTATAAAATAAAAAAATGGCAAGCTACCTAAATCACACCGCTCAACCAATTACCTTTGCTGCGTTCCCACCCTGGAGGGTTTTTAGGAGCTGGTTGTTTAGGACTTGCCGTTGCAAATATAGGAACTTATTTTAAAATTAAAAATATTATTACAGAAAAAATCTTTAAAAATCCCTTTATTAAAGCTAAAACGCTGAAATTTAGAGCAATATTTTTTGAGAAATTTTCTAAAAATTAGAATTATGACGAAAAGTCCACTTACCCTAGGAATTTTACTGTATGCCGTTACCATGGCCATCTTTTTTGTAGTCTACACATTTTTTTCAGGTGTTGAATATTTTGATACCACGCTGAAAGTCAATGCTTTTGTTTTACCAATCGTATATGTCTTATTTGCATTTTGGTCTGTAAAATCTCATTGGAATAACCACCAAATGAATTTTAAGGAAGCTTTTAAAAGAGCATTCGTGCCCATGTTTGTAGGCGGGATTTTATCTATTGTTAGTATTTTTTCGTTCTTAAACTTCATTGATACTGATGCAAAAAAGCTGTTGAACTATCAATATGTACATCGTCAAAAATCTGAATTGGAGAAAGAATATCAGTCGGCAAAAAAGATTTTGAAGCACCAAAAAGACATCGACGAACTAGAGCAAAAATATCAGGAAGGCCTTCAAAGATTTGATCCTGCGACAATAAAAGATAAAGATATGCTTACGGCGAGTCATTTTTCAGGATATTTTGCCGCAATTCTTATATTTTACGTAATTTTGTCTGTCTTTTTTGGAGCGTTTTTTAGAAAGAAAACAAACCATCAGGAAGAAATTAATCAAGACTAATTTTTATTAAAAATTAAATGAATTTATCTATAGTAATTCCGTTACTCAACGAAGAGGAGTCTCTCGAAGAGTTATTTACAAGAATCGACAACGTTTGCAAAACCAGCAACTTGTCTTATGAAGTTTGGTTTATCGATGACGGAAGTACAGATTTGTCGTGGAGCATTATTGAGAATTTAAAAGTGCAGCATCCACAAATCCACGGAATAAAATTTTCCAGAAATTACGGAAAATCTCAAGCGCTTCATGCGGCTTTTGAAAGAGCAAACGGTGATGTTGTTATCACCATGGATGCAGATTTACAAGACTTCCCGGAAGAAATTCCTGAACTCTACAAAATGATAGTTGAAGATAATTACGATATCGTTTCAGGTTGGAAAAAGAAGCGTTTTGATAATGTAATGACTAAAAATATTCCTTCAAAACTCTTCAATGCAGCAGCTAGAAAAGTTTCAGGAGTTTATTTACATGATTTTAACTGTGGTTTAAAAGCTTATAAAAAACAGGTCGTAAAATCAATCGACGTGTACGGTGATATGCACCGATATATTCCGGTTTTGGCTGCCAATGCTGGTTTTAGAAGAATTACCGAGAAAGAAGTTCCGCACCAGGCAAGACCTTACGGAACCTCAAAATTCGGAACGGAAAGATTTGTTCGTGGATTTTTAGATTTGGTAACGCTTTGGTTTGTAAGTCGTTTTGGCGGAAGACCAATGCATTTCTTTGGGGCAGTAGGTACAATCATGTTTATTGTAGGTTTTCTTTCAGCTTTTTGGTTGGGGATTTCAAAGCTGATTGATGTAGCAAGAGGTATTTATGGACATTTAATCACCAATAATCCTTGGTTTTTTATTGCACTAACGATGATGTTGATGGGAACTTTGCTTTTTATTGCAGGATTTTTAGGTGAAATGATTATCCGTACAAACAGAGAACATAAAAATTATAATATCGACGAAGTGATATAAGCTGTATGAAATTTTATCTATTAATTCTATGTACTTTGTTTCTATCATGTTCGAAAGTGAAAGAGACTACACCGATAACTTCTCGATGGGAATTTATCAGCATCAATGAAGGTGAAAGAAATGAAGTTGACGCTAAAATGTTGAATAACATTAAAGAAGAGTATGGTACTGGTACACTAGAATTTAAGGATGATTTATCTTTTTCATCGTTGGGAAGCAAAAATAAAAGTGAGGGTACTTATACTTTAAAAAATAATATTTTGGTGATGCAATATTCTAATCTGCCTGAGCCCATAGAGTTTAATTATTCTGTAGTTGAAAAAAAATATTTGCTTTTGAAGAATATTGATGGTAAAAAACTAACATGGCTTTATAAAAAAAGTAAATAATGAAAAAAATAGTTGCAGGAGTAAGTTTACTAGCTATATTTTCTTGTGGAAAAATTTCTCCCAAAGGAAATTTAGAAAAAAAAGAAATTGATGTTGAAGAATTTGTAAACCTTGACCTTGAAGGAAAGTTTAGAGTATTTTATGCAAGAGGGCCGAAAAACTTTGTGGAAGTAGAAACTTACCCAAACATAGCTGGAAACCTGGATATCGATGTAGATGATAAAACTCTTTCCATTAAAGAAAGCAGAAAAACAAAGGGCGTTGATTTTTATAATATCACGATTTACTCAAAATATAATTTGGAAAAAATTTCAATTTCAGACTCTGTGGAAATGAATATTTCGAGTGAAATTAAAACAGATAATTTCAAATTAAATTTGAAGAATTACGCTACTTTTATGGGTTCGTTGAACACGCGAAGAGCTGAAATTGACATGCAGAACAGAAGCCGTGCTAATTTTTTAGGAGCGACTAAAGATGCGGTGATAAAAATCTCAGATACAGCAAGTTTAATAGCTCCTTACTGGAAAATTGTGAATCTAAATGTTGATTCTCAAAACGGTAATTATGCAGAAGTTAATGTAAAAGATACGCTGAAAGGAACTGTAAAAAACACAGCAAAATTTGTGTATTATAATGATCCAATTAGAGCTTTTAAAGTTGATAAAACTACGAGAGTAGAGAATAAGAAATTGAACTAAAAGTTGGAAGTTAGAAGTTGGATGAGGGAAGTTTTCTTAGTATAAAGTTTCAAAATTAGTAATCAATACAGATGAAATGAGTTTTAAATTTGAAAAGCTGAGAATTTGGTAATTATCAATGGTATTTGGAGAAAATATTTACAAATTATCTCTAAATTTTCCTAAAGATGAATCTTTTAATCTTACTTCTCAAATTAGAAGAGCTTCGGATTCTATTGCATTAAATATTTCGGAAGGAAGTATTTTGCAGTCTAAATTAGAGTTTAGAAAATTTTTAGGCTATTCAATACGATCATTAGCTGAAGTAGTAACTTGTTTGTACAAAGCGAGAAATAGAAAATATATTTTAGAAGAAGAATTTAATAAATTATATAATGAAAGTTATAGCTTAATGAATCAAATTATAGCTTTCAGAAATCAAATAAAGGAATAAAAAAGCTAGAAGCCTGAAGCAGGATGATGGAAGACTTCCAACCTCCAGCTTCCAACTTCCAGCCTAAAATAACAAAATACACATATGACAACATTAGAAAAAGCGAAGCTTTGGTTAAGCGATACCTTTGATAAAGAAACAAGAGATGCTGTTCAATTATTAATTGACAGTAACTCTCCTGATTTAGAAGATTCTTTTTACAGAGAATTAGAGTTCGGAACCGGAGGAATGAGAGGGATTATGGGGGTAGGAACCAATCGTTTAAATAAATATACGTTAGGTCAGGCTACACAAGGACTTGCAAATTATATGTTGCAGCAGTTTCAAGGTGAGGAAATTAGTGTTGCGATTGCTTATGATGTAAGACATAATTCAAAAGAGTTTGGGAAATTAGTGGCAGATGTTTTAACAGCAAACGGAATTAAAGTTCTTTTGTTTAAAAATCACAGACCAACTCCTGAATTATCTTTTACGGTTCGTGATAAAAAATGTAACGGAGGAATTGTTTTAACAGCTTCTCACAATCCACCAGAATACAACGGATATAAAGTATATTGGAATGATGGGGCGCAAATTGTTCCGCCACATGATGAAGCAATTATCAATGAAGTATATTCTGTGAAATTCGAAGAAATTAAATTTCAAGGAAACGACGATTTAATCGAATGGATTGGAGATGAGCAGGATGACGTTTATATCGATGCCTGTATCGAAAATTCTTCGTATCAAGATGTTGGAAAAGGTAATTTGAATATCGTTTTCACATCGATTCACGGAACGACTTACACAACGGTGCCTCAAGCTTTGGAAAAAGCAGGTTTTAAGAAAGTCGATTTGGTTAAGGAGCAAATGATTCCTAGTGGAAATTTCCCGACCGTAGCTTCTCCAAACCCGGAAGAACCTGCAGCTTTAGAGATGGCAATGGATTTAGCTAAAATCACCAATGCAGATATCGTTATTGGAACAGATCCAGATGGTGACAGATTAGGAATTGCCGTGAGAAATCTGGAAGGTGAAATTCAATTGCTCAACGGTAACCAGTGTAATACTATTTTAACGTATTATATTTTGGATCAGTGGAAAAAACAAGGGAAAATTACAGGAAAAGAATTCATCGGTTCTACCATTGTAACTTCAGATATTTTCTTTGATATTGCCGAAAAATTCGAGGTTGACTGCAAAGTAGGCTTAACAGGTTTCAAATGGATTGGAAAAATGATTCGTGATTTTGAAGGTCAGGAAAAATTTGTTTGCGGTGGTGAAGAAAGTTTCGGGTTTATGACCGGAGATTTTGTACGTGATAAAGATTCTTGTGGAAGTATCATTTTAGCTTGCGAAATTGCAGCTTGGTGCAAAGCCAACGGAAAAACGATGTACGAATACCTGATTGAAATTTATCAGGAAACCGGAATGTATTATGAAGGTTTAATCAATATCGTTAAAAAAGGAAGAGACGGAGCCGAAGAAATTCAGAATATGATGAAGAATTTCCGCGAAAATCCTCCAAAAGAATTAGCGGGTTCTCCTGTGGAAGAAGTTAAAGACTTTAAAGAACAAACCAATTACGTAGTTTCTGAAAACAAAAAACACGTAATGGATGATATTCCAAAGTCTAATGTTTTGATTTATTACACACAAGACGGTACAAAAGTTTGTGTAAGACCTTCGGGAACAGAACCGAAGATTAAATTCTATGTTTCTGTAAAAGAAACGATCACTTCAAAAGAAGACTTTGAAGAAACGTTAAAGTCTCTGGAAGCAAAAATAGAAGAAATAAGAAAAGATCTTCAATTGAATTAAAATAAGGTTGCAGAAATTAGGTTTTAGGTAATAGTTTTTAACTTCTATTTAAACCTAATTCCTGCAACCTATAATCTAAATATCTAATTTAATATATAAAAAGTGAAAGTTTCAAAATTAGCAGCGAACCTTATTGGTTCAGAAATTGTAAAAATTGGTAATGAAGTAAATGATTTAAAGGCGAAAGGGGCAGAGATTGCTAATCTTACGATTGGTGATTTAAACTCAAATCTTTACCCGATTCCTGCTGAATTAAAAGAAGAAATTCAGAAGGCGTACCAGAATAACTTAACCAATTACCCACCGGCAAACGGATTATTATCTTTAAGAAATGAAGTTTCTAAAGACCTTAAAACAAGATGGAATCTTGACTATTCGGCAAATGATATTCTGATTACAGCTGGTTCAAGACCGTTGATTTATGCAGTGTATAAAACAATCGTTGATGAAGGTGATAAAGTAATTTATCCTACACCATCTTGGAACAACAATCATTACGCTTATCTTACTTCTGCAGATGCTGTTGAAGTAAAAACTACTCAGGAAAACAATTTCTTACCCACTGCGGAAGATTTAAAACCACACTTAAACGGAGCTGTTCTTTTAGCACTTTGCTCACCGTTAAATCCTACAGGAACTATGTTTACAGAAGCTCAGTTAAGAGAAATCTGTGAAATGATTTTGGAAGAAAACACAAAAAGAGGAGCAGACGAAAAGCCTTTATATTTAATGTATGATCAGATTTATTCTAATCTTACTTTTGGGGCAAAACATGTAGATCCAGTGTCTCTTTTCCCAGAAATGAGAGAATTTACAATCTATATTGATGGTATTTCTAAATGTCTTGCCGCGACTGGAGTTCGTGTAGGATGGGGATTTGGTCCGGCTCATATTATAGACAAGATGAAAGCTTTATTAACTCATGTTGGAGCTTGGGCACCAAAACCGGAGCAGGAAGCAACTGCAAAATATTTCCAAAATCCCGATAATGTAAATACATTTATCAATGATTTTAAAGGAAAATTAGAAGCGAGTTTAAAAGTTCTTCATAAAGGAATCCAGGATTTAAAAACCAATGGTTTGACGATTGATAGCATTGAGCCGATGGGAGCAATGTATCTTACCATTAAATTAGATTATATCGGAAAAACAAAACCAGACGGGGCAGTAATTGAAAATTCTTCTGATTTGGTTTTCTATTTAATCAATGAAGCAGGAGTTGCTTTAGTTCCTTTTTCTGCTTTTGGCGAAGAGAAGTCAGAACCTTGGTTTAGAGCTTCTGTTGGAGGTTTAGATATCAAAGAAATCGAACTGATGATGCCTAAATTGGAAAATGCTTTAAATAATTTAAAATAGTTTAAATTATTTTTCTAACTTTATACAAGTTGATTCTTATTATAAGAATCAACTTTTTTATTATAAATACTTAATATCTACACAAATGGATAATGAAAAAAAAGAAACCAATCAAGAGTTGGAGCAAAATCTGCCAGAACAAAATAATAATTCGGCTTCTGGTGACTTTTCAGAACATCAAAATTCTGAATCTCAAAATACCGATTCTGAAACTCCCGAAAATACTTTAGAACAAAATCTAAAACAAACTTTACCTGCAGCCGAAAGAAAGAAAAGAAATCCTTATAAAATTGCTTTTTTTAGCTTGGGAGGAATTATTATTTTAGGTGGTGCTTTTTATTTTGGATATAAATATTATAAAGATCATCAGGTTGTACCCATCGTTGAAAACGTTTGTCTTGATAGCGATACCAAGATTTATGATGCCTATAAAGATGCAGTGGTTATGGTAAAGCACAGATATGCTTTTTTTGCTAAAATTAAAGGAAAAGAAGTTCAGCTTACTATTCCTGAAGCTTCTGAGGAAACGCTTTTTGGAACTGCATTTTTTGTCGATAAAAAAGGGAATATGATTTCAAACAGTCATGTTCTTCAACCTTGGAATTCATCCGAAAATATAGAGAAAATATCCACTGATGCTGCAAATATCCGTAGAAAAATAGCATCTATTCTTACGACAGATATTACAGAAGACGGTTACGAAACTTTTATAGCATCCAATTGGGGAAATGCTTCGTCAGAATACAATGAAGAAGGTGATGGCGATTATCATGACGAAAGCTCGGAAAGAAATGAGGGTGAAGAATTCATTAATTCAAATGATACAGTAGCAGATTCTGCGTCTGAATCTGTAGATATTGCAGCTTCAATTCCGCACAAAAATTACGTTTCTGAAGACGATATTGAAGTCTACATGAAAACCGTAGATATTTCTGTTGCTCTTCATAATTCAGCGGAAGAATGGTTGCCATGCTCCATTGAAAAAATTTCTGAAGATGCAACTATTGATTTAGGTGTCTTACAATTAGCAACAAAAGAAACACCCAATACCGTCGTAAATATTATCAATCTTGATAATGCCATAACTGATGATCAAACTTTACGTCCAGGCGAAAAAGCGGTATTGATTGGCTATCCTTTGGGTGAAGATTTAGCACAAACTATTTCCGGGATTAAAGTGCAGTTGTATAATGGGCAAATCAGTAAAGAATCAGACGGAACCAAAATTCAATACAGTGTTACTTCAACAAATGGAGCAAGTGGGTCGCCCGTTTTTAATAATTGCGGACAACTTATTGCCGTAAATTTCAGTGGTGTTGAAAAAGTACAAGGTTATAATTTTGGAATTATTGCTAAAAAAATCTATGCTGTATATCCTGTTACAGATACGACAGCAACACAAAATAAATAATAATTGTAACGAATAAAAACCAAATTATCAGATGAAAAAAATTAATTGTTTTATGGCAACCTTGCTCTTCAGTGTTGCATTTGCCCAATTTCCGATATTAGAAATCGGAAATGAAAAAAAACATCCTGTTATTCTACAGGAAGCTAAAATTGATACCAAAATTCTCGGAAATCTTGCTACAACGACGGCAACTTATACTTTTTATAATCCAAGCAATAGAATTCTAGAAGGAAAACTTACTTTCCCGCTACCAGAAGGAGTAAGTGTAAGTGGTTATGCATTAGATATCAACGGAAAACTCAGAAACGCTGTTCCCGTCCCTAAAGAACGAGCCAAAGAAGTTTTTGAAAGCATTGAAAGAAGAAATGTAGACCCCGGAATTATTGAAAAAGTAGAAGGAAATAATTTTAGAACGAGAATTTATCCTATTCCACAAAACGGAAGCAGAACGATTCAAATTACTTATCATCAGGAACTGAAAAATTTCGCTTCAGATTATCAGTATTTTTTAAGTTTTGCCAATGCCACCACCATTCCAAAGTTTAATCTTAAAGTTTGGATTAGCGAAACGGCAGCCATTCCTAAAATACTAGAAAATCCTGATGGAAGTTTTTCTTTTCAGAAACAAGGAAATCAATGGATTGCAGAAATTTCTAAAAATGATTTTAGACCTAATGAAAGTTTAAAAATAACAATTCCTAAAAACCAAAATTCGTCAAATGTTGTTTTACAGAAAGCTTCAGGAGATAAATATTATTTCGCTGCAAACGTTGGATTAGATTTTCCTGTAAAAGAGAAACCAAAGTCTCAGAAAATTGCCATTATTTGGGATAATTCTTTCAGCGGGTCTAAGCGTAACAGAGATAAAGAACTACAATTTTTGAATGCTTACTTTAACGATAATAAAGAGGTTTCTGTTTCTTTTTCTTTGTTGAATAACACGTTTGAAAAGGCTGAAGAATATAGTATTTCTCAAGGGAATTGGGCTGATTTGAAAAATAAAATCCTCAATCTAAAATATGATGGCGGAACTGATTTTGGAGCTTTAAAAGAAATTAATGGAGTAGAAGAATGTCTTCTTTTTTCAGATGGAATTTCCAATTTTGGAGATTTTATAATGAAATTTAAAAAGCCTGTAAACAGTATTTCAAGCACGCCGACTTCAGATTTTAATCTGCTTACATTATTAGCCAATCAATCGGGTGGAAATTTTATTAATTTAAATGAATTAGATACATCAGCCGCTTTTAAAGCGTATAAAAAATTGCCCATTCGTTTTTTAGGTTTTAAAGAAAACCAAAATATGCAGGAATTGTTTCCCAACATTGGCTTAGTAATTAGTGAGCCTGTCAATATTTTTGGGATTACTACCGGAAATGTAGGTAAATTAACCGCTGTTTTTTCTGTTGGAAACGAAAAATTTGAATCACCTGTTGACTTTTCAAAAGCTCAATTATTAGAAAATTGGCAAATCTCACAGTTTTGGGCACAAAGGAAAATAAACGAATTAGAATTAAATTCTACCCAAAACCGTCAGGAAATTAAAAATATCTCTGAACAGTTCGGTGTGGTCAGCAAAAATACAAGTTTGATTGTTTTAGATGATATTGATGATTATATAAGATATAAAATAACACCACCGCAAGAGTTATTGGCTCAATATCAGAAAGTTATTGCCAATAGTGAAAATAAAGTTTTAGAAAAGAGAAAAATTCTTTTATCTAAAGCTTTCGATAAAACCAAAGAATTAAAAACATGGTGGAATACAGAATTTAAACCTCTAGAAAAGAAAAAATATCCTAAAGTTGCTAATCAGTCTGTGGCAGAACCTCAAGCAAATGCTGTGATGAGTGAAGTTGTAAATTCGGGAAGAGTAGATATGTCAATGGAGATTTATAGTGATAAAGCTATAAAAAAATCACAAGATTCTAACGGGAAAATTACTCTAATTGATATAGAAAGTACTGAAGAATACATGCAAGACTTCCAAAACTTGCAGTCTGCAGATGTAATTTATCAGAAGTATTTAGAAAACCGTTCAAAGCATGAAAAACAAGTTTCATATTATTTTGACGTTTCTAAATTACTGTTTAAAAAAGGAGATAAAGTGCTTTCACTAAAAGTTTTAAGTACTTTGGCTGAGCTTGATTTAGAAAATGAAGAATTGTATAAAACGATTTATTACCTTTTAAAGCAACGAGGTTATTACGATAAAGAACTATGGGTTACCCAAAAAATCCTAGAATGGCGACCTTTTGATGCACAAAGTCACAGAGATTACGCATTGGCTTTGGTTGATAATAAGAAACCTCAGGAAGCGCTCAATGTATACAAATCTTTATTGTATCAGGAATTTACAGACGAAATTTCTACACGAGATAACGGAATTGAAGAAATCCTGATTATGGAAATCAACAATATTTTAAAGCAAAATAAAAATATTGACGGAAGTAAAATTGATGACCGTCTTAAAGCCGATCTTCCAGTCGATATCCGCGTTGTTATCAATTGGAATAAAGACAATACAGACATCGACCTTTGGGTGACAGACCCTAAAGGAGAAGACTGTTCTTATTCTCACAAGTCTACCGCAATCGGGGGAAGATTGAGCAATGATTTCACTCAAGGTTTCGGGCCAGAGCAGTTTCTGCTGAAAAAAGCCGTTAAAGGAAAATATAAAATTAAAACCAATTTCTTTGGTGAAAGACAAAATATGATTTCGGGACCTACAACAATTATGGCAGAAGTTTATCTCTATTATTCGGATGGTAGACAAGAGAGAAAGATTGCCGTTTTCCAAAGCCAAAAAGAAAATAAAAAAGAAAGTGACAGTAAAATTCTGATTGGAGAATTTGAGTTTTAAGAAAAATCACATAAATTGCCGAAGGTTTGTACTTTGGCAATTTTATTTGATCAAAGTAGAGAGTGAAAAAAAATAAAAAATGATTAATGAAATTCCAGAGAAAAACTTTTCTTGAAACAAAATGGTTAAGCTATTTCACTGTAGCAATTATCATTTTGGTTATTTTGAGTGTTTGGCTTTCCGGTACACATTCTCACAGATCTTTATTTCAAAATTCTATCGTATCAACATCCATTTTAGCTGGAGTTTTTTTTATTTTTATTAGCTCAGGACTATATTTTGGATGGAAACTTAAAGATAATGTCGGGCATATTTTGCATAAAGAAAAAGTTAAAAAGTATTCAGAGAATATTTCTTTACCTGATGTTTCCGGATTTGATCCACCTGCTGTAGGAGACGGAATAGGGGGAGTTATTGCCTCAATTATTTTATGGTTTTTAATTTCAATTGTATTTGCTTTTTTATTATACTTTTTAGGGTTCTTCTTCTGGGCGGCAATTTTATTTTTCGCTGCCATGTTATATTGGATTTTTTTCCGAGCTTTACGATTGGTATTTAAAAATTCAAGAAAATGCAAAGGCTACTTATTGAAAAGTTTAGCATTTGGATTTTTTTACTCTTTTCTGTACATTTCATGGATTTACGGAATCATCTTTTTAGTTAATTATTTAAACTAAAACTCACATTTAATAATTTATATTCAAATAAAATGAAAATTATCGCGGTTATTCCTGCACGCTATGAAGCCAGCCGTTTTCCGGCAAAACTGATGCAGATTTTAGGAGACAAAACAGTTATTACAACAACATATCAAAATGTTGTGGAAACCGGACTTTTCGATGAAGTTTTTGTAGCCACAGATTCTGAATTAATCTTTAAAGAAATTGAAAATCATGGCGGAAAAGCTGTAATGACCGGGCAACATGAAACAGGAAGCGACCGTATTGCAGAAGCCGTACAAAATATTGACTGTGATATTGTAATCAACGTTCAGGGAGACGAACCGTTTTTGAAATTAGAACCTTTAAAACAACTCATTGAAGTTTTTAACGAAGATGAAAATCAGGAAATTTCTTTGGCTTCATTAAAAATAAAACTTCACGAAAAAGAAGAAATCGAAAGCCCAAATAACGTAAAAGTGATTACTGATAACAATGGTTTTGCTTTGTATTTCAGTCGTTCAGTGATTCCTTTTCATAGAGAAATCTCTTATAATGTTGATTATTTCAAACATATCGGTGTCTACGCTTTCAGAAAACACGCTTTACTGCAGTTTTCAAAATTAGAAATGAAACCATTAGAGATTTCAGAAAAAATAGAATGCATCCGTTATTTGGAATATGGAATGAAAATAAAACTCATAGAAACCAATTTCATCGGAGTCGGAATTGATACACCGGAAGACTTAGAAAAAGCAAGGAAGTTAATTTGAAAATGTGTTAATTTGAAAATTTAATACGAATGTCCGTTTTTAATTATAATATTAGAAATCAACAGTACTTTTTTATTCCGAAAGAATCTCAACATCCTAAAAATAAAGCAGTTTAGGCTCTTATGGAAAGACAAATAAGTTGTTATAAGCTAAGTTATTATTAATTGCAGATATTTATGAAATGTAATGCATAGTTTGCCATTTTCAAATTACCACATTTTCAAATTTTCAAATTAAAAAAACCTTATATTTGAATTTATAAATTGATTTAATGAAGAAATTACTCATCGTTTTCGTCCTGATTATTTCTCAACTGGCTTTTGCCCAGACTGCTAAAGAAATTATTGATAAAAACATAGAATCGTCGGGAGGATTAACTAGTTGGAAGCTTTTAAATTCAGTATTCCTTCAAGGGAAAGTAATTTTAGGGATTAAAGACGAATATCCTATTAAAATATACCAGCAAAGACCAAACCTAACCAAAACGGTAATTACGATTAGTGGAAAAGATACTGCTATTGAAGGGTATGACGGAACTAAAGGCTACGCGATGAATTATGCTACCAATAAGCTACAGGAGTATAAAGAATATGTTCCGGAAAGCTTTGATAATGATTTTATCGATTGGGAAAATAAAGGGTTTGAGGCTAAATATTTAGGCAAAGAAAAAGTAGGAGAGGTTTACTGTCACAAAGTAGAATTGACTAAAAATGTCAACAAAAACTACTATTATTTTGATACCAAATCGTTCATGCTTTTAAAAGAAATGAAAAAAGATGAAACTTTAACATATTCAGATTACAAAAAGGTAGGAAATTTGATGATGCCATTCAGAATAGAATCATCAAGTGCCAAAAAAGACGGCGACTATGTAATGCTTCTTAATAAAGTGGAGATTAATAAAGTCTTTCCTATTAATAGTTTTAAATTTTAAAATAGATATCTCAAAATGAAGAAGATTTTTATAGTGCTTATTTCTTTCATAGCATTTTCTAACAGTTGCGCTCAGAAAAAAAGCGAAGTTTCTAAAGTAAAAAGCAAACAGGTTATGTCAAAAACAATATACGATTACAAAGTAGATGCTCTTGAAGAAGGCAAAACAATTAATTTTGCAGATTTTAAAGGGAAAAAAATCCTTATCGTAAACACTGCTTCAGAATGTGGTTTTACCCCTCAATATGAAGATTTGGAGAAGCTTTCTAAAGAATATGGTGATAAATTGGTAATTGTTGGTTTCCCTGCAAACAATTTTGGAGGACAAGAGCCAGGAACCAATGTTGAAATTGGTGCTTTTTGTCAGAAAAACTATGGCGTTACTTTTCCTTTGGCAGCTAAAGTTTCTGTAAAAGGAGAGGATACAGCTCCAATTTTCAAGTATCTTACTGAAAAAGAATTGAATGGAGTGAAAGACACTGAAGTAAAATGGAATTTCACCAAGTTTTTATTGGATGAAAATGGTAAGCTGATTGATAGTTTTGTAAGCAAAGTAAAACCTACAGACGAGGCAATTACTAAATATTTGAAATAATTATCAAAATATATTTTTAAAGCGGATTTTTTAATCCGCTTTTTTTATGTCTAAAATTTTCTAATCTATTCCAATTGCTCTAATATTTCATCGGGCAATTCAAGATTAGACTTCAAAATATCCATGTTTACCATTGTTCGGAAATGGTTGATATTTTTATTACTATAGAAAATTTTTCTCGTTAAAACTTCATAATCTTTCATAGAAGGAACTACAATAATCAGAATAAAATTAGAAGTTCCGGTGACGAAATAGCATTGCTGCACTTCAGGAGTAGATGTAAAAACTGATTTGGCATAATCTAAAAGTTCAATCTTTTCACTTTCCATAAAAATTTCTACAATTAATGTAATACAGTGATTGATTTTATTAATGTCAATCACCGAAACATCTGCTTTTATAATTCCAGATTCACGCATTCTTTTAATTCTACGCTGAACAGCAGCAGCAGAAAGCCCAATTTTTTCGCCAATATCTCTTTGAGGAGTTAAATTATCTTTCTGAAGAATTTTTAAAATGGCAGTATCAAATTGATCGAGTCTTTTCAAAATAGTAATGATTAAAATTAAATATGAAACAAAATTGCAAAAAAGTATTGAAATTTCATTAAAAAGCAATTGTTATTTGATGCAATTTTGCAAAATAATTATCGAACAATGAATGTTTTTAAAGGTTTTCTATTAGCTGTAGTTGCAGCGCTACTTTGGGGAGTTTCCGGAACTTTCGGGCAATTTCTTTTTCAGCAAAGAGGAATTAATATCGAATGGCTGATTACCGTAAGAATGCTAATTTCCGGGATATGTTTACTTTTGTTCGCTAAATTCATTGATAAGGCAGACTTATTTTCTATTTGGAAAAACAAAAAAGATGCTATTCAATTAACGGTTTTCAGTATCACCGGAATGCTTGCCGTGCAATACACTTATTTTGCAGCAATCAAACATTCAAATGCGGCTACAGCAACAGTTTTGCAATACGCAGGTCCAGTTGTAATTGCTATTTATTTAGCTTTTAAAAATAAGAAAACTCCTTTGATGATTGAATTTTTAGCAATTGCTTTAGCGGTTACCGGAACATTCTTATTGGTAACTCACGGAGATATTAGTAGTTTGAATATTTCAAAAACGGCATTGTTTTTTGGCTTAGCTTCAGCTGTGGCACTAGCCATTTACACCTTACAACCGGTAAAATTACTTTCAAAATATAAATCATCGGTGGTCATAGGATGGGGGATGATGTGCGGTGGTTTTGTTTTTAGCTTTGTGAAATCTCCGTTCAGCATCGAAGGAATCTGGGATTTTCAAACATATTGGTACACCGCATTTATTGTGATTTTTGGAACCTTAATTGCGTTTTATGCATATCTTACCGCTGTACAAATTATCGGCGGACAAAAAACAAGTCTTTTAGCTTCAATGGAACCGCTTTCTGCAACAGTTTTGGCAGTACTTTGGCTGAACGTTTCTTTCTCTACAATCGATTGGATTGGAAGTTTACTTATTATCTCAACCGTATTTTTACTCAGTAAAAAACCAAAGAAATTAAGCGAAATAAAAGAAATTGAAAATTAATGTTTTACCAAAATCTTTTCAGTTGCTTTCTTGCTTAAGACTTCTGTTTTTTCTAAAATTTCTATGGTCATAGATTTATCAAAATCTTCAATTTTAATAATTTTAATCTTCGTATTTAAAAGAAGTTTTCTTTCGGTAAGGTAATTCAAAAAGGCGTCATCAGATAAGGTAACCGAAGTAAAAACAACAGTTTCACCAATTTTACAGTTGCTTAATTGCTGCAAATCCTGAGAGATGATATTTCCATCTTTATCGGGAATAGGCTCACCATGAGGGTCAAATTTCGGATAATCTAGAATTTCATCCATTTTATCAAAGAAAACCTGAGAATGTACATGTTCCAATTGCTCTGCAATCTCGTGTACATTTTCCCAGCCAAAATTCATTTTTTTTACCAAAAACATTTCGGTAAGACGGTGTTTTCTTACCACCAAAGCAGCTTCACGTCTACCTTTTTCGGTAACTCTTAGTGGCTTATAGGTTTCATAGATTACCCAGTTTTTATCGGCAAATTTCTTCATCATGTTATTAACGCTGGGCATTTTTACGTTTAGAAATTTGCTCAGCTCGTTAATTGTAACTTTCCCTTCATGGTCAACTACATGAAACAAAGCTTTCAGATAGTTTTCTTCTGTTAATGTTGTTCTCAAAATGTTAGATGATTTTCGTTACAAATCTAACAAAATATTTTTTAAATCTAGGTCTTGTTATTTTAAGATTTTTTAATTTTGCAGGATGAAATTTTCTTTTAAAAACGATTATTCCGAAGGATGTCATCCTCAGATTTTAGAATCTCTTCTTCGAAATAATCTCGATCAGCAAGCAGGATATGGGGAAGATGATTATTCTAAAAAAGCTAAAGATATAATTAAAGCTAAGATTGAAAATAAGGAGGCAGAAGTGTACTTTGTTTCTGGTGGAACTCAGGCTAATCTTATTGTAATTTCCTCAATATTAAGACCTTATGAATGTGTTATTTCTGCATCAACCGGTCATATTTTAAACAACGAAACAGGAGCAATTGAAGCAACGGGGCACAAAATTTTAAGTATAGAAAAAGAAGACGGAAAACTTTTTCCGGAAGATATTATTCCTGTTTTAGAGAGTCATCAAAATATTCCGCATCAGGTAATGCCCAAGTTAGTTTATATTTCAAATTCTACTGAACTCGGAACAACTTACACGAAAAAAGAGCTGGAAAATCTTTCAGCGTTCTGCAAGAAAAACAATCTGTATCTTTTTATGGATGGAGCTAGGCTAGGGCACGCGTTAACTTCAGAAATCAACGATTTAGAATTAAAAAACATTGCTGAATTAACCGATATTTTCTACCTGGGAGGTACTAAAAATGGAGCTTTATTAGGGGAAGTAATAATAATTACTGAAAATGATTTGAAGCGAAATTTCGCCTTTAATATAAAGCAAAAAGGTGCGTTATTAGCAAAAGGAAGACTTTTGGGAATTCAGTTTTTAGAATTGATGCAAGATGACCTTTATTTTGATTTAGCCAAAAACGCAAACCAACAGGCTATGAAGATTAAAAAAGCGCTGTCTGATAGGGGAGTGCAGTTTCTCTCTGATACATATACCAACCAAATCTTCCCTATTTTAAACAATCAAACTATTGAAGTTTTAGCTGAAAAATTTGAATTCTATATTTGGAAAAAAATCGATGAAAATTCTTCAGCAATCCGCTTAATAACCTCTTGGAGCACTCAGAACAATGCTGTTGAAGATTTTATTGAAACTTTTAATAGTGAATTATAGTAAGATTAGCCACGAATACACGAATGTTTTTATGCAAAACATGATGAAAACATTCGTGTATTCGTGGCAAAAAAAAGCAATTTATTGTAAAACTTTTGCTACAACCTTACAGTCTGTTTTTTCTAGCTTTTGCCCTGCTTTATAATCTATTTTCTTCTCATCTACATAACGCATTACTCCATTGTCATCTGTTTGATTTCCAATTCCTTCCGTTAAAAGATTTCCTTTCTGAATAAAGAAAATATCTCTTTTGCTGGTGGTTCCTTCAGCAGCAAACTCGTAAGTAAGTTTTAAAGTATCCCCCGATTTGAATCCGGATAATTCACCTTTTGAACCATCTTTTTCATTATTTTTATAAGCCATTTTTCCTGACAGCGTGCCCAAATTATCATCAATACTTACAAAAACACTGTCTTTTCCGGTAACACCTGAATAACAGGAGCTTTTTGCACCTAAAGTATCAATAACCGTTTCAGTTGGAGCTTCAATTGAATCTGCAATGACCACAGGTTTTACAGATTCTTTTTTTTTATCGCAGTTCATCATCAAAATAGACAATGCACTGAGTAGAATATACTTTATGTTAAATTTTATAATTGCTAATATAAACATTAAAAAACTCTGAAACTAATTCAAATCTGCACATAAATGCTAATCGCTGAGAATCGCGTAAAAAATATTTTTCGGATTACGTTCCGTTTTAACGGAAAATTAAATTTACCATTTTTAAATGAAATTGTATTATTATTAAATTTAAAAAGAAAGTTTCAAATCTATTAGGCAATTCATTCATATTGAGTAATTAAATTAGAGCTTATTAAATAATCCACTAAGTCAATATTAATCTAAAAGCAACTAATTATATGTTTATTTTTGATAATTATAAAAAGTCCTATAATTTATATTATGTTAAATCGTGTATTTTTTTAGAAATTTAAATACTTCAATATCACCCATATAATTAATGTGACGTCGATTTTTTGAAAATACATTAATGATGAAAAATTTGCTTATACACGAAATATCCTATTATATTAACTAATCGTGTTTTAATAAATCATTCAAGCCATATTTATCGAAAAGTATTTTTCCGATTTCAAGTTTAGACCAACCTTCTTTTAGTTTGTAAGTAAATTTCAGTTCATTATCAATAAGAAAAGACTCCAGATTTAGCAACATAATATTTTTATTGTTGACTAAATAATTTTCAATCATATTTAAATGGGTCGAAAAAATAAACATTGAGTTTTTATATTTAGTTAATCCTTCAATCGTATCAACCGTTATTTTTGAGGCATCATTAATATTGGTCCCGTTAAATATTTCATCAAAAACTACGAAACAGTTTTTTGTCTTTAATTCCTGTAATACATTTTTTAGATTTACAATTTCCTGCATAAAATGACTGTAACCTTCTTTTAAATTATCGTTTACAGAAAAATGTAAAAATATACTTTCATAAAACGGAATGTTGCAATTTTCTGCCGGAACAGCAATTCCCAAATGAGCCAGCAATACAACAATACTGATTGACTTCATAGCGGTTGATTTACCAGACATGTTAGCTCCTGTAAAAATAATCGTGTTTTTCTCCGTCGTTGTAATTGTATTTTTAACCGCATCTTTTAAGTCTAGATGGTAAAAATTTTTAATGCTAAATGTTTTATCAGAATTAAATCTGGGAAATGTTAAATCGTATTTTTTAATTCCTTTCGCGATGCTTGAATAAACATCAAACATATAAAAGAAATTCCAAAATGATATAAAGTTTTTGTTTTTAACTTGAACTTCTATTTTAGACAAAATATTTTTCCTTTGTTTGAAATCTAAGACTTTATGATGATATTTATTTATGGATAAAGAATCAATAAATTGAATATATTTTTCAACTTCATCAGAATAATCTTTACATAAATCAGACTTCTGAAAGTTTTTTAAAATCAAACTAAAACGGTGAAAAAATTCGATAAATAAAGAAATATTATTATTCGTTTCTTTGAAAAAATCTCTGTACATAATACTCGTTAATAGATTATAATTTTCAAGATTTACTTCACCCAAAAACTTTTGAATCGATAAAACGATATTTTCACTACTCTTATAACCATCAATAAGTTGAAAATTTTCTAAAAACATTTTCAACTTATTCTGAGTGTATAAAGTTTGATTCTTATTAAAGCTTTTTTGATTGAAAAATGATGTTAAATACTGTTTAGATTTCCTGGTTTGGGTGAAATTAAAATGTGAAATTATTTCCGAAATATTCTCCATAACTCATTTGTGTTGATTGATTTAACCAGTTTTTTTATAGAAATTCTTAATTTTCAATAACTAAATCTGTAAACAATATCTGTTTAAAAGCTTCAGAAGCAAGATGTACCAGAACCGACCAATCGTCTGCAGCATCACTTCCTGCATCATCTGAAATATATTTTAAACATAAAAACGGAATATTTTCTCGCATGGCAATCAAGGCTAAAGGATAAGCTTCCATATCAATTACATTATATTCTGTATTGATATGATTCATCTCAAAACTGTCTCCACTTCCACAAATTCCTTCTTTTAGGTGGTCCATTTTCAATCCATTTTCCAAAACAATGGGAATGCCAGAAAGCGGAGTTTCAAATTTTTTGAAACCTAAGCCTTGAGCGTCCATATCTCTCTGAATAAATTTTGTACAGCAAATAACATCTCCTTTTTTGAAGCCGTTCCCTCCTGCTGAACCCAGATTGACAATCATTTTTGGCTTTTTTTCCTGAATCGCTTTTGTAAGTTCAATAGCTGCATTTACTTTTCCGATTCCGGTAATGAGTTTTCGGGTATGATCAAATACTTTTCCTGCCTCATAATCTAAGGCGAAAACAAAAAGCGTTTCAGAAATGGGATATGTCAGTTCTTTATTTAATGTAATCATGAAAATATATTATGTTAAATTGAGCAGCCATCTGCATCACACGAAAGATTGTTTTGAGATTGATCTTTAAATGGAACAACGGTTTCTTCGTAAGTCTGTGTCAACGCATTTTTCAAAACTTCAGCAGGTTGTGCCCCTGAAACAGCGTATTTACCATTCAAAATAAAAAACGGAACACCTGAAATTCCATTATTTCTAGCTTCTAATATATCCTGATTGATTTCGTAATTAAATTCTTCAGACTGCAACGATTTTTTTGCTTCTTCAGCATCAATTCCTAAAGAAACGGCTAGAGAAACTAGCGTATCAATATCTCCCACATTTTTTCCGTCTAAAAAGTGTGCTTTAAACAACTCCTCCTCCATTTCTGAAGATTGATTATGTTTTTTTGCTAAATGAAGAAGTTTGTGAGCTGTAAAGGTATTGGTAATCAAAGCTTTTTCAAAATTAAAATCAATTCCTGAAGCTTTTCCCATCTGTATCACCTGATTGGTCATTTGTTTTGCCTGCTCTTCAGGAAAACCTTTTTTTTCTCTGAAATATTCTGCGGTAGTTTTAGTTTCCGATTGTTCTAAAGTTGGGTCTAGCTGAAAGCTCTTCCACTCTACTTTTACTTCATCTTTGAATGGTAAATTTTCTAAAGCCTCTTCAAAATTTTTCTTTCCAATATAGCAAAACGGACACATCACATCCGACCAGATTTCTATTTTCATTTATTTTAAATTTACGTAAAGATAAGAATTCATTGAATGATTGCCGGGTTTTAAAAAGTAAAAAAATAAATTAATCACGATAGTTTTTTTCCATGAAATGTCGTAAAAGATTATATTTGGAACCTCTAAAAAATTCACGAAATAATGATTTCAAAAACGATAATTTCTAGCTTTCTTATTTTTTCTTTAAGCATCAATGCTTTTTCTCAAACTCAAAAAAACTTGCAAAATAAAATAGACAGCGTTGTTCAAATCAAAACTCCTACAACATTTAACGGCGTTATTTTGGTTTCTAAAAAAGGAAAAATGATTTATTCTAAAGCTTTTGGATTCTCTGATATTGAAAATAAAAAGGTTTTGAAAATGAATAATCAGTTTGAAATCATGTCAAACACCAAGCAGATGACTTCCGTTTTGGTGTTAAAAGAAGTTGAAAAAGGAAAGATTAATCTCCACACTCCTATCAAAAAATATTTACCCGAATTGAAACAGACTTGGGCAGATTCTGTGACTGTTCATCAGCTTTTGAATCATACCCATGGAATTATTGATATTGAAAAACCCCTAGCTTTCAAACCCGGAACTGATTTTAAATATGGAAATCTTTCGAATATTCTTTTAGGAAAAATCATTGAAAATACAAGCAAGAAAACATATCGTCAGTTAGCAACAGACTTATTCAAACAGTTAAAAATGAATGATACTTTTTGTTATTCTAAAGATGATAAAAAGAATCTTGTTTTTGGTTATATCAACAAAGAAAATCAATTTTCAAAAGTTGAAAATTCTTTTATTAATGAAGAAAATATACCTGCAGATGGCGTTATTACCACTGCAAAAGATTTAGTTATTTGGAATAATCAACTTCATAAAGGTAAAATATTAAGTGCAAAATCTTATCAATTGATGACTTCAGAATCTGTGAAATCTCAACATAATGTTTTTGGAAAAGAGAAAATGGGCTATGGATACAATATCAGAATTGCTGAACATAATGGTGTAAATTACCTCGGTCATACAGGTTTAGGTGATGGTTTTTCTTCATTGAATATTTACGTTCCAAAATCGGATGTGAGTATTATCATTCTTGAAAATCAAATGAATGAAAGCAGTGATTTGTTTTATTATTTTGAAACTTTGATTAAAAATATTGTTCTTGAAAGCGAATTGGTAAAGTAATCCGTAAAGTACATGACATTTTTTTTCAACCGCAAAAGCAACAAAAGATTTTACAATGGTTCAGTTATCCAAAAGCTAACAAAACAAAGGATAAAGGAAAGGTTTTACATTTTGTAAACTTTTGAACTTTTCTTTTTTCAATCATTTCTTTTGAAACTTTTGCGGTTAAAAAGCATTTTAAGTTTTTTTGTCATGTACTAAAAGTAATCTGTTATTAATTATTGTAATTTTTGAATCTAAATTAAAACATATGAAGTTCTATAAAGCATTATCTATTATTTTGTTTTTTTGCCTTTCATTATATGATGCGCAGGAACTTCCTAAGGAAACGTATTATCAATTTTCTTACCATAGAAATGTTGTATATGAAAATGATACGATTACTTTGAGTGTTAAAAATCCTTTATATTCTCCATTGAGAGTGAATATTTTTTCGGGCTATTTAAAAGAGAAAAATGTAATTGATGATACTATTAGATTAGTGATTAAAGAAAATTCAGAATCTAAAATTAAATTATTTGCAAAAAAATTGGAAAGCTCAAAGTTTGATTTTAAACTCAATACGGCATTTGGCGATGATAGTAAAACTATAAAGCATAACAATCTTGCACTACCCTTTCCAAAAGGTAAAGAGTATAGAATTATGCAGGCTAATAAAGGTGATTTCAGTCACAATAATGATTACAGCAGATACGCAGTAGATTTTGATATGAAAATTGGTGATACCATTACAAGTTCAGATGATGGTTTTGTAGTGGGAGTCATCAAAGATTATGAATTTGGAAAAGAAGATAAACAATGGATTCCTTATGCCAATTACATTACGATTTATCATCCTCACAGCGGATTATTTACACAATACGTGCATTTGAAAAAAGAGGGTAGCTTGGTAAAAGTGGGCGATGCTGTAAAAAGAAATCAGCCTATAGGTTTAAGCGGTGCGACTGGTTTTCGTTCTGGTGAACATTTGCATTTTAATGTTTTGATTCCTGAAAAAGGAAAGACTTTAAAATCTGTACCATTTCATTTTGAGCATAATATTTCTTCAAAAAGTCTGAAGCGAGGCATGAAAATTAAAAACCAATACGAATGAAGCCATCAATATTACCAAACATATTTTAATCAGAATATGAGCGGCTGAAATTCCATTTCTACTGCTCAATTTTTATTCTGAAATAGCGATTGAAACCAATAGAAAACGCGAACACAGAGCCGATGTTGGTTTAGGTATCGCTATCATTTTTGTATTGATTATTTTGATGATAGGTTTTATTACCGATTTTGTCATCAGAATTTCTAAAAAACAATATTCTATCGCAGTGATTGATGTGCCTTTTTTGATATTATTTTTAGTTCGGGTTTTATATATCTTTAGTTAGTTTTAAACAAAGTGTTTTATTGTCAATGTTTCGTTAAAAAAAACGTATAATTCATAAATAAATATTAATCTTTACACTGCGAAGAGATTTATATGTATTTTCGTATTATTAAACAAACTATATGAAAAGATTATTTAGAATCTCAGGAGCCTTCGTGCTTCTTCTAATTTCTCAAAACACTTTTGCTCAGGAAAAACAATCTGAAGATAAGATTGAATATAAAGGAGATAATGTAAAACAAAATGCTAAAGAGAAAACGATTATTTTACAGGGAAATGTAATGTTAAAAACAAAAAACATTTCTTTAGGAAACGCTGAAAAAGTTACCATTGACGAAAAAAATAGTACGGTAACTATTTATAATCCAAAAGATTTTAAAATACTACAAGCCAAAACCGTGTCAAAAACTGCACAGAGTAATAAAAATATCATCGTTTATAATACCAAAGAAGAAACAATTACTTTCCAATAAACTATTTTTCAAAAAAAAACCATGAAAATAAAATTCCCTATTCTGTCAATATTAATTACAGGATTATCTTTCGCACAATCTAATCAGTTTGTTTATGAATACAAATTTAAGATGGATTCTCTTAATCGAAATCAATCTGAAGTTGAAAATATGGTTCTGCAGACTTCTCCTAAAGGATCAAAATTTTACAGTCAGGTAAAAGCGGTTTATGATTCTACCATGACGGCTACATTTAAAAATGCAAATGCCACACAGCAGACTCATTTTGATTTTACCAAATTAATACAGTCGAAAGTAAGTACCGAAGTTATAAAAACCTATCCGGATTATAAGCGCACTTTAAAAAAAGAGATCAGTTCAAACCAATTATTGATTAATAATGATAAAAAATTAGATTGGAAAATTAGTAAGGAAAAGTCTAAGGTTTTAGGATATGACGTACAAAAAGCAACAACAACTTTGTATGGAAGAAAATGGAGTGTTTGGTTTGCTCCCGAAATCCCAATTCAGGATGGTCCGCACGAGTTTTTCGGTCTTCCTGGTTTGATTCTAAAAGCTGAAGATTCTAAAGGAGACCACATCTTTACGCTTGTTGGAACAAAAAAAACAGAAGTAAATTCTGATGAAATTATAAATAAAAAAACAAGAGAAATAGCAATAAACGAAGAGAAATTCAGGAAAATTTGGACTGAGTACAAGAAAGATCCAGTAAAAGATATGCGTCAAGATTTAGTTTCATCGGGAGGTTCAGCTGAAGTATCTATGACATTTGAAGGGAAAACTTATACTCAGGATGATGTGTTAAGATTAGTAGAAAAAGAAAGAAAAGAAGGGCTTCAGAAAAATAACAATTTCCTCGAACTCGATTTATACAGATAAAACACTTTTATAAATATTATTTCAAAAAAAGCATGGGCAAAGATGTCTGTGTTTTTTGTTTTATGATAATTTGATTTAAAATTAATCGCTCCGAAAGTCTTATTTGGTGTAAAAATAGATAGGTAATTGATAACACTCAATTCAAAAATATAAAATACCTAAATATGAAATCACCAAACAGTTTAGAAAAAAGAAGCCTTCGTGGGAAAACGGTCGTCGTTACCGGAGGAACCAGTGGCGTTGGAAGAGCAGCCGTTGAAGCTTTTGCTTTTGAAGGTTGCAACATCGTTATCGCAGCAAGAGGTCAGGAAGCTTTAGATGAAACATTAAAAATCTGCAAAGAATTAGGAGTAAATGCCATAGCAGTTTCCACAGATGTTTCGAAAGCAGAGGATGTAGAAAACCTTCTACAAACTGCTGTAAAAGAATTCGGACGAATTGATATCTGGGTAAATAATGCCGGAGTAATGGCAAGCGGAAAATTTGAAGAAATACCAATGGACCTTCATGAGCAGGTCGTTAAAACCAATCTCTTCGGATATATGCATGGAGCCTACTCGGTTTTACCACTTTTCAAAGAACAGAATGAAGGAATATTAATTAATAATATCTCGATTGGCGGATTTATGCCCGCTCCTTACAGCGCTGTTTATTCGGCAACAAAATTCGGAATCCGTGGGATGATGGAGTGTTTGCATGGTGAAATTTCAGATTATCCAGACATTCATATTGCGAATCTGTATCCGCAAATTCAGAGGTCAACGGGAAATATGCATTCGGCAAAGTTTTCAGGATTAGATTTTAAAATCCCTCCGTTTGCATCAGATCCAAGAGATACCGCAGACAAAATTGTACAATTAGCGAAAGAGCCACAGAAAGATTTATTTCCTGATATTAAATCGAAAGCATTGGTCAATTTATATGAAATGTTTCCAAAGGTAATTATCAATACCGCTTCCGCTGGAATGCGATTGATGATGAAACTTAAAAACGGAGAACCTACTTCCGGAAATGTACTTAAACCTTCATCAGAACCCCATCGAATTTATGGGGCAACCATCTTACCCATACCCGGAAAGAAAACAAAAATAGCTTTGATTGCCGGATTAGGTTTAGGAATAGCTTTTATGTTATTGAAATCGAGAAAATCAAATGATGATATTTACCTAGATGATTAATGGTCAACTTCCGTCAGTTCGAGTAAAATTCTGAAAGAATTTGTATCGAGAACCTTACTTGAAACCTAAAACGAGAATCTGTAAAAGATTCTCGTTTTTTATTGCTTAAATTTATTCGGAAAGCCGCCACTTCGAGTAGCTTTTGCAAAAAAAGCGTATCGAGAAGTTTATGCTTTTAAATTCGGTTCTCGATACATTTTTCTCCGCTTTTTGCTGCTAAAAAAACTTGAACTGACATTGGTTACCTTTATGTAGCCACCCTGTCAGAAATTCTTTGAATTTTCGCTACCCCTACAAAGGAGGGGAATTTTTTTTAAATTGCTGGATATTATTTTCGGGTTTATTTAATGTGGAATTTTTGGCTGCTTTTGCTAATTCATTAATATCTGCGTGCAACAGTTTCCAGTCTAAGACATCTTTCATCGCAGTGATAAGATTGATAAAAGATGTCAATATTTTTTCTAAATCTCTGCGAATTGCTGACGCAGTTTTCATCGTTCTGAGATTGGCATTGGCACTGGCCTGTTCTGAAAAAATCTGCTCGAAAGCTTCATGTTTAGATTTCATTTCATAAAAAGATGGTAATAGTAAAAGGGCATTTAGCTTTTGGATGTTTTCCGGAGTTTCAAGCTCTTCAATGAGCTTTTTCATCTGTGCGGTTTGGGAAGAGTAGCTCAGTTTGTCTAGATTGAGACTATATGTTTTGAAAATTTCAAATATATCTTCAGCAAATTGATAGTTGGGCATTAAGACCATTTTTCTATATCCGTTCAGGAAATTTTTAAAGTTTCTAAACGAAATATCTCGGTCTCTATCAGAATTTGCAACATCTGTTCCCCTACCACTGAATGTTTCTTTGGTGTAAACATCATCATAATCTGCATACGTTGTTTTGAGTTCTATAAGCAGCGGATGATTGGTAATAACGCCATATGTACCAGAATCTGAAGTGTTAATAATACGTTGAGTGAGCGTAGCCAAGTCTTTTGTGCTCAGCCTTGTTAAAGCAATTTTCATAATCAAGTGTGTTTTTGTTAAAAAATTATTTAAATATTTCAAGTATGAAGATACTCATTTTTTCATTCAGTAAAAACGATGGGTTTAAACTTTTCGTAGCAATACGAAGCGTTTAAACTTTCGGTTTGAATATTCTGTAGATGTACAGAGTATTTAATCTGACGGTTTAGAGATTCTGTAAAGGTACGGAGCGCTTAATCTTTGGGTTTGGACTTTCTGTAGATGAAGGTTTTGTTTAAACTAATAGTTTATGTTTTCTCAAGGGACTTGAGAGGTTAAATATGTTAGTAGAGATAATGATTTGAAATTAATCTTTAGTATTGAGCACGAGGAGACGCTCACACCAGTATCAAAGACAGCTTCCAACTCGTATTTCTTATGTAGTAATAACAAAAAAACCTGCTGTTGAGCAGGTTTTTCCATATATAAAAGTAAAACTATTAATGTCCAGATTTCGCATCAGCATCCTGCTTCACATGGCTTAAATATTTAGTACAATACGCACCAAAAATTAAAATCGCCACATAACAGAACACCGGAATAATAAATGATTGCTGTACTCCGAAAATATCAGCCAAATACCCCTGGAAAATAGGAACAATAGCACCACCTAAAATAGCCATTACGACTAATGAAGAACCTTGGCTTGTGTATTTTCCTAATCCTGAAATGGCCAATGTGTAAATATTAGAGAACATAATCGAGTTGAAAATTCCTATTCCTAAAATGCTGTACATTGCCATTTCACCGTGATTTACCATTGCTGAAATCAATAATATTACGTTGATTCCTGCAAAGATAGATAAGGTTCTTGCCGGAGCAGATTTCCCTACAAAGAATGCTACAAAATTTAAAGCAATAAACACTAAGAAGAAACTCATTTGTGAGAACGTAAGGTCAACAATACTGAATATCACAAGGAAAACCGCTGCTGCAGCGCCCAACATATATAATGCTTTCTTCTCTTGACTGATAGAATGATTTAATGAAATTGCGCCTAAGAAACGTCCAATCATTGCACCTCCCCAATACATTGAAAGGTAGTTTTTGCTTACGACTTCAGAAAGATTCATAATCTGAGGTTGTTCTAAAAAGCTGATGATAAAACTTCCTACCGCTACTTCCCCACCTACATAACAGAACATGGCAAAAACACCAAACTTTAAGTGATTGAATTTAAAAGCACCAAAACCTTTTTCAATTTCCTCTTCCGCTGTTTGGAAAGATGGTAATTTCACTCTTGAAATTAATAAAGCGACCAACAATAAAATTCCTGCAAAGATTAAATAAGGAATTCTTGTTGCTACAGCAGAGAATGAACCGTCTGCTGAAGAGAAGAATTCAAAAATTAAATGTCCGCCCAACACTGGAGCAATTGTTGTTCCGAATGCATTGAAGGCCTGCGTCATATTCAGTCGGCTTGATGCAGAATCTTCAGAACCTAAAAGTGAAACGTAAGCGTTTGCGGTAATTTGAAGAACCGTAAATCCTAATCCAAGAACGAATAATGCGCCTAAAAACAATCCGTAAGAAGAAAATGTTGCTGCCGGATAAAATAAAATGCATCCAAATGCCGCTAGAAAAATTCCAAAAAGAATTCCTTTTTTATAGCCTACTTTGTTGATGGGGTCTCCGCTTGATGTGGAAACCAGAAAATAAATTAATGAACCTATAAAATAAGCTCCAAAGAAACAAAACTGTACCAACATCGATTCGAAAAAGGTAAGTTTAAACAGCTGTTTCAGGTATGGGATAAGGATATCATTCATACAGGTGATGAATCCCCACATAAAAAATAAAAGGGTAATGGTAATCAAAGGAATGGTATAATTCCTTTTTGATTGTACTTCATTATCTATCATATACATTAAAATTAAAGGGCTAAGATAATCTCTTTTGTTGGTAATCTCTTAATTTGAGACAATAAATTTGATGTAAAGGGGCAATATTTTGGTAAAAAGGAATAATAATTCAATTAATTTCTAAAACTTTTTTTATTGAGAAATGCAGTCAAGAGAAACGATGGCGTTTACTTTTAAAATTTATTTGTGATAAAAATTAAGTTAAAAAATCCTAAAAATGGTTTCAAGTCCTCATTAATAGGTGAGTTTTAGATTTTAATGTTAAATTTGTGAAATTAAGTATTCACAAAAATTTTATGGATTCACAACAACAATTTTTAAAGAAATCTGAGGAGGCAAAAGACCTTTTTCTTCCACACCTTTCTGCAGACCCTGTAGTTTTTGGTTTTGACCAAAGTGAATTGAAGGTGCTTCTTCTTCAGATGACCTATCGCAAACAATGGCTTTTACCGGGCGGTTATGTGAAAAAAGAGGAAGATTTGGATGATGCCGCCAAACGGGTTTTAAAAGAAAGAGCAGGAATTTCAGATGTTTATTTGGAAGAGTTTGCTGTTTTTGGTAAAAATAAAAGAAGCGAATTTTATTTTGAAGATTTCGATGATTCTCTATGGCAGAAGCAGCGTTTCGTGTCTATAGGGTATTATGCTTTATACAATCCGGATAATGCAAATCTTATTGTAGATGAGCTTAGTGAAAAATGTGAATGGGTGTATCTAAGCAAGCTCAACGAAATTGAATTGGCAATGGATCACCGTGAAATTATAGAAAAAGCCTTGTTGACTTTACGCGAAAGAATTTCATATAAACCAATCGGTTATAATCTGTTACCCGAGAAATTTACCCTTTCAGAATTACAGAAATTATACGAAACAATTCTTGGAAAAGAGCTTAACCGCGGAAATTTTTACAGAAAAATAAAAAATCTTGAGATTCTCAGAAAATTAAATGAGCAACGTCGTGGCGGAGCTCACAAATCTCCCGACCTCTACTCTTTTGACGAAGAAAATTATAAAAAAGCCTTAGAAAACGGGCTAAATAATTGGTAAACTTTTTATTAAACCACAAAAGGCACAAAAGATTTAGATTAAAGCTTATTTTAAAATGAAAAAAGAACGCATAAGTTTTCAAAAATCTTTGATTTTTATTCTTTTAATAGCTTTGAATATCTAATTATATACATTTAAAATATCTTTTGACTTTTTTGCGGTTAGACAAAAATTAGTTTAAACAGCTTTAGTAATAAAAAAATCCTGAGTGAATCAGGATTTTTATTTTTTGTATTCAATTATATTTTTATAACAATTAACAATTAACAATTAACAATTAACAATTAACAATTTATAAGCTTAATTGTCTCTGAAATTCTTCAATATATTTTGCCAAATGAAGCCCATCTGCCAATCCGTGATGTGCCTCGATTGAAACAGGAAGATACTTCTTACCTTCACGAATGCTGAATTTTCCAAATGCAATCTTTGGTATAGATTCTTTAGGGTCAAAATTTGTCGGATGCAAAATGGTAGTAAATGAGTTCCAAGGGATTGTAGTATGTCTAATGTGATTAATGGGTAAGACATCGTTGCTTATTCCTAAACCTGTAGAATTTTGTACAGATTTAATTTCTTCTTGAAGTCTTTTGTTAAAAGTTTCAAAGTCTTGAGAATAGTGAAAAAATGAAAACCCAAATGTTCCGTCTGCTCTTCCAATTGTGCCTCCTACATGTACCTCATCATACAAAATCACTTGCCCGTCAACAATTCTGAGTTTTAATTCATCCACAGTATTTATTGCCACCATTGATTTATAAAGATAAATAGCATAAAAAGAATGACCTTCTTTTTTGGCTTTATCATAAGCTTTCGTGCAGTCTACCTCCGTTGTAAAGCCAAAATACGGGCTTTTCATTTTAGAAAAAAACTCAAAATGCTCTTTTCTGTTCCAACTTTCTACATCTATAACTTTCATTGATTTATTTTTTGCAAATTTCCGTAAGATTTATTAAATGTTGACTGATTAAATAGAGAAATTTTATTTTTTTAATTATCCTATAGAAGATAGTGTGTAGAGCAATTTGCAGAAAAGTCTTGAAAAGAAATAATTTGGTTAGGTTTTTGAATATTCAGAAATACACTAATCATCACGCTCTTGAAACTCATTACATTCACAAACAAAGGTATTTACTGTCCGCAAGGGAAATTCTATATTGACCCTTGGCGACCCGTAGATTTTGCGGTCATCACCCACGGTCACGCCGACCATGCAAGATGGGGAATGAAAAAATATCTTTGTCATCATTTTACAAAACCTATTTTAAAGAAAAGAATTGCCGAAGACATCGAATGTCAGACTTTACAGTATGGTGAAGTTTTAGATATCAATGGTGTAAAACTTTCGCTTCATCCTGCAGGTCATATTATTGGTTCAGCACAGGTTTGTCTGGAATATAAAGGTTATGTAAGTGTGGTTTCTGGAGATTATAAAATTCAGGATGATAGTTTAAGCACGCCTTTTGAAGTGGTAAAATGCAATGAATTTGTTACCGAAAGCACTTTCGGACTTCCGATTTACAATTGGCTGGAAGTGGATGATTTGAATAAAAAAATGCAAAATTGGGTTTTACGAAATCAGGAAAATCAAAAAACTTCCGTGTTCATTGGTTATTCATTGGGGAAAGCACAGCGAATTATGAAAGCCGTTGAAGGAATGGGAAAAATCCACGTCCACTACTCCATTGGTAAACTTAATCAGGCTTTTGAAGAAGTTGGAATTGTGCTTCCAGAGTATGAAATTCCTGATTTTCGGGAAAATATCAAACACGTTGCGGGCGATATTGTTATTGTTCCTCCGGCTTTATTAGACAGCAATGTCATTAAAAAAATTCCGGATGCGGCTATGGCAATTTGCTCAGGCTGGATGCAGGTTCGTGGTGCCAGAAGATGGCGAAGTATGGATGCTGGTTTTCCGATGAGCGACCATGCCGATTGGAAAGGTTTATTACAGGCTATAAAAGCCACAGAAGCTGAAATCGTTCACGTGACGCACGGACAAACTGAAGTTTTTTCTAAATACTTAAATGAAATAGGAATTAAATCTGATGTTGTGGAAACACTTTATGGAGATGATGACGAAGACGAAACTGATAAAAAAAATTGAAAATTAAAATTTTGACACTATAAAAAAGCTCCGTAGGAGCGACATATTTGTAGAAAATAATCGCAATAACGCATTTTAAGCTCCGTAGGAGCGACACTTTTACAGGGAATTGCTCGCAGCCCGGCTTGAACGGAGCTCTTTTTTTATTTGTTACTTTCGGCTACGCTCAGGCAACAAATAAAAAAAAGCGGGAGTGGAAGACGGAAATAGCTGCCCAAATTATTGAAATCATATTCTGAAACATCATTGATAATTTATGAAACATTTCGCAGAACTCATCAATGCTCTCGAAAGCACCAATAAAACAACCGCAAAAATTGATGCGATTGTAGATTATCTGGAACGTGCGCAGGATGATGATAAATTGTGGTTTATTGCTTTGTTTACAGGTAAAAGACCGAAACGAAATGTCAATACCAATTTTATGAAAGAATGGGCGTTGGAAATTGTGCAATTGCCATTTTGGTTATTTCAGGAAAGTTATTCTGCGGTTGGAGATTTGGGTGAAACGATTTCTCTCATTCTACCTCCACCAAAAGAAAAGATTGAAAAAACGTTATCTGAATGGATGCACGAAATTATAGATTTAAAAAATAAAACAGAAGCTGAGAAAAAAGATTTTGTTCTGAATTCCTGGAACGGTTTAGACTATACAGAACGACTGATTTTCAATAAATTATTAGGCGGAAGTTTTAGAATTGGTGTTTCATCAAAAACATTGATTAATGCTCTGACTAAATTTTCCGGACAGGAAGCAAGCACGCTCATGCACAGTTTGATGGGAAAATGGCAACCCGACGAAGTTTCATTTAAAGAATTAATTTCTGCTGAAAATATCAATCCCGATAATTCTAAACCTTATCCTTTCTGCTTAGCTTATCCTTTGGAAAAAGATGTAGAAGAACTTGGCAAACCCGATGAATGGCTTGTGGAATTTAAATGGGACGGAATTCGTGGGCAAATTATCAGAAGAAATGATGAAGTTTTTATTTGGTCTCGTGGTGAAGAATTGGTAACAGAACAGTTTCCTGAAATTGCAGAAACCATTCAGAATATGAAAGGGAATTTTGTTTTAGACGGGGAAATTCTAGCAGTAAAAGATGGAAATGTTTTAAATTTTAATGAATTACAAAAACGTCTTAATCGAAAAAATGTAACAAAGAAAATGCTTTCCGAAATTCCGATTGAAGTTTTTGTTTATGATATTTTGGAATTGGAAGGTACGAATGTAAGAGAAAAACCAATTTCTGCAAGACGAGCAATGCTGGAAGAATTATTGTTGAATGAAGCTCCTGAAAAAATCAAACTTTCCCCATCAATTGACTTTGAAAAATGGGAAGATTTAAATCAAATAAGAGAAAATTCCAGGGAAATTAATAGTGAAGGATTAATGCTGAAACAGAAAAATTCACCTTATCATTCCGGACGCAAAAAAGGCGATTGGTGGAAATGGAAAATAAGCCCTTTAACGATTGATGCGGTCTTAATCTATGCTCAAAAAGGAAGTGGAAGGCGAAGTGCTTACTACACCGATTATAGTTTTGCAGTAAAAAGCGGAGATAAATTAGTGACGATTGCCAAGGCATATTCCGGATTAACTGATAAAGAAATTATGGAAGTCAGCAAGTTTGTCAACAAAAATGCAATTGAAAAATTTGGTCCGGTCCGTACCGTAAAGCCAGAATTGGTTTTTGAGATTGCTTTTGAAGGAATTGGTTTCAGTAATCGTCACAAAAGCGGTGTTGCATTACGTTTTCCAAGAATTTTGCGTTGGCGAAAAGATAAAGCAGTGGACGAGATTGATGATATTGAAGAGATAAAGAAACTGATACAATAACTTTAAAAAATTTAACCACAAAAGGTACAAAAGTTTTTTTATTAGAGTTATAATTCTTCTTTTTTAAAGTTCAAATAAGGCGATGCAAAACTTTATGAATTAATGTTCAAGAACAAAAAATTAAGATTTCAACATAATACAGATTGTGCGTATAACTTTTTTGGACTTTGATTTAACTTAAAATTTAACACAAATGCTTTTGTGACTTTTGTGGTTTAAAAAAATAATTTGAAAACATTCGAAAATACAGAAGGCTTTAAAATCATTCAAAACTGGATGATGGAAAAATCGATTTCACCATTCAAATTTCAAATTGATACCTGGAGAAAATTTGGAAATGGTTATAGCGGAATGGTTGTCGCTCCGACGGGCTTTGGGAAAACATTTTCTGTATTTTTAGCGTTGATTTCAGATTTTCTGACAAACCCCGACAAATACAAAAAAGGACTGAAAATGATTTGGGTTACCCCACTCCGTTCACTTTCAAAAGATATCGCCAAAGCAATGCAGGAAGCAATTGACGAAATTGGATTAGATTGGGCAGTTGGCGTGAGAAACGGAGATACAGACCCAAAAGTACGTCAACAACAGGTAAAGAATATGCCTGAAATTCTTGTAGCAACACCTGAAAGTTTACATCTTCTTCTCGGACAAAAAAATCATCAGAGATTTTTTCTGAACCTGCAAAGTATTGTGATTGATGAATGGCACGAATTATTAAGCTCAAAAAGAGGCGTTATTGTTGAATTGGGGATTTCTCAATTGAGGAAATATGTTTCCAAACTAAAAATCTGGGGAATTACCGCAACCATTGGAAATCTTGATGAAGCAATGGAAGTTCTGATTCCTTATCCTATCAAAAAAACAAAAATCTCAGCGAAGCAACATAAAAAGATTGATATTATTCCGGTTTTTCCTGATGAAGTGGAGATTTTGCCTTGGGCAGGACATCTCGGGCATAAATTAGCTTATAAAGTGGTTCCGATTATTTTAGAATCAAAATCAACAATTGTTTTTACCAATACCCGAAGCCAGAGTGAAATGTGGTATCAATTATTATTGGATGCACATCCTGATTTTGCCGGACAGATTGCAATTCATCACAGTTCGATTGATGCTCATTTAAGAAGCTGGATTGAAGAAAACCTGAGCAACGGAAAATTAAAAGCAGTTGTTTCTACCTCATCTTTAGATTTGGGAATTGATTTTAAACCTGTTGATACGGTGATACAAATAGGTTCTGCGAAAGGTGTTGCAAGGTTTTTACAAAGAGCCGGACGAAGTGGCCACTCTCCTTTTGAAACTTCAAAAATTTATTGTGTTCCTACCCATTCTTTAGAATTGATTGAAGTGGCTGCTTTGAAAGAAGCCGTCAAACAAAATGTAATTGAACCTCGTGAGCCACAGGTTTTGTGTTTCGATGTTTTAGTTCAGTTTTTAATGACATTGGCAATTGGGGACGGTTTTTATCCTGAAGAAACGTTTGAAAGGATTAAACAAATTTATGCTTTTCAGGAAATGCGTGATGAAGAATGGAAAGAAATTATCGATTTTCTCACCATTGGCGGAACTGCGCTGAAAAACTACGAAGAATACCATAAAGTTGTGGTAATGGAAGATGGTTTGCACAAAGTCATTTCGAGAAAAATTGCGATGCTTCATCGGATGAATATGGGCGCAATTGTGAGTGATGCGATGCTCAAAGTAAAATTTATTTCAGGCGGATATATCGGTATGGTGGAAGAATATTTTATCTCAAGACTCAAAAAAGAAGAGAAATTTATTTTAGCGGGAAGAGTTCTGGAAGTGGCAATGATAAAAGATATGACGGTTTTTGTGCGGGCTTCTAAAGGAAAAGCGAAAGCTCCAAGTTATCTGGGCGGAAGATTGCCTTTAAGTTCAAACCTTGGATATTTTTTAAGAGAGAAACTTTCTGGGGCGTTAAATCCTAAAGCTTCAGAAAAGGAATTGAAATTTCTGCATCCGCTTTTAGTTAATCAAGAAGAAAGGTCTCATATTCCTAAAGAAGATGAATTTTTGGTGGAAATGATTAAAAACCGGGAAGGATATCATCTATTTATCTATCCTTTTGAAGGTCGTTTGGTACACGAAGTGATGGCGGCTTTGGTTGCGTATCGGATTTCAAAATTAGCTCCGATTTCGTTTTCAATGGCAATGAATGATTATGGTTTTGAATTATTTAGTGATAAAGAAATTCCGTTGAATGAAGATAATCTGGAGAAAATATTGACGAGAGAAAATCTGATGACTGATGTTATTTCGAGTATCAATTCTGCAGAAATGGCAAGAAGAAAATTTAGAGATATTGCGGTAATTTCAGGGATGGTCGTTCAAAATTTTCCGGGACAACAACGTTCTAATAAAGCTTTGCAAAGTTCTGCTGGATTGATTTTTAAAGTGTTGGAAGATTATGATCCAAATCATTTTCTTGTGAGGCAGGCCTATACAGAAGTTTTTAATATGCAATTACAGGAACAACGTTTGGTGGAAGCTTTCAAAAGAATTGAAAAATCTAAACTTATCTTAAAATATTCCACTCAATTTACGCCATTGAGCTTCCCGATAAAAGTTGACAGTTTACGACAGACTTTGACAAGTGAAAATCTAGATGTGAGAATTCAAAAATTAATAAAACAGTCGGGAAGAAATATTAAAGATGAATGATTCAATCATTAAAATTATTTATCGAGTTTGTCATTCTAAAAGAACCTAAACTACTGATATTCTTTCAGAATGACAAACCAACATTACAAAACTCTATGAACATAGCGACAAAAAATATAACCATTCAAAACGAAATTTTCACCTTAACCAATCAGCGAGCTCTGTTTTGGGAGAAAGAAAAAGCATTGATTTTTTCGGATTTGCATATTGGTAAAACGGCACATTTTCGAAAAAATGGAATTGCTTTAGCCAATCAAATTATGAAAAATGATTTGGAGCGACTTTCCATTCTGATAGAATATTTTAAGCCAGAAAAATTTATCATTGTCGGAGATTTACTTCACGCTGGAGATAATTCTGATGTCGATGATTTTTGCAATTGGAGAAATCAATATCCGGAGTTAAAATTTCATTTAATTGAAGGCAATCACGACAGAATTTCAAAAAAGCTGGAATCAAAATTAGGTTTACATTCTAAATTAAAATCTTTAGAAATTGATGCTTTTACCTTTGTTCACGATTTTGAAAAATCAAATTCGAAGTTTCAGATTTCGGGTCATATTCATCCAGGATTTGTTATCAATTCACCTGTTAGAAAAATAAAGCTTCCTTGTTTTGTAATCACAGAAAATCAATTACTACTTCCTGCTTTCAGTGAATTTACAGGTCTGGATACAAAAAATCTCCCTAAAAAAGGAAGATTCTATGTTTTTACTGATGCGGAAATTTATGAGGTTTAATTTTTAAAGCTGATCAAACCATTTATAAATATCAGTATCTGAAGAAATACTAAGTTTTTTTCTTAATCTGTTTTTTCTATTTTGAATTGCCTTTGGTGTTACAAATGTGTAGAGAGCGACCTCTTTGGTACTCAATCTCAATTTGAGATAAATACAGAAAATGATTTCAGAATTTTGCAAATTTGAATTAATTACTGCAAGGTTTTCAAAAAAATCGGGATATGCAGATTTGAATTTGCTTAAAAGACGCGGCGAATTTTGTTTTGCTAATCTAATGATTTCTTCGTCTTCTAAGATTTTTACGCTGTAGTGTTCTGCGTTAAAGTTTTGTGTTGTTTCTATATTTCTATTCATAATGTGGCAGAATTTTTCTCTATCATTATCAAAAACTTCGGTAAAGCTTTGATTTGATTAACGTTCTTATTATCATTTTTTTAATTATTGATGCAGAATCATATTTTTTTTAAATTCTTGATTCAAATGTATCAGAATTTTCATATTGCTTTTTATGATTCTAATCAATATTTATATTTTTTCGGATAACTAAAATAATATCTATTTGATATTTTATGTTGAGCAATTATTATAATGCTTGTTATTTTGTGTGGTATCTGTGTGGTAGGTAAATAATTCACTTTTGTATAAAATTATTCTTTCTTTACATCTCTAAAAATCTTGCCATTATTATGTTTTTAGTATAATAATGATATTTTTTAGATGTAATTAATCCCTATAATATGATAAATGAAGATGTTTTGTTTTCTTTTGGAGCCGATTTGAAAACGTATGATTCTGATGATTTTATTTTTTCTGAAGGTGAAGTTCCTGGCTTCTTTTTCCTGATTTCTAAAGGAAAAGTGAAATTAAATAATTATAATGAAGGTGGTAAAGAGTTTATTCAGGGAATACTTTTACAAGGTCACAGTATAGGCTCATCTTCCCTTTTTACTGAAAAATCTTACCCTATCAATGCGGTTGCTATAGAAGAATCTGAAATTATAAGATTACCTAAAGCTCAGTATTTACAGCTTTTACAACAACATCCCGAAAATTATTTTACAACGATGCAGAGTCTTTCAGAACATTTGCATTACAAGTTTTTGATGATGCAGAGCATGGCTTTTCAAAAACCTGCTCAGAAACTTTTAACTTTAATGAATTATCTAAAAGATTATTATCAAAATCAGTCACAATACTCACTCCAGATTCTTTTAACGAGACAACAGCTCGCGTCGCTTACCGGATTAAGTGTAGAGACCGTTATCAGAGAGATAAAAAACATGGAGAAAGAAGGGATTTTAAAAATTAAAAACAGAAAAATTTTTTATTAGTTTTAAGTAACATTCTTATCCAATTGTTTAAATTTTGGCTTTTTCCTTCAAAGTTTATTTTAAAATTAAAATTTTATTAATCTCACTTTTAAAACATCCTAATATAAACTCGGTATAGTATTGCTGTGCTCCCAATGCTTGTGTTTTGGGATGTAGTTCCAGCTTTTTAGATAAAATAATTTCCCCTTTATAGGCAAAAGAATAATACGAAAATATTTTGTAGGTAGAATTTCTGCTTGGGTTAGCATAGCCTGTAACCGCAATAGACCAGTCGGTTTCAAACAATTTGGCTACATTAAGCGCCATCGTTTCTGCAATTTGCTCAGAGACGCTATCACATGTGCTACCTTCTTCAAAATCTACATTCAAAAGTTTTGTTTTTGGTTCTAATGTGTACGCTGTAATTCCGCCTTTATAAAATAATGCGGCATTTGGCATTTGTGAAAAAGCGAGTTGAAAAAGCCCTGAAGTGACACTCTCAGCGATAGAAATACTTTCATTGGTTGTAATCAATGCTTCGCTGATATAATTGAGTAAGTTTTGTTGAAATTCCATAAGATTTTGTTTTTAGGGAGGTGATGATTGAATACTTTCATATCTTTTACATTATATTTCTTGATTTTGAAGATGATTTATCTTAATAATCAATTTCATATAAAGTCTTCTCAGAATCTGAGATTTAAAACGACATCCGTTAAAGTCTTATGGGGTAAAATAGAATTTTTCTGTTTTCATAGTAGTCTGTTAATTTAGGTGGCGGTTTCTTATTATAATAAAAGATATCAAATATACTTAAGTCAGGAGGCATCAATTTATGATTTGAGTCCTATCTTAATAATATATTTTGCGGTCTTCAATTTTCAGCAGATTTTCTTTTTCCATTTTTTTAATGGTTCTGATGATGGTTTCTACACGCAGACCGGTAAGGTCGGCAATTTGCTGTCTTGTAAGCTTTATATTAAAAGCATGTTGGTCTTCACAATCGGTATAACTTCTAAGGTAATTAAAAAGACCAAGAATTCTTGCAGAAGGCTGTTGCGAGACCATATCATGTATCATTTGCATTTTAAAATAAAGACGATGCGATAAACATGCATTTATTTCTAATGAAACATGAGGATTTTCCTTTACCAAATCGATGAAATTTTTTCTTGGTAATATGATAACTGTCGCGGGTTTCAGAGCATAGGCATTCACCGTGTATTTTTTTTCTATAAATAAATGTGCATCTCCAAAGCTCTGCCCTTTTCCTAAAATATTATGTATAAATTCTTTTCCTTCTTCACTGTAAGTATTAACCTTTACTACACCTTCTACAATCTGATAATAAAAATTTGGCGAGTCGCCTTCTCTAAAGATAATCTCTTTTTCTTTGTAAGTTTTAATTTCAGCGTGGTAAGATTTCAGCAATTGCTCGTCAATCTTCATACAACTTATAGTTTTCATGGTATAAAAATTTTTATCATTGGCATACAGTATTATCTGTAAATTTATTTTACTGTAGGATTTTGTAATCGCATATTTTGTGCCAAAATTTGTTTAAAATAAAGCTTACAAAAATAAAATTCGTTCATTTTAATCTATAATTCAGTTATTTAGAGTAAAAGTAGATGGAAAAATTAGATTATGTTTTTACGATTACTTATTTTAAAATTATGCGGCGTGCATAACAATTTTATAAATTTAGCATCTATGAAAGTTATTTTTTATGATTGTAATCATAAATTCTATTGAATTTTGATTGTTTATTCATAATAATGTGTATTTTTAATTTCTTTTACAGATAAATTGATTTTATTTTGAATATTTTATATTTTTGGTTAGGTTTTTGAAGTGACCAATATTCATAGAATTTTTATTCTAAAATACACCAACCAAAAATATATTAATATGTCAACAGAAAATTTGAATCACACAGAAGCTGTAAAGAAAATCAAAGAACTTTCAGAAAAAGCTAAAATTTGTATGTTTTGCACTAATCTCGAAAGTTTACCGATTAATACCCGACCGATGGGGCTTCAGGAAACTGATGACGACGGAAATCTATGGTTTATTAGCAGTGAAACCAGTAATAAAAATTTTGAAATAAAAGATGACAAAAGAGTGCAGCTTTTATTTATGAATAATTCAAACTCAGAATATCTTTCTATATTTGGTGAAGCTACCATTTACAAAGATAAATCGACGATTGAAGAAAAATGGTCAGCAATGGCAAATGCATGGTTTGACGGAAAAGATGACCCCAATGTTTCCATCATCCGAGTAATTCCAAAAGACACCTATTATTGGGATACGAAAGCTGGAAAATTGGTAAGCCTGCTAAGTTTTGTAACAGCAGCGGTTACCGGAAATAAAACCGATAATTCTGACGGTGTAGAAGGCAATGCAACTATTTAATTTTTAAAATATAATTCCTTACTTAAAAAACTATAAAATCATGATATTTGAAGATGACCCACACGCTGTTGTTCATGAAACGAATAACAAACCTTTAAGCAATTTTGCGATGATTACTCAGGTAATTCAATTCACCGGAGACAAATCTTTTATCTTAAATTCTTTACAGAAAATAAAGAACAGTACGATTTGTGAAATTAAAAGGAAGGTAATCGAAAAATTTATTCATGAATATTCCGTAAATTTTACAGGATATGTAGAAAACGATTATTATCAGTTTCAATCTGAAGGTTATCAATTGTCACCTGCCTATGCAAAGCAGTCTTACGAAAAAGTTTTAAGAGAACAGGAATATCTCAATAGAATAATCACCACACTAAACAACGATTAATTGTGTGGCGTGGTGATTCTTTTCACTTGTAAATCAGTGGTTTAGAGTGTTTGATTGCATATTTTTATCCTTTAAAGATTTGAATATCAAATCATCAATCGACAACTAATAACCATCAACTACTTATCAGTAACAAAATTCTTTTTTGCCAATTCTTTTCTTACGCGGCTCAAGCTTTCCGGGGTAATTCCCAAATAAGAAGCAATCATCCACTGTGGAACTCTCAGCAAAAGGTCTGGATACATTTTAATGAATTTTAAATATCTTTCTTCTGCAGTTTCGCCTAATAAAGAATTGATTCTATCTTGTAAACTTTTTACGTGTTTTTGGATAATTAAATCATTTTTCTCTATCGAATTAGGAAATTCTTCCAATAATTTACTGAAAAAATCTGGCTGAAGAAACAAAACTTCAGAATCTTCTACCGCCTCAATATAATATCGGGATTTTTCATTAAAATAAAGACTGCTTCGGTCACCAATCAACCAATTTTCAGGGGCAAATTGTATCACATGCTCTTTACCGTTTTTATCGATAGAATACATTCTCAAAAGTCCTTTTTCAACAAAAAAAGTATTTCGGCAAACTTCCCCTTCCTGCAAAAGCATTTCGTGCTTGCTTACTTTTTTTAATTCATACTGAATGCTGCACAAATTCACTTTTTCTGCAGGAACTTCAAAAACTTTGGCTAAATAATTATTTATATTACTCATAGAATCTGGCTTAAAGAAATATCCTGATGTGATGCGTTGTTAATGGCTTTTCCGTTTTCAAAAACAATCAATTGCGGACTTTCGTGGCGAATACCAAAATCTTCCGCGATTTTATTAGAAATCGGTCGGAATGCCAAGAGGTCTAGAAAATAAAAACTCACATTTTCGTCATCTGAATTTTCAATTTCTTTTTCAAAATTTTTCAAAACCGTTTTGCTGATAAAACAGCTTGTAGAATGTTTGAAAATGGCTATTCTATTTTCATAAGATTCTTTGATTGCTTTGTTTAAATCTTCCTCAGATTTTATTGTTTTCCAGAAAGATTTTGATTCTTTCTGCTCTTCTTTTCCGCCAAATATTTTATCTAAAAAACTCATACATTAAATTGTTTTAAATGGTGATTAAGATGTTTATACTCCATAAATCCCCAGTCTTTTTCTTTCATTTTACCAAAAAGCTCATGTTTGTTTGGTAAAATATGCTGCTTTGAAGCCAATTGATATTCATCTAACCTCTTTAAAAGATTGTTTTTGGCTTCCTCAAAGTTACATTCAAAATTAACGATTACTTTTTTAAAAGTAGGCATATTTCGGGGAATTCCGTTATTGAAAATCTGTATTTCTCTTTTCACAAAAATCCCTATCGATTTAAACAGAAAATTGATGGGTGGAAGAATTATTTTCTTTAATGCTATCTGCAAAATCAAATCGCAGTGTACAAGCATTTGAGAAACATTCATACTCCCCCATTTTCTATCTGAGGTTTCTGAAAGCTGAGCAATTCTCTGCTTAATTTCGTTAAAATCGTTTTCGTTATGAAGGCTTTTCACGACCAGTTTTGTTCTTTCTTAAGATTCTCAATATGCGCAAAATGATGATTACAATGCCAAACGTAATTGGCAAGATAAACTCTCAGGTTATAATTTTGGTTGTTTTCGGGATGATGAAAAGTTCTTTCAAACTGTTTATTGGTCATTGCTTTCAAGAGAACAGTCCATCTTTGGTGTGTTCCTTTTATAATTCTCATGGCAGGTTTTATCGGCATGTTGGCGCTGTCTTGAAGTTCTGCAAATTTGGCTTCGTCGTAAGGTTTTATCGTGGGATTTTCTTCCGTAAGAGCCAATTTTAAACGAATAAGACTATTCATATGACTGTCTGCAATGTGATTAACGAGTTGTCTTACCGTCCAACCGCCTTCTCGGTATTGTGTGTCTAATTGGTCGTCGTTAAAATTTTCAATCAGATTTTTTAATGTATCAGGGAAATCTTTAATGACTTTAATATATTCTGTGAGTTTGATGTCGCAGATATTTTCAGGAGTTTCAAAGCGACCTATTGGAAATTTTTTCTGTTCTAGATTGTTCATTTTTAATTATCGTGTTTAATACTTCAACTAAAATTACTGCGTTTTTGTCTTTAAGATAATATAACATTATATTTTTGTATTGATCTTCTTTCGAATAAATCATAAAATAATGGTTATACTTTTTTATAGCTAAATCTGAATACAATATTTCTTTCTTATCAAATTGTATGCAAGCATTTTTGAAAAGAATTCCGCCAAGATCAAATATTTCATTATTATTGTATTGTAAGAGATAATGATTCAGAATATCATTAAAATAATAGTTCCAAAGCTCGTCAACAATGTCAGAAAATAATTGATGCTTTTCATTTAGCTTTCTACCGTAAAAAAGTTTGAAGAATATTTTTACTTCTTTTCCTGACTGAGTTTGAACAAAAATCTGATATTCTCTACCAATATAAAATTCTAAACCTTTAATGAAATGAATTCCATAGCGAATTCCTACAATTTCATTTTTAGGAATAATTGAAAATAAATCTTTAATATGATCTTTGTTTTCGAATTTTAAGAAATTTTCATCAATAATCAACTGTCGTTTTCTTATATCAAAAAGACCTCTCACAACGGTAAATTCTCTCATAGATTTTTTATTATTTAAGAACTAAAACCTACATCAGTTTATAATTATTAATTTTTGTAAATGTATTTAAAATTTAGATTTTTTCGCACAAAAAAGGTTTCAATTTTAATTAAATTGAAACCTTTTTTATTTTTAAATTAATCTCTTAATAACCGTGCAAATCAATATCTTCAGTTCTTTGCAGCGTCACTTTCTTACCCATTTTCTTTTGAATCACTCTGAAATGTTGCAGCTCATCATCAGTTAAAATACTGATTGCAGTTCCCTTTTCTCCTGCACGACCCGTTCTACCAATTCTGTGAATATAATCTAAAGGCGAACGAGGTAATTCGTAATTAATTACACAAGGTAAAGACTCTATGTGAATACCGCGACCAATTAAATCAGTTGCCACCAAAATCTGTGCGCCGTTTACTTTAAATTCCTCCAGATTATTTCTACGTGCACCCTGAGATTTTTGACTGTGTATTGCGACTGCTTTTATTTTATTCTTCTTCAGTTTTTCAACCAAATTATCTGCAGATCTTGTAGATGAAACGAAAATTAAAGCTTTTTCAACTTTCTTTTCTTTAATTAAATATCGCAAAAACGGACCTTTATTCTCAGGAGAAACATGATACGCCAATTGCTCGATATTATCAATTTCTACTTCTTCTTTTTTAATCTCAATCATCACAGGATTGATTGATAAACGCTCTTTTATCTCAGAAACTTTATCATTTAAAGTTGCAGAAAATAAAGTCGTCTGTTTGGCAACAGGCATCATTGCAAAAAGTTTATTCATCTCTTCACCAAAGCCTAGCTGAAACATCTTGTCGGCTTCATCAATAACTAAATGCTGAATTCCCGATATACTCAACGCATTATGATCGATCAGGTCTAATAAACGACCCGGTGTTGCTATAAGCACTTCTACACCATACATTCCTTTCATTTGAGGATTGATGGAAACACCACCATAAACAGCCATCGTCTGAATCTCACGTTTTAAATTATCTTTAAAAGCGTTGAAGACCTCTTCGATCTGAATGGCCAATTCACGGGTTGGAACCAAGATTAAAACCTGAATATTTCTATCTTTTTTTACTTCGGCATTCTGTAGTTTTTCCAAAATAGGCATAACAAAACAAGCTGTTTTCCCTGAGCCTGTTTGCGCAATTCCCATTAAGTCTTTTCCTTGCAATATAACAGGAACAGCCTGCTCCTGAATAGGAAATGGTTTTAGGTAACCTAGTTTGTTTACAGAACGAATAATATTGTGTGATAATCCTAACGATTCAAATGACATACCTCTTTATTTGGGACAAAGATAAGCTATTGAGATTTTTATTTATCGCTTAAAACGAAATTCTATTTATAAAATGCCGTTTTGTCAGATAATCGTATTTTGGACAAATATTTGAATGTTAATTTTGAATCATTAAAAAAGAGAAAAACGATATATGAAAAAAGCATTAATAATAGTAGATGTTCAGAATGATTTTTGTGAAGGTGGAGCTCTTGCAGTTCCAGGAGCAAATGAAATAATTCCTTATATTAATCTTCTGATGGAAGATAATCAATACGATCAAATTATTCTTACCCAAGATTGGCATCCTGCAAATCATAAAAGCTTCGCAAGTAATAATGACAGAAAGGTTGGCGAAAGCATCATTTTAAATGGTGTACCACAGTTTATGTGGCCAGATCATTGTGTACAAGGAACTTTCGGTGCAGAATTTCATAAGGATTTGAATAGAGAAAAAGTAACACACGTTATTCAAAAAGGAAAAAATACTGAGATTGATGCTTATAGCGGTTTCCAGGATAACAATCACTTTATGAAAACTGGGTTGGATGATTTCTTAAAATATAATGAAATTCAGTTGGTAGAAATTGTTGGTTTAGCAATGGATTATTGCGTGAAATTTACCGCTATGGATGCTGCAGCCAATGGATATGTGACATGTTTACACTTCAACGGATCTCGTGCTGTCAACGTAAAACCGGATAATGGAAAAGATGCTATCTTTGAAATGGTACAAAAAGGAGTGACTATATTGGGATAATTATGGATAAATCAATTTTTAGAAAAAGTAGTGATAAAGCTGTAATACAAGAAATAGCTTTCATACTAGACCAGAATACAATTCATTATGAAATTATTGATAATGAAAAGGATTTTGACCCTAGTTTTGTGACCAATGTTTCTAAAATTGATTATCAGCTTTTAATCTCTAAAGATGACTTTGAAGCAGCCAACGAATCTATCTCAAGTTATTTTGCAAAAGAAGTTAGTATTCCTGAAGATTATTATTTATTAGATTATTCAAATGAAGAGCTTAAAGAAATTCTTTATAAAAAAGACGAATGGAATGAGTTTGATTATGAAATCACCAAAAAAATTCTTAAAAATAGAGGCGAAAATATAAGTGATCAAGAATTAACTCTTCTCAATGAAAAGCGTAGTTTAGCCTTAAGGAATGAATATGAGAAACCCAAAGAAGTAGAAAATTATATCATTATAGGTTATATTTTTTCTGTTTTAGGTTGTATTTTGTCTTTATTTTGGGGAATTTTAATTTTTGTGAGTTATGGAATTGCAATTGCCATTATTAAACTCAAAAAGCAACTGCCCAATGGTGAAAGAATTTATTATTTTAATCAAAAAGACAGAAAACATGGGAAAAACATATTGTATTTAAGTTTAGCCTTTACAATTTTTTGGATCTTGTTATTAGTCTTTAAATCTAAATCTTAGGGATTACTTTATTACAACACAAAAAAGCCGCAGAATTAATTTTCTGCGGCTTTTTTATAATTTAAGTTTGAAAATTTTAAGGACCAATTAAACTCATAATTTATCACTTAAAACGTTTAACTTTTAAAGCATTTTCAAAGTATTCACTTCCAAATCGCTAAGGATTCTCCAGTGACCTCTTTTGATGTTTTTCTTGGTTAATCCTGCAAACATTACTCTGTCTAAAGATTCCACTTCGTATCCTAATCTTTGGAAAATTCTTCTGATAACACGATTCCAACCGATATGAATTTCGATTCCGACTTCATTTCTAGGTTTTCCTTCGATGAAAGATATTTGGTCAACTTCAGCAATACCTTCATCCAAACGAATTCCTTCGGCAATAAGCTTAAGGTCTTCATTCGTTAGTTTTTTATCTAAAGTTACATGATAAATCTTCTTAGCATCAAAAGATGGATGCGTTAGTTTTTTAGTCATGTGACCGTCATTGGTCAATAGAATAACTCCAGTTGTAGAACGGTCTAATCTTCCTACCGGGAAAACTCTGTACGGAGAAGCATTAGCAACCAAATCCATTACGGTTTTTCTTGCTTTATCATCTTTTGTCGTAGAAATATAACCTTTAGGCTTATTTAATAGTACATAAACAGGCTTTTCTGGCGTAATGCTTTGTCCGTCGAAAATTACTTTATCAGTTTTTTCAACTTGGTAACCCATTTCGGTTACTACTTTCCCGTTAACTTCTACCAAACCTTGAGTAATTAACTCATCAGCTTCTCTCCTGCTGCAAATTCCAGAATTGGCGATATATTTATTCAGACGAATAGTGTCTTTGTGAACATCTTGCTCTACTTTCTTGAATCTTCTTTGTTGTACAAAAGACCTTGCCTTGTCTGAATCTTGATCTTTACCTTCAGATCCGGGTCTTCTTCCGTATTTCAGGCTGCCTCTTTCGTATTTATCTCTAGCATCAAAACTAGTGGGTCTGCTACCTCCTCTTTTGGGAGCAGATTTACCGAAAGTCTTTTTCTCTTCACCTGAACTGGTAATAAAAGGTTCTTGTTCAGTTTTTGAATATTTCTTATTCATTCGAGCCTGATAACTGGTATCATCACTTCTTTTGGAATCAGAATTTCTTTCTCCTGCTTTAGGGAATGACTTCTTGAAAGGTTTTGATCCGGAATCTCCAGATTTAAGAGAACGAGGACTGTCTGAGTTTCTTGTTGAAGATCTAGGTTTTTTAGGTCTCCCTGAATTATTATTGTCTCTGCTCATTCTAAATATTTTTGCAAAGATAGTAATTTAGTTACGAGTTAGAAATTAAGAATCATAACTTTGTAGCTTAGAATAGCTTTAATTATAAAAAAATCATAAGATGATTACCTTATTAGACGAAAATTTTTCGCAGCTTAATCAATTTTTAACCGAAAAATCATTCAGCAAAATTTTTATTTTAGTGGATGAAAATACGCATGAATATTGTCTTCCTGTATTTTTAGGCAACTTAGAAACAGAGATTTCTTTTGAAATTTTAGAGATTGAGGCAGGGGAAGAAATGAAAAATATTCAAACTGCCAATCAGCTTTGGGAAATTCTTACAGAAATGAAAGCCGACAGAAAAGCATTGATTATTAATCTTGGTGGCGGTGTGATTACCGATATGGGAGGTTTTGTAGCTTCTACTTATAAAAGAGGAATTCAGTTTATCAATATTCCAACGACGCTTCTTTCAATGTGTGATGCATCTATCGGAGGCAAAACAGGTATTGACTTGATGCACTATAAAAATATGGTGGGAACATTTTCTTTTCCTGAACAAATATTTGTTTACACTCGATTTTTAGATACCCTTCCTGCAAAAGAACTCAAAAGCGGATTTGCAGAAATGCTTAAACATGGTTTAATCGCTGATAAAAAACATTGGGAAGACTTAATTCAGCTTCAGCATTTAGATTCGGTGGGTATTGAGCCGCTTATTTATCAATCGATGGAAATAAAACAAGAGGTTGTTAATAAAGATTTTCACGAAAAAAATGTAAGAAAAACGTTGAATTTCGGTCACACGATCGGTCATGCTATCGAAAGTTTATGCCTTCAGAGTGGAAACCCGATTCTTCATGGGGAAGCTGTAGCATTGGGAATGATTTGTGAAAGCTACCTTTCTTTTCTTGAAGGTTTAATTGTAAAAGAAGATGCAGATGTAATTATAGAAAATATACAACGATACTTTAGTTTTATTGATTTGAATAATTTTAAAGATGAAGATATTTTCAATTTATTATTGAATGATAAGAAAAATGCAGACGCTAAAATCAATTTTTCTCTGCTTTCCGCAATAGGAAATTGTACTTATGATTACGAATGCAGTACCGAAAATATTCAAAAATCAATCAATTTTTATAAAACACTGAGTGGATTTTAGCTTTTAAACTAAAGTTTTAGATAAATATTTAATAATTTGCTATTTAATACATATTAATTATTTTAAGTTTAACTTGTTTTATTTCAATTAATTATGATAAAAACCATTTGCTTTAGTGAATGGTTTTCTTATTTGTCGCATCAAGTGAATGAATTTTTGGCAAACAATTTGAAAGATACGACTCGTCAAACTGAAAAAGCTTGACAGTAAAATTTAAAATTAGAATTAGTAAAATATTAAAAAATTTAAGTTATGAAAAAGTTAATTTTAGGAATCGCAGTTTTGTCAACATCTTTGGCATTTGCTCAGACGACAACCACTACAACTAAAACAACATCATCTTCAGATGTAAGATTCGGTATTAAAGGTGGTATGAACGTTTCTTCGTTGTCAAAAGACGGTTCGTTAGATGATCAGAAATCTAAAATAGGATTTAATGCAGGTGTATTTGCTACGATTCCTGTGGCAGAGTCTTTCAGCATTCAGCCAGAGGTTTTATACACTCAATATGGAAGTAAAGCAGATTATACAGTATTAGGAACTAAATATTCTTCATCTACAAAATTAGACTATGTTGCCGTTCCGGTAATGTTCCAATATAATTTTGTACCTAACTTTTATGTAGAAGCAGGTCCTGAATTTGGATTGATGGTAAGTGCTAAAAATAAAGTTAAAAACGAATCTAATGGTGCTTCATCAACTACAGATAACTATAAGGATGATTTAAATTCATTCAACTTAGGTATTGGTCTTGGTGCAGGTTATTATTTCACAGATAATATCGGTATTACTGCAAGATATGTTGCTGGTGTAACTGATATTGCTAAAGACAGACCAAGTAATTCAGATGCTGTAAGAAATAATACTTTCCAAGTAGGTTTAGCTTACAAATTCTAAGACAAGAAGATAAAATCTTATTTCAATAATAAAGGTCAGACTTAATTTTAAGTCTGACCTTTTTATAGTTGATTTAATTAATCTTAATTAAATAATTCTATTTCTTCTCCTTTTGCAACCGGATATTCTTCAGTAAAGCATCCGAAACAGTGGTTTGAAGAACCTAAAATTTCTTTTAAATTATCAGTACTTAAAAACTCTAAAGAATCTACTCCTAAATAATCTCTAAGTTCTTCTGTTGTCATATTTGCAGAAATCAAATCATCTTTTGATGGTGTATCAATTCCTAAATAACAAGGTGCGATAATCGGTGGAGAAACACTTCTAAAATGAATTTCCTTCACACCTGCTTCTTTTAAAATTTTAACCAATCTCTTAGAAGTTGTTCCACGAACGATAGAATCGTCAATGATAACCACTTTTTTATCCTTGATTTCAGAAATAATCGGGTTCAGCTTTAGGTTGACAATTCTTTCTCTCATTTCCTGAGTAGGAACGATGAAACTTCTACCAATATATCTGTTTTTAATTAAGACCGGACGGAAAGGTATTCCTGAAGCCTTAGAAAAACCAATGGCAGCAGGAACTCCAGAATCAGGAACTCCAATCACGATATCGGCATCTACAGGAGCTTGTTCCCAGATTTTCTCACCAGATTTTTCTCTGATTTCGTAAACGTTAATGTTTTCTAAAGTAGAATCGGGTCTTGCAAAATAAATATATTCAAAAGAACAGATTCTTTGCTTAGCTCTTTCTTCATCTACCATAATTGAGTGGATTTTCCCAGGCTCATTTTCATTTGTATAAATGATTTCACCAGGTAAAATGTCACGTACATATTGAGCGCCTACAGCATCCAAAGCAACAGATTCTGAAGCAACAACATAAGAATTCTCGTTGATTGCTCCTAAAACTAAAGGTCTGATTCCGTTGAAATCTCTGAAAGCAAAGAATTTATTTCTCGTCATTCCCACCACAGAATAAGCACCTTCAATTTTCTCCATTGTCGCTTTAATAGCACCACGAAGTCCAAGGTCAAGATTTTTTTGAATCAATCTTAAAATAACCTCAGAATCTGAAGTCGCTCTGAAGACTACACCTTCAGCTTCCAACTCTTGTTTTAGCTCTTTTGCATTGGTTAAATTACCGTTGTGAGCAATAGAAAGTATAATCTGGTCGTACTCATTTTTTGCAAAAAATGGCTGAAAATTATACTTCTTTTTGTCTCCTGCAGTCGTGTAACGGGTATGTCCGATTGCAGAATTCCCCATAAAAGTCTCAGGATTCTGAATCTCTTTATAAACATCCAAAACCAAACCTTCATCTTTCATGTTGGTGATTTTCCCGTCTTTAAGGACAGAAATACCACAAGCTTCCTGACCTCTGTGCTGAAGTGCAAAAAGCCCGAACTGTGAAAGTGAAAACGTATCCAAATCGTTATCAGAATACATTCCAAAGATTCCGCACTCCTCATTCGGAGCATCCAGTCTTTCTTCTTCCTGCGTTCTGAAAAGATTTCTTCCGTAGGTTTGAGTGTCAAACTGTTTTAAATATTCACTTTTATGAATGTCTAAACTTTTCATTTCTATTTTTTCTAAATTAGAAGTTAGATATTAGATGTTAGAAATTAGTCTAAGTTAACTTCAATTATAATTTTAAACTTGTCTTCAATGAATAAATCATTTTCTGTATCTCAGTTAAAAGTTCTTTTAAAGGAATTATTTTCGTTTCAGAAATAAAATTTAAATCTATTAATAATTGTAACTGAGTTTGTAGCTCATATGTAGAGCCAAACGCAATTCCAAGAAATTGATAAAATTCGTTTTTATTATTTCTTCCTGCTCCTTCTGCGATATTAGATGGTATTGAGACTGCACATCTTCTGATTTGAGAAAGTAAACCAAACCTTTCTTCATTTGGCAATTCTGCAGTAACCAAATAGACTTCTTTTACTAAAGCCATTGATTTGCTCCAAACTTTCAAATCTTCAATTCGGTGCGATTTCATACTAAATTCTAATATCTAACTTCTAACATCTCAAACTTTACTTATTAAGTACAGTTTTCAATCTGTTATAGATCTCAACGTAAGCTTCAGTTACTTCACCAAGATCTCTTCTGAATCTGTCTTTATCTAGCTTCTTCATGGTATCTTTGTCCCAAAGTCTACAAGTATCAGGAGAAATTTCGTCAGCAAGAATGATTTCGCCGTTCGCCGTTTTTCCTAATTCGATTTTGAAATCTACCAAGATGATGTTCATTTTATCGAAAAGATCGATTAAGATATCGTTGATGTCTGAAGTTAATTCATACATCTCATCAAGCTCTTCATACGTTGCAGCTCCTAAGAAAACAGCGTGGTGATCGTTGATTAGCGGATCTCCTAATTCGTCTTTTTTGTAGCAGATATCGAAGATTGTTACCGGAGATTTAATTCCTTCTTCCACTCCTAATCTTTGAGCCATGCTTCCTGCAGAATAGTTTCTTACCACCATTTCCAAAGGAATAATTGATACTTTTGTTACCAATTGCTCTCTTTCGTCTAATTGTTTGATGAAATGAGTTTTAATTCCTTTCTCATTTAAATATTCAAAAATAAGAGTAGTGATGGCGTTGTTCATTTCACCTTTCAAATCTACAGATCCTCTTTTTTGAGCATTAAATGCAGTTGCATCGTCTTTGAAACGTACGACAACTTCTTCAGGATTTTCGGTTGCAAATACTTGTTTTGCTTTCCCTTCATACAGCATTTCTAGCTTTTGACTCATAATTTTTACTTTTTTTACTTTAGAAAACCTCGAATCAAAGGTTTTCTGTTATAGTTAGATTTATATTACTTTTCACTTAATTAAAATTCCTGCTAAAACAGCGATTCCAAAACTTAATAAGGTACCTATTAATACGTACTCTGTAAGTTTTCTCTGTTTTGCCTGTGCCAAATCACTAAATCTGAAAACAGATTTTGCGGCAATCATAAAACCTACGCCTTCCCAATGATTGACAACAATAAAAGTGAAGACTAATAAACGTTCTAAAATTCCGATATATTTTCCGGCACTCGATAAAGATTCTGTTTGTATATTTCCTTCTTCTTCCGTTACTGGAGTCCAAGATGATAATAATAGTTTAATGAAAATTGATGCGGGAGTCGTTAAAAATAAAGCGCCCATTGTAATTTTCAAAAAGTCCTGATTTTTAAGAAAATCAAAATTAAATTCACCAAAATAAAGAGAAACTCCACCAATCACAGCAACATGAAGTGCCTGATCGATGAAAAACCAGCTTTTTTTAGTTTGATTATTCTGGAAACTTAGTTTACACGCGTCAATAATGAAATGAGAAATACCCACTAAAACAGCTACCCACCAAAGTTTAAGATCCCAAAGAAAAATAAGACTTAAAACAGTATGAATTAGGACGTGAAAATAGAGGTATGAACTTTTCAGTTTATTGCGCTCTTTATCTGCAACCCAAGAATTTGGCTGAAGAATAAAATCTCCGAGTAAATGTGCCAATATGAGTTGAATAAAAATCATGCTTATAGTTCTGAAATTTTCTTTCTAAAATATTGATTGGTTTCTACGATAAGTTCGTAGTTTGCCCGTTTCAGTCTCTGACTGATTGATGACTGAGAAATTGCAAATTTCTTTGCCAAATCTTCCTGGGTGATATCTTGGTTCATGATCATTTCGTGAATGATTTCAGAAGTAGCCATCGTCCAGTTATCGAAATCTTTAGATGCCCATTTTAATAAAATATTCAGATCTCGGTCTATTGCATCGTTGGAGGTTTTGATGGAAACGGTGTCGCCATCACTCTTCAGGTCATTTAATAATCTTCCGGAGTTTACATACGCAGTACCATTGGATTCTGTGATTTTTTCGGATGAAAAATTCTCCAGCCCAATTCCAATTGCGATTCTAACGTCTAAATTTTCCTGACTTTTTATAAGAGATTTGATAGCTAAGAAATGCCAAAAGACATCATCGATATTACATTTAAACTGAAACTCGTCTCCTCTGTATATTTCCCATACTTGTGGAGCATTCCCCCATTTTTCTAGGAGATTTTTAAGCTTGGTAATCCAAACTTCAGTGTCTGCATGTTGCGAATTAATAATATCACCCGTGATGACCGCTATCATTTTGCAAATATAATCATTATTACTTATAAATAAAATATATAAGTAGATTTGCTTATAATTTTTAAATATTAGCTTTTTTGCTTATAATTCTTTATCGATATTAAAAATAAAAAAAGCTGTAAGCTATGCATATTTAGTTGGCATCATTCTAAGATTGAATAGTGCTGATGTTGACATCAACTACTCTATTGTTGGGTTTTAATTAATTTTATTTTTCCTGTAATCAACTTACAAGTAATTAGTTACAGTCTGAAAAGAAAAAGGTGTTATCGTGTATATGATTGATTAAAAAATTTAAATTAGATAAAACTTTAATTGTAATGGATTTGCTTAAAGAAAAATTTCCATTTTTATCTGATGAAGATTTGGAATCTCTTGCTCAAATATCAGACGTACAAACGTATGGTAGGCGTGAAGAAATCATTAGCATCGGCAAGTATAGTGGCGATTTTATGTATACTATAAATGGTATTTTAAGGGGATATTATATAGATGATTTAGGGGAAGAGAGAAATGTTTTTCTAGTCAATAATAATATGTTTTTTGGAAGCCCGGAATGTATTTTAGATGATAAAGCTTCTAATTATATTTTTGAAACGGTTACAAATACATCACTTATAGTTTTCGAATATAAAAAACTCGAGCAGCTCGCCAGTGAAAACAAAAATATCTTCCGTTTTTACACCGATGCCGTAAAAAGTATCCTCCGTTTTTTTGTTATTAGATTAAATGATTTCACTTGCTCATCTCCGCAAGAAAGATTTCTAAAACTACAAGACTCGCGTCCTCTTTTAATAAAAAATGCTAAAACAAAATTATTAGCAAATTTCCTTGGTTTATCACCAAATTCTCTTTCTAGAATTAAAGCAAGACTTTTTAAGAAACGCTAACTTTTGTATATTTTTTTCTCAAAGCCATTATATAATTTTGTCACTGTTTCCATTAACTTAAATATTTAAAATAATGAAAAAATTAATCTTAGATAGTTTGATCGTTGTTGTTTCTACAGCTTCAATTCAAGGTCAAACGATAAAATTAGACGCAAAGCAAAAAGAAGCCACTGTACACACTAAAAAAACAAACAATGACTTGTTGAGTTATTTGCCTTTTGGTGATAAAACTGATTTCGATAATGCCCGAAAAGGATTTATTGCAACTTTGGATGAAGGTGAAATAAAAGATGAAAATGGGAATGTAGTGTATAGTATGAAACAGTATGATTTCATTAAAGGAAACGCGCCAGCTACAACAAACCCTAGTCTTTGGAGGCAAAGTGAATTAAATAGCATCAACGGTCTTTTTAAGGTTACAGACGGTGTTTATCAAATCAGAGGTTTTGATTTAGCTAATATGAGTTTAATCGAAGGAAACACAGGGTGGATTATTGTGGATCCTCTGCTTTCGCCTTCAACAGCCAAAGCTGGTCTTGATCTTGCCAATAAACATTTAGGAAAAAGACCTGTCGCAGCTATCATTATTACCCATAGCCACATTGATCATTTTGGAGGTGTAAGAGGCATCGTTGATGAAGCAGATGTAAAAAGTGGTAAGGTGCCCATTTATGTTCCGGAAGGGTTTTTTGAACACTCGGTGGCAGAAAATGTAATGGGAGGAAATACCATGGGGAGGCGAGCTTCATATATGTACGGGAACTTGTTGGCAAAAGATGCTAAAGGAACTTTAGGAACCGGATTGGGGCAAACAACTTCTACAGGAATGGCAGGTATTTTGGATGGTACACATATTATTAATAAAAAAGAAGAAAGTCATACGATTGATGGGATTGAAGTAGAGTTTACTTACGCGCCAGAATCTGAAGCACCTGCAGAAATGATGTTTTATTTTCCGAAATATAAAGCATTTTGTCAGGCAGAAGATTTGAACCATACACTGCACAATTTATATACTTTAAGAGGAGCTCAAGTGAGGAATGGTAAAAAATGGAGTCAATATATTGACCATGCCATTGCGAAATGGGGAGATAATGTTACAGCATCATTTGGTTCACACCATTGGCCAACTTGGGATAATAAAAACATTAGAATTTATTGGGAAAGTCAGAGGGATTTATATAGATTTATTCACGATCAAACACTTAGGCTGGCAAATAATGGATTTACACCAAGAGAAATTGCTGAAATGTTGAAACTCCCCGAATCATTAGATAAAAAGTTTTACAACAGGGGTTATTATGGCTCTGTGAGTCATGACGTAAGGGCGCAGTATCAGTTGTATTTTGGTTGGTTTGATGGCAATCCTTCTAATCTTAACAAGCTTACTCCAACAGATGGCGGAAAAAAATACGTTGAATTTATGGGTGGTGCAAACAATTTACTTGCACAGGCGCAAAAATCCTATGATAAAGGAGAATATCGTTGGGTAGCAGAAGTCGTGAGTCATTTGGTTTTTGCAGAGCCTAATAATAAGAATGCAAGATATCTTTTAGCAGATGCTTATGAGCAGCTAGGCTACATTGCAGAATCTGGTCCGTGGAGAAATTTTTATATTTCTGGTGCTTTAGAATTAAGAAATGGTGTGAGAGAACTGCCAACTCCTAATACAGCTGGGCCAGATATGATAAAAGGAATGACCACAGAGTTGTTTTTTAATTTCTTAGCGATGAAGTTTATTGGCACTGATGCTGAAGCTTCAAAAATGAAATACAATTTCAATATTACAATGCCTGATGTGAATGAGAAATTGGCATTAATTGTTGGAAACGGAACGGTAACGCCTAGAATCGGTTCGCATGTTAAAAATGATATCACCGCAGATATCACACTTAATAGGTCAGATTTAGACAGGATAAATCTTGGTGAAACAAGTTTTAATGATTTATTGAAAAGTAAGAAAATTAAAATAAAAGGAGATGAAGCAGCATTTGCAAAATTTTTATCTAAGATTGATAATTTTAAATTTTGGTTTAATATTGTAGAACCTTAAAAAAGAATGAATTCGGTTGGTATAATAAGTATATATCAACCGAATTTTTTTATTGAAACTATGAAAAAATCAATCGCTTTACTATTGCTAATTTCTGTAAATTTCTTTGCTCAAGCTCAAGAAGATTTTTTTTATGAAATGAAAGTTTCTACAAACCTCGTTGAAAAAGAAAGCTTTTATTTGGAAGTTAATACTAACTGGAAGCATGTTTATAATGAAGTTGGCTGGAGGCGTTTGGGTGTTGCGGGTATGGCGACTAAAAAAATAAATAACTGGTCACTTTATGGTGGTTTGTCTACATTTTACACATTCAATAAAGATATCGTTAATTATTTAGAAATAAGACCACGGATAGGTTTGGGGTTAACTACCCCTATTGTAGACAGACTTACTTTAAATCAAAGACTTTTGGGTGAATGGCGAAATCATTTCTATTCTAAGGAAAATAAAAACAGAAGTTACACAAGGTCTCGTTATCGAGTATTGCTGAATTATACAATTGCTGAAAACAAAGAAAAGCAAACGGCATGGAAAGTAAAACCAAGTATAGAATGGTATTTTACTAAAAATGTTGCTTATGGCGAACGCTTTGCAGAATCTAGAAGATATACTTTAATGCTGTCACGTGAATTTAAAAACAAAGATGAATTAAGTATTGGCTACAGATATGAAGATTTTATAAAATTATTAGAACAAAACAAAATTGGACACCTTGTTTTATTAGAATATAGTTTTTGATTAAAAACTTATTTAAACTTTTTATTAAACCACAAAAGGCACAAAAGATTTAGATATTTCTATTAAAGCTTATTTTTAAAATGAAAAAAGAACACAGAAGCTTTCAAAAATCTTTGATTTTTATTCTTTTGAGAGCTTTGAATATCTAATCATGTGCATTTCAAATATCTTTTGTCTCTCTTTTGCGGTTAAACAAAAATTAGTTTAAACAGCTTTTAAATATTATTGCTTCTAAACTAATTTAATTGAAGATTTTTTAGCTAATTAGGTGTCTTTTCTTATCAGTTCTTTTGCGATAAACAGTTTTCCTAAAAAAAAACTTCGCCCAATATTGAGCGAAGTTTTTTTTATATTTCGTTTCAGAAGCTTATTTCTTAATAAACGGATAAGTTTTATCATCCAGTTTTAATAAATAGGAACCTGTTTTTAAGTTCTGTACAGAGATATTTTTCTTTTTTTCGAATGGATTTTTCTCTGTGTAAAGTAATTTTCCTGAGTAATCGAATATTTTTGCTTCTTGAATGTTTTCTATTTTTCCACTCACAAAAATGTTTTCATGAGCCGGATTTGGATAGATTTTAAATTCTTTTCCAGCTAATAGTTCTACATCAGAAGTTGATAAAGAGCCTGTATTTTCGCAGTAATTACTTGCATAAGAGTCCCATTCGCTTACAGTGAATGTTGAATTAGGTTCTGTGACAGTATTTTTTCTGTATAACGAAACATTTGCATTGTTATTGCTTATAAACTTATTTCCAATTGCATCAACCTTTGTTGATTGATAAGCTAATTCCACATATTGAGTTCCTGTGAAAGCTAAAGCCTCTCCTGCTGTAAGAAATAATGCATCATTGTTTGTGAAACATGATAGTGTAGATTTTGGATTAAGGATTACAAAGCTTTCGTTGTTGAGGATTTTACCTTCGAGCTCAAAAGTTCCGGTAAAATAATAAGAATCAGTTGTGTTATTGTAGTATTGGGCTTTTATACTGTAGTTATTTAAATTGACTTCATGTCCGGTTTTATTTACAATTTCCAAAGCCTTATTATTGTCTGTTCCTTCAATGTATTTTGTAATTAAAAGATCTTTAAAATTTGAATCTGTTGCAAGAGTTGATACATTCGCAGTATTGCTGTCTGTAGATTCTAAATAGCCTTGATCGTAAGCTCTCACCGTAAATGAATAAGATGTTGCAGGATTTAAATGATCAACAATAAGGGAAGTTGATTTTGTTGTCGTTAGAAAAACTCCATTTTGATATACATTATACCCTATTACGTCGTTACTTGTGCTCGGTGACCAAGTCAGATTTGTAAAATAAGCTCCGGATTGAGAGGTGTTTAAATTGGTAGGAGCCTGTGGTGCAATAGCATCTGGAGTTTGTGTCCAAATTTCGTTAACCCATTGAGGGTTGTCAATAAAAGGATTCCTGTTATTCTGAATAGTATATACGGCATTGTTTCTATTGATTTCTCGCTGAGAAACAGGGTCTTGTGTATGCCATTGAATAAGCATTGAAATATAAGCAGAATCAAAAGCTCGCTCTGCTGTACCATCAAATGGAGAGCGGTCAATCGCAGGATTGATATTGGTAGAATGATTAAATCCAGGCAGTTTGTCTTCATATCTTACTGCAAAATAAAGCAGCATTCTTGCGATATCACCCTTAAATTCATTGATGGGTTCATAAACTCTATTGGTGTATGAGTAATTAGGAATAGCGCTATTGGCAATCTTAGATGTGTTGCTGAAGGTATGGTGGATGGTAGAATTTCCAATTCCATACGGATAATTGTTTCGCAATTGATTGATTCTTGCATCGGTAGGAATTACAAAATGCAAGTCTGAATACATCGGATAATTGCTATTAAATGTACTTTGGGGTATCGCATGTTCCCTATTATACCCTAATCCTTCAGTTCCGGAAGTACTGATTAGGTTTGCAGAAGTATATTCGTAAGCATCCGGTCCGGCAGGGATTTCAGAATATATATCCAGTAAAATTGTGGTATTGTTAGATCCGTGATCATAATATTGATCTAAATCGGTTTGGTTGTAATAGTTAGGCAAATCCCCATAGCCCCAATTTACATTTTTGGTTGCAGTAATTTCATGCAGCTTAGTCTTTAATGCGTACCCAGTCAGTCCTGTCGTTCCATTATAATATCCCGATGGAATCTGGGCTGAAATAGAAGCGGATATTAAAAGTATAGGAAGTAAAAAATTTTTCATGTTTAAAAAATTGGACAACTAAAGTAAGAAATAAACATAATTAAAATCAAATAAGATGATTAATATAATGTTAATAATTTGAAATTAATTTACTGAATATTAATTACTTATTTGCTTCAATTTAGCTTCAGAACAAATTATTTTAGTATTTCAGCAATTTAAGTATCTTTGGGACATAACTATACATGTAATATGAACACAGAAACGATTAACAACATCAAAATGATCGCGGAAACAGCAAAGGAATTTGCTGAAAAGAACATCAGACCCAATATTATGGAGTGGGACGAAAGTCAAACTTTCCCTAAAGAGCTATTTCATCAGTTAGGTGATATGGGTTTCATGGGAATTGTAATTCCTGAAGAATATGGCGGTTCTGGTCTTGGTTATCATGAGTATGTTGCTATTCTGGATGAGATTTCTCAGGTTGATCCTTCAATCGGATTATCTGTTGCAGCGCACAACTCACTTTGTACCAACCACATTTATGAGTTTGGTAACGAAGAGCAAAGGAACAAATGGTTACCACAATTGGCTACCGGAAAAGTAATAGGAGCTTGGGGGCTTACAGAGCATAACACAGGGTCAGATTCTGGTGGGATGTCTACTACAGCTGTAAAAGATGGTGATGAGTGGATCATTAATGGAGCTAAAAACTTTATTACTCACGCAATTTCTGGTGATATTGCAGTAGTAATGACAAGAACAGGTGAAATTGGAGCTAAAAACAATTCTACAGCATTTGTTTTAGAAAAAGGAATGGCTGGTTTTACTTCTGGTAAAAAAGAAAACAAATTAGGAATGAGAGCTTCAGAAACTGCAGAGCTTATTTTTGATAACGTTCGTGTTTCAGATGCAAACCGTTTAGGTGAAGTAGGTGAAGGTTTCAAGCAGGCGATGAAAATTCTTGACGGTGGTAGAATTTCTATTGCTGCTTTAAGTTTAGGAACAGCAAAAGGAGCTTATAAAGCTGCTTTAAAATATGCTAAAGAAAGAAAACAATTCGGAAAATCAATTTCAGAATTCCAGGCGATTAACTTTATGTTGGCAGATATGGCAACAGAAATTGATGCGGCAGAATTGTTGATTCAAAGAGCTTCTACTTTGAAAAATGCAAAACAAAAAATGACCAGAGAAGGGGCAATGGCAAAATTATATGCTTCTGAAGCTTGTGTGAGAATATCAAACAATGCGGTTCAGATTTTTGGAGGTTACGGATATACTAAAGATTTCCCAGCTGAAAAATACTACAGAGATTCTAAACTTTGTACAATTGGTGAGGGTACTTCAGAAATTCAAAGATTAGTAATCGGAAGAGATATTACTAAATAGTTTTTGGTTTAAATTACCTTAATTCAAGATAAAGCAATAGCATACGAGATATTCGTATGCTATTTTCATTTTATAGAGATTTATTTTTAATTATATTTAATGTATTGCATATTGTTTTATATTAATTGTCTAAAAATTTCTTAAATAATTTTGTTTTTCATAATAATATTTTTATTAGCTTTGATATTCCAAAATCAAAATAGATATTATATGAAAAAACAACTATTGGTGATTGGGATGCTGGCTTCGGGCATTTCTTTCGCACAGACAGACCGTCTTTGGTCTGAAGGTTCTAGAAAAACAAATTCAGAAATTTTTGAAAACAAATCAACAATCAACAATCCGAAAATCTATAGTTTAGATATTGAGGGGTTAAAAAATGCTTTGGCAAAAGCTCCAAAAAGATTGGCTGTTGGTGAAAAATCACAAATTATCATTTCCTTCCCAAATTCTGAGGGCAAAATGGAGAATTTTAAAGTGAGAGAAAATTCTAATTTTGATCCTCAATTGGCTGCGAAATATCCGGATATCAAATCTTATGTTGGTGAAGGATTGGGAGATTCAAATTCGACAGTTTATTTTAGTATTTCTCCATTAGGATTATCCTCGATGGAGATTTACAATGACAAGTCTGCGGTTTTCATTGAACCTTATACTAAAAATCTTTCAACGTATGTCGTTTACAGAAAATCAGACAAAAAAGATGACCTTAATAAATTTGAATGTACGGTAATTGATGTAGCTCAAAAAGGAGTTTCAGGTTTAGATAATCTTCAGGCGAGACCTAATGCAGATGATGCCAAATTAAGAACATTCAGATTAGCTTTGTCTTCCACAGGAGAATACACCACGTATTTTGGAGGGACGAAAGCTCTTGCTTTAGCAGCAATGAATAATACAATGACCCGTGTAAATGGAGTTTTTGAAAAAGATTTTTCAGCAAGAATGGTTTTAATTGCCAATAATGACGCGGTAATCTACACCAATGCTTCTACAGATCCTTATTCTGCAGCTTCAGGAATGAGCAGCTGGAATTCTCAGCTTCAATCGACCTTAACTTCAGTAATTGGTGAGGCTAATTATGATGTAGGGCATTTATTCGGTGCTTCCGGAGGTGGCGGAAACGCAGGCTGTATTGGTTGTGTTTGTGTAAACGGATCTAAAGGAAGTGGTTATACTTCGCCTGCAGATGCAATTCCTTCAGGTGATAATTTTGATATCGATTATGTAGCTCACGAATTGGGTCACCAGTTTGGTGGAAATCATACTTTCTCTCATTCTAATGAAGGTACGGGTGTAAATATGGAGCCAGGCTCGGGATCAACTATTATGGGATATGCCGGAATTACAAGTCAGGATATTCAGGCGCATTCAGATTCTTTCTTTCATGCGGTGAGCATCCAGCAGATTACCGATAATATTAAAGCTAAAACCTGTCCTACAAGTACGAGTACAGGAAACTCAATACCAACAGCAAACGCAGGTGCAGATTATACCATTCCAAAAGGGACGCCATTTATGTTAACTGGTGCGGGAACTGATGCAAACGGTGATGCTCTTACTTATATTTGGGAACAAATGAATAATGCATCTTCTTCTCAAACAGGAGCGAGCTCAGCAGCAAGTGCTACAAAGGCAACTGGTCCTACTTTTAGGTCATGGACTCCACAAACAACGCCTACAAGATATTTTCCAAGAATGGCTTCTGTTTTAACTGGAGCTACCACAACGGCTGGTTCGGAAATTACTGTTGAAGCATTGTCAAATGTTGCAAGATCTTATAATTTTAGATTTACAGTTCGTGATAATAGATCTGGAGGTTCAGGGAATAATTCTGACGATGCAGTAATTACAGTAAACGGAACTGCAGGTCCATTCAGTGTGAGCTCTCAAAACACATCGACAACTTATTCTGGAGGAACTTCTCAAACGATTACCTGGAATGTTGCTGGAACAACGGCTAATGGTGTGAATGCAGCTAATGTAGATATTCTTTGGTCTACAGATAGTGGAAATACGTGGACTACTCTACTTTCAGGAACTCCAAATGATGGCTCTCAAGCGGTAACAATTCCAAATACTTCTACTACGACAGGAAGAATTATGGTAAAAGGTTCGAATCATATTTTCTTTGATGTAAATAATGCGAATATTACAGTAAATGCAGGCTCAGGAACTTCAGATACTACTCCACCGACAGCTCCAACTTTAGCGGCTTCAGGAACAACTTCTACAAGCACCAATCTTTCTTGGTCGGGTGCTACAGATAATGTTGCGGTGACAGGTTACGATGTTTATCAAGGGACTTCATTGGTGGGCTCTACAACTTCAACTTCTTATACGGTAACAAGTTTAACGCCTTCTACAACGTATAGTTTTACTGTTAAAGCTAAAGATGCTGCAGGAAATAATTCGGCTTCAAGCAATACGGTTTCTGTAACGACACTTGCGGGAAGTGTAGTTACTTATTGTTCTGCAACTGCAACGAATACGGCAGATGAAAGAATTGGAAATGTAAGCTTCGGAACGATTAATAATACATCAACGGGAACTGCGGGTTATGAAAACTTTACGGCAGTTTCTACAAACATAACAAGAGGTACAGCGTATACAGTTTCTGTAACTCCGGTTTGGACTTCAACTAAATATAATGAAGCGTACGCGGTATATATTGACTACAATAAAGATGGAGATTTTACAGACAGCGGAGAATTGGCTTGGACAAAAATAGGTTCACAGACAAGTCCGGTGACTGGATCTATTACAATTCCGTCAACTGCAACACTTGGCACTACAAGAATGAGAGTAATGATGCAGTATAATTCTGTTCCGTCGTCTTCATGCGGTTCTTATACTTACGGACAGGTTGAAGATTATACTTTAAATATTGTGTCATCAGGAAGAGGTGACGATTTTGATACAAAAGATTTAATGACAGATATTAAAGTGTATCCAAACCCAGCAAGAGATATTTTGAATGTCTCAAATACAACAAATGAAGATTATAAAATCTTCGATATGGGTGGAAAACTAATCAATTCCGGAAAACTTAAAAGTGGCTCAGTGAATATAAGTGGTCTTGTAAAAGGCGCTTATGTGATTCAGGTGGGCGAAATGTCTAAGAGATTTATTAAAAACTAATTATCATCTTAATTAACCTTGAGATAGGAAGGCTGTTCGGAAACGAGCAGTCTTTTTTTATGAATAAAATATCTACAGATCAAATTACGATTAGCTTTTTGTGTTGTTTTTTTTGGTACATAACAAAAACTAAAAACGTCTTTTTAACCGCAAAAGTATCAAAAGAAATAATTGAAAAATGAGAAACTCAAAAGCTTACAAAATGTTTTTTTTTATTTTATCAGTTGTTTTGTTGGCTTTTGAGTAACTTATCCATTATGAAATCTTTTGCCGCTTTTGTGGTTAAAAAAAATTATGTACTAAAACTAAATCACTAAAATCTAATTTCTGCAACCTAAAACCTAAAATCTAATATCTAATTTTTATATTTGCCTTAAATAAAAAATTTCATGGATAAAATTGACAGCCTGAACCAAGTAGCAGAATTCCACACCACTTTTAAAGCACCTATTTTAGAAACTCCACAAATTCCTTCTCAGGAAAGATGCGACTTGAGAGTTGAGCTTTTACAGGAAGAATTAAATGAATTGAAGCAGGCGATTGCTGATAATAATATTGTAGAAATTGCTGATGCATTGTGCGATTTGCAGTATGTTTTGAGCGGTGCAGTTTTAGAATTCGGATTGGGTGATAAATTTGTAGAATTATTCAATGAAGTTCAGCGTTCTAATATGTCTAAAGCTTGCGATAACGAAGAGCAGGCAAATGAAACTGTAGAATTTTATAAAGAAAAAGAAGTTGAATCTTTCTACGAGAAATCAGGCGAAAAATTTAACGTCTACAGAAAAGCAGATCATAAAGTATTAAAAAATAAATACTACTCTCCTGCGGATTTAAAAACAATAATTGAAAAATAAGATGAAAAAATTGATTACCAAAATTTGCACCCTCACCGTTTTAACCTTGGCTATGCAGCAGTTTAGTGCTCAGAAAGTTGTGGTAAACAGAGAGGTTGAAACGACTAATGACGGCAAAATGCTTTTGGGGCATCAGCTTAAAGAGCAGTTTTCTAAAGAGCCTTATTCAGAATGGTATACAAAAGAATTTAACGAATATGCTTTAGACCAAAAAGCGGTTACGGAACTAAGAAAAAATAATATTAATTCTTACAATCTGATTGTTTTTGTGGGAACTTGGTGCGAAGATAGCCATAGAGACTTTCCTAGGTTGATGAAGATTTTGGCGGAAGTAAAATATCCGGACAGTAGATTGACAATTATTGCGGTTAACCGTAAGAAAGAATCTCCTACTGGGGATGAAGCAAAATATAATGTTTCAAAGGTTCCTACAATTATTGTTGAAAAATATGGCAAGGAAATTGGAAGAATGATAGAGATGCCGACTACCGGGTATGTAGAAAGAGACCTTGTAGAAATCTTAAAAAAAGATGACCAGTCGGTAATCAAAGAAATATTTAAAAAAGAAAATTGAGAAATTTAAAGTTAATTATTCCATTTGTTGCGGGCATTCTTTTGATGCTGATTCTGTTTTTTAGTTTTAAATCTTGCTTTAAAATGAGCGAGAAAACTGAAAAATCGGATTATTATATTCTGACCAATCAGATTTCTAAGATGAACAAAATGGTTGTTTTAGAACAGGATTTTTCTGCGATGCAGAAAACAAAATTTGGTTACGAATTCCTTGGGAAAGAAATGACGAGTAATAGCATAATTACTTATACTAAAACCAATGCTCAGGTTTCTTACGATCTGAATAAGATGAAAATAGAAGTTGATTCTATTGGTAAAAGACTTATTGTTAAAGAGCTTCCCAATGCAGATATCAGAATTACGCCGAGTGTAGAAATTCAGTCATTAGACGATTCTTTCCTCAATAGAATTTCTGAGCAGGATATCAAAAATGTGCAGCAAAAAGCCAAACAAGCCGCCATAAAATCTGTAGACCAGAATAAATTGAGAAGCGAAGGTCATCAACAATTAATGGAAAATCTTAACAATATTTTCGTTTTGGCAAAGGCTTTGAATTATAAGATAGAAGATCAAACCGGAAAAATCGGTGTTCTTGGACTCTAAAAATTCAAAATTATGGATTCAAAAGACAATAATAAAAAGAAAGAATCTGCCAATTCTGCAGAAACCAAAAAACAAAATGAAGACTTCCGAGATATTCCGGCGTCTTCACAGAAACAAAATCCGCCTGCTATTGATAAAGAAGATGTACAAGAATCTTCTAAAAACAACAAATCCGGAAAAACAGATAATACCAAGTGAGAGCTTGGTATTTTTTATGGCAGCTATTTCCGCCCTCCACTCCCGCTATTTTTTGCACAAATTGTAGACACCGATAGAATTTTATTACCAAGCAAAAAATGAGCTCCATTCAGGTCGGGCTGCAAATTTCAACACTTTCTCAAGATTTGTCATTACTTCAATGTAGTACCAATGTTCAACTATCAAAAAGAATCGGCAACGTAAAAAGTTAAAATAAATTGTATTTTTTTGTGAATTATCGCGCTACAATTTCTTAAAGACGTAAAAAAAACGTATTTTTGCAACTTAAAATTTCTTAGTAAACAATGATAAAAATTACACTTCCAGACAATAGCGTCAGAGAATTTGAAGGAGCAACGACTCCTTTGGATGTGGCAAAATCTATAAGCGAGGGATTGGCTAGAAATACCATTTCCGCAGTTGTAAACGGCACACAAGTCGAAACCACCACGCCTATAACCACAGATTCTACGGTACAGCTTTTGACATGGAATGATGATCTTGGGAAGAAAGCTTTTTGGCATTCTTCAGCTCACCTTTTGGCGCAAGCTATCCTTGAGTTTTATCCTAATGCTAAGTTAACGATTGGTCCTGCTATTGAAAGCGGTTTCTATTATGATGTAGATTTCGGTGACGAAACATTATCAGAAAAAGATTTCGAAAAAATAGAGAAGAAAGTTTTAGAAAACGCTAAAAAAGGATCAACATTCTCATTGTATCCGGTTTCTAAAGAAGAAGCTTTAAAAACGTATGCAGACAATCCTTACAAAGTAGAATTAATCTCTAATCTTAATGATGGAGAAATTACTTTTGTAACACACGATAACTTCACCGATCTTTGTCGTGGTGGTCACATTCCAAATACAGGAATTGTGAAGGCAATGAAGATTTTAAATGCTGCAGGAGCGTACTGGAGAGGAAATGAGAAAAACCCTCAACTAACAAGAGTATACGGAATTTCTTTCCCTAAACAGAAAGAACTGACTGAATATCTTGAGTTATTAGAAGAGGCTAAAAGAAGAGATCATAGAAAATTAGGTAAAGAATTAGGAATTTTTGCTTTCTCAGAAAAAGTAGGTGCAGGTTTACCGCTTTGGTTGCCAAAAGGTACTGCCTTGAGAAAAAAATTAGAAAATTTCCTTTCTGATGCTCAGAAAAAAGGAGGTTACGAATTTGTAATGTCTCCACACATTGGTTCTAAAGAATTATATGTAACTTCAGGGCACTGGGATAAATATGGAGCAGACAGCTTCCAGCCAATTAAAACTCCGAATGAAGGAGAAGAATTTATGCTGAAGCCAATGAACTGTCCGCATCACTGTGAGATTTACAAAACTTCACAATGGAGCTACAGAGATTTGCCAAAAAGATATGCAGAATTCGGTACCGTTTACAGATACGAGCAAAGTGGTGAGCTTCACGGTTTAACGAGAGTTCGTGGGTTTACTCAGGATGATGCGCACCTTTTTTGTACTCCAGATCAGTTGATGGATGAGTTTAAGAAAACAATTGATTTGGTTCTTTATGTTTTCGGTTCTTTAGGTTTTGCTGACTTTACGGCTCAGATTTCATTGAGAGATCCTGAGAATAAAGAAAAATATATCGGAACTGATGAAAACTGGGAGAAAGCAGAAAATGCAATTGTAACTGCTGCCAAAGAAAAAGGATTGAATACCATTACAGAATATGGCGAAGCTGCATTCTATGGTCCTAAATTAGACTTCATGGTGAAAGATGCTTTAGGTAGAAAATGGCAATTAGGAACAATCCAGGTTGACTATAACTTACCTGAAAGATTTGACCTAACTTATATCGGAAGTGATAACGAAAAGCACAGACCGGTGATGATTCACAGAGCACCATTTGGTTCTATGGAGCGTTTCATCGCTATCTTATTAGAAAATACGGCTGGAGATTTCCCATTATGGTTGGCTCCGGATCAGTTTACCATATTACCAATCAGTGAAAAATATGTAGATTATGCTAAAAAAGTTTCACAACTTTTAGAAAATAACGATATTAGCGGATTGATTGACGACAGAAATGAAAAAACGGGTAAAAAAATCCGTGATGCTGAATTAAAAAAGATCCCATTCATGCTTGTAGTGGGAGAAAATGAAGAAAAGGATGGCACAATTTCTGTAAGAAGACGTGGAGAAGGAGATCTTGGAGCAATGAGTCTTGAAGATTTTGTCTCTTATTTTAAAGAAGAATCAAAAACTGGAGTTGAGTATCAAGCTTAAATCCAAAGAGTTATTCTGAACGAAGCAAAATTTTGTTTAGATGATTATAAATAGAAATTAACCAATAAAATTTAATACAATAGCACAGCGATTTAACAACAGAGGCCCACAAAGACGTCCTGTACAAGAGGACTTACACATGATAAACGATAAGATTCGCGTAAGAGAACTTCGTTTAGTGGGCGATAACGTAGAGCCAGGAATTTTCCCTATCGACAAGGCAAGACAGATTGCCAAAGAACAGGAACTAGACTTGGTCGTAATTTCAGATAAAGCTGAGCCTTTTATTGCGAGAATATTAGACTATAAAAAGTTTTTATACGAGCAGAAAAAAAAGCAGAAAGAGCTTAAAGCAAAACAAATCAAGGTTGTCGTAAAAGAGATTCGTTTCGGACCTCAGACTGACGAGCACGATTATGAGTTTAAGAAAAAACATGCTGAAAAGTTCTTAGAGGAAGGTTCTAAACTGAAAACATACGTGTTTTTCAAAGGACGTTCTATTATCTTTAAAGACCAAGGTGAAATTTTACTTTTAAAACTGGCTCAGGAATTAGAGCACGTGGGTAAAGTAGATCAGTTGCCTAAACTTGAGGGTAAGAGAATGATTATGATGATGAGTCCTAAGAAACCAGCTAAATAATACATCAAAAATGTCGGAAAGTTGGAGGCTTAATGCTTCTAACTTAATGATTTACGATATACAGAAGAGATTTTCTTTGAAAGTCTCTTTTCGTATTATTATTTTTCGTAATTTTGCACACGCAATTATCTGCGTAAGGGATAGGAATGAAAAGCCCACAGCAAAAGCCGGAATATGCGGCGGTGCGAGGACTTGTAATGAATAGCCCGACCCAAATGAGTGAATGGAGCGAAGCGGAATGAAGGAGTGAGGGATACGCCCAAAGTAATGTAACAATATAAAAGTCTAACAATGTAACAATCATTGATACACTGACAAATTGCTACACTTGAAAACAGTATTGATAACAAAAACATAAAAAAGCAAACAATGCCAAAATTAAAAACGAAATCAGGTGCTAAGAAACGTTTTGCTCTTACCGGTTCTGGAAAGATCAAAAGAAAAAACGCTTACAAAAGTCACATCTTAACTAAGAAAGAAACTAAGCAGAAGAGAAATCTTACTACTACTTCTTACGTAGCTAAAGTGGATGAGAAAGGCGTTAAGCGTCAATTAGCAATTAAGTAGTTTTTATAAATCTTATTCGGTTTATAAGAATTCAAACAAATTCAACATTTTAACCCTGAAACGGTGCACCCAAGAACAACAATTGTTGTCGCCCTTTTCAAAAAAACAATTTAAATTATGCCAAGATCAGTAAATGCCGTAGCTTCTAGAGCGCGCAGAAAGAAAATAATCAAACAAGCTAAAGGTTTTTTCGGTAGAAGAAAGAACGTTTGGACTGTTGCTAAAAACGCGGTACAAAAAGCAATGCAATATGCTTACCGTGGAAGAAAAGAGAAAAAGAGAAATTTCAGATCACTTTGGATCATGCGTATTAACGCAGGAGCTAGAGAGCATGGAATGTCTTACTCTCAGTTTATGGGAGCTCTTAAAAAGAACAACATTGAATTAAACAGAAAAGTTCTTGCTGATTTAGCAATGAATCACCCTGAAGCTTTCAAAGCAGTTGTAGATCAAGTAAAATAATGTAAAATTTTTTGTTATCAATATAAGATCCCGAGTTTTTTGCTCGGGATTTTTTTATTATCTACATTTGCGTATTATTAAAGTACCATCATTTAAAGTGAAAAAATTAACAGGTCTTCTACTTCTTTCTTTGGCATCATATAATTTGAATGCACAAAATTTTATTCAGGCTTATCAAACAAGAGCGAATCAGATTACTCAAACCAATATTAATACGCTGCTTCAGGAATTTGCAAGCTATGGCGTAAAAACCACAGGTTCTGCGGCAAATACAAATGCATTGAATTGGCTTAAGGCTAAGTATCAATCTTTTGGTTATACTACAAGTCAGATTACAGAAGATTCTTTTACTTATGGTAGCTCAACTTCTAAGAACTTAATTATTACTAAAACTGGGACTTTGTATCCTAATACCTATGTCATTATTTGCGGGCATTATGACACTGTAAACGGACCCGGGGTAAGTGATAATGGAAGCGGAACTTCAATTCTATTGGAAGCTGCAAGAATTTTAAAAGATGTTCCTACGGAATATTCGGTTAAATTTATTCATTTTTCTGGTGAAGAGCAAGGATTGGTAGGAAGTAATCATTATGTAAATAATGTTGTTTTTCAAAATAACGCTCGTCAAATGACTATTAAAGTTGTCTTTAATATTGATCAGGTTGGCGGACAGATTGGAAATATCAACGATACAATTACCTGCGAAAGCGATCAAACATCTACCACAGGAACAACAGGAAATAATGCTGCGTCACTTTTAAAGACTCAAGAATTAGCAAATTGCACAACATTATACTCTCCTCTTCAGGTAAATATGTCGAATGCTTACGCATCTGATTATATGCCATTTGAAAATAGAGGCGATATTATTACTGGGTTTTATGAAACAGAAAGAAGTAATAATGAACATAGTGTAAATGATACTTATGCAAATATTGATCCTGTGTATGTATTTAATGTAGGAAAAGCAGCGGTTGGCGCTTTGCAACATTTTGCAGTCGCAACTTCGGTTTTAGGAACTCATGAGAGCAGTCAAAATAAACTGGAATCTATTAAAATTTATCCAAATCCGGCAAAAGATATTTTGAATATTGAAACTCCGAAAGAGATTAAAAACTTCAGTTTTGAGATAAAAGATATGAATGGAAGGCTCATTTCAACCTATGAAAATGAAACAACAATTAATGTTTCAAAATTATCAAACGGCGTTTATCTGTGTACGGTAAAATCTGATGGAGAAACGATTACGAAAAAAGTGATTATTGAAAAATAAGGAAGTATAAAATATATTTTGCTTTTCAATTTGTAAAAGTTCTTTGCCACTAATGCACGAATATTTTTCTAAATAATATTCATGCATTAGTGGCAAAATATATTATAAGCTACTTATTTCTCGCTAAAAGTATTTCTTCAATATCTGTTAACGTTACATTTTTAGCTTTCAGTAAAATTAAAAAGTGATACAGTAAATCTGCTGCCTCATTTTTGAACAGATTATCATTATCATCTTTGGCTTCTATCACTAATTCTACCGCCTCCTCTCCTACTTTTTGAGCTACTTTATTGATTCCTTTTTCGTAGAGAGAATAGGTATAGGAATCTTGAATTTTATCATCAATTCGCTGGCCGATTTTTTCTTCTAATTCATACAAAAATCCTTTAACATTTTTTTCTCCAAAGCAGCTGAAGCTTCCGGTATGGCAAACTGTATTTGTTGGAACTGCTTTAATTAAGATGGTATCTTGATCACAATCTATATCCATACTTTTTACGGCTAAAAAATTTCCAGATTCTTCGCCTTTAGTCCATAATCTGTTTTTTGAACGGCTAAAAAAAGTAACGACTCTTTCTTTTTTTGTCTTGTTAAAAGCTTCTTCGTTCATATAGCCCAACATCAAAACCTGCAAAGTTCTTTCGTCCTGAATAATGACGGGAACGAGCCCATTTGTTTTGTTAAAATCTACTTTCATCTTACTTCAATATTTTTATTTTTCAATTCATTTTTTAAATCATTAATTTTAATTTCATCAAAGTGAAAAATACTCGCCGCCAAGGCTCCTGTTGCTTTGGTTTGAGTAAAAACATTTTCAAAATCTTGAGTTTTACCGGCGCCGCCCGAAGCAATTGCCGGAATATTTACAGCATCAGCAATCAGTTGCGTTAATCTTACATCAAAACCATTTTTGGTTCCGTCACCATCCATTGATGTGAGAAGAATTTCGCCTGCACCCAATTCTTCTACTTTTTTAGACCAATCTAAAGTTTTTAAATGAGTCAATTCTCTTCCGCCTTTCACAAAAACCCAATCGGTTTCATTAATCAATTTTGTATCAATAGCGACAACAATACATTGGCTTCCAAATTCTTTAGCCAAATTAGAAATAAGTTTTGGATTTTTTACCGCTGAAGAATTAATGCTTATTTTATCTGCTCCGGCTTCCAAGAGTTTTCTTACATCTTCAACAGAAGAAATTCCGCCTCCGACGGTAAATGGAATACTGAGTTCTTTTGATATATTCTTAACTAATTCAACGAAAGTTTTTCGTTCTTCAATAGTTGCAGTAATATCCAAGAAAACCAATTCATCAGCTCCTTCATTTTCATATTTTTTGGCTAATTCGATAGGGTTTCCGGCGTTTCTTAAACCTTTAAAATTGATACCCTTTACGGTTGTTCCGTCTTTTATATCCAAACATGGGATAATTCTTTTTTTTAACATTTTATTACGTTTTTTAATAGGGTTTTCACCCTATTCTTTATTAAATCGTCCCTTTTAGGACTTCAATTAGAAAACTAATTTCATCCGCTAAAAAATCTTTGATTTTTAAAAACTTACGTGTTCTTCTAAAGCAGTTAGTAGTCACTTACAATTTCTAATGTGTTAAAAAAAATGTGTTTTTACTACCGCGAATATTGATAGGATTTTCATCCTATTCTTTATTAAACCGTCCCGTTGGGACTTAAGTTGTTTGATGTTTAACACCCGCTAAAAAATCTTTGATTTTTAAAAACTTAGGTGTTCTTCTAAAACAGTTAGTAGTCACTTACAATTTCTAAAGTGTTAAAAAAACTTTTGTGGTTAAACAAAATCCTGTAATTCTTTCAGTCTAATTTTTTCCTCGTAAATCGCTTTTCCGATAATTGTTCCGCTGCATCCAATTTCCTTCATTGTGTAGACATCTTCAATACATGAAATTCCGCCACTTGCAATCAATTGAATTGTAGCTTTATCTAAAATTTCCTGATACAATTCTGTGGAAGCTCCCTGCAACATTCCGTCTTTTGAAATATCGGTACAAATCACATTTTTAATACCTTTTTTCTGATAATCAAGAATAAAATCAATTACATTTTCATTACTTTCTTCAAGCCATCCTGAGGTTTTTATTGTTCTATTTTCACAATCAGCTCCCAAAATAATTTTTTCTGAACCGTATTTTTTAATTAATTCCAAACAAAACTCAGGGTTTTGAATCGCGATACTTCCGATAGTAATTTGTTTTGCTCCACAATTAAAGGCAATTTCTATATCTTCTAAAGTTTTTAAACCACCTCCAAAATCAATTTGTAATGAAGTTTCTTTTGCAATATTTTCCAGTACTTTTTGGTTGACAATATGTTTTGATTTTGCGCCATCCAAATCCACCAAATGCAAATATTTAATCCCAAAATTTTCAAATTCTTTGGCAACTTCTACAGGATTTTCATTGTAAATTTTTTGTGTGTTATAATCACCTTTTGAAAGACGTACACATTTTCCATCAATAATATCAATGGCAGGAATAATTTTCATTTTTAAAGTTTTAAAAAATTGTTTAATAATAAGCTTCCTATTGCCCCAGATTTTTCAGGATGAAACTGCATCGCGTAGAAATTATCTTTTAGCAAAGAAGCACTGAATGGCAAAATATAATCACAAACTGAAGTGGTATTTTCAGATAATTCGCAATAAAAACTATGCACAAAATAAACATCATTATCTTCTATAATCTCTGAAAAAATAGAAGATTTAAAATTTGAAATTGTATTCCAACCCATATGTGGAACAATATTTTTTGCAGGAAATTTCTTTACATTAATATCAAAAATTCCCATTCCGACAGTATTTCCTTCTTCATTGTTTTTACACATCAGCTGCATTCCTAAACAAATTCCCAAAACAGGTTGTTTTAAAGTTGGAATTAACTGATCCAAACCTTTTTCCTTTAAAATTTTCATCGTGGAAGAAGCCTCACCAACACCAGGAAAAATCACTTTATCTGCTTTTTTTATCAACTCAAAATCATCCGTAACAATAGATTTCACATTTAATCTATTCAAAGCATTTTGTACAGAATTCACATTTCCGCCGTTATATTTTATAATCGCAATCATTTTATAAACTTCCTTTGGTTGATGGTAAATTAAAATTCTTATCCGTTTGATTAACCGCCATTTTTATCGATTTTGCAAATGCTTTAAAAATAGATTCAATCTTATGATGCTCATTTTCACCTTCACCTTTAATATTTACATTACATTTGGCCGAATCGGCGAAAGATTTAAAGAAGTGCTGAAACATTTCCGTTGGAACATCACCAATTTTCTCTCTTTTAAAATCAACCTCCCAAACCATCCAAGGTCGCCCTCCAAAATCAATGGTAACTTGCGCCAAACAATCATCCATCGGAAGAAGAAAACCATATCTTTCAATTCCTTTTTTCTTGCCTAAAGCCTTTAAAATAGCTTCTCCCAAAACAATTCCGGTATCTTCAATCGTATGATGTTCATCCACTTGCAAATCTCCTTTTACTTTAATTTTTAAATCTAAATTTCCATGTTTTGAAATTTGTTCTAGCATATGATCGAAAAAGTGTAAACCTGTTGAGATTTCAGATTTTCCGCTTCCATCGAGATTGACTTCAATTTCAATTTCGGTTTCATTCGTTTTTCTGAAAACTTTAGCCTTTCTTGGAATTTGCTTTAAATATTGGTAGATTTCGCTCCAATTCTCAGTTGTTAACTGAGAATTTTTATTGATTGATTTATTAATGAAAATTGCTTTTGAGCCTAAGTTTTGAGCCAACTGGATATCCGTAATTCTGTCTCCAATCACGAAAGAATTTTTCAAATCATAATCTCCATAAATATATTTTCCCAACATTCCGGTTTGTGGTTTTCTAGTTGGCAAATTTTCATGCTCAAAACTTTTATCTATTAAAATATCACTGAAAATAATTCCTTCATTTTCAAAAGCTTTCAGCATCTTTTCATGTGGTTTTATGAAGTCTTTAAAAGGAAAACTCTCCGTTCCCAAACCATCCTGATTTGTCACTATTACCAGTTCAAAATCAAGTTCTTTGGCAATTTTTGAAAGGTTTTGAAAAACTCCGGGATAGAATTCAAGTTTTTCTAAAGAATCTACCTGAAAATCTGTTGGCGGTTCTAAAATTAATGTTCCGTCACGGTCTATAAATAATACTTTTTTCATGATTAAATACTTTTTAAAACCTGAATTAATTGAATATTTTCTTCTCTGGTTCCTACATTAATTCTGATACAATTTGGAATCTGAGGACTTCTTTTGCTGGTCAAAATTTCTTTTTCCAAAAGTTTATCGTACACTTTTTCTACATCTTCAAACTCAATTAAAAAAAAATTAGCATCAGTTGGATATACTTTTTTAATACAATTAACTGATTGGAATTCATTTTCTAACCATGAAATTTCATTTAAAATACTTTCTATGTTTTGCTTTAAATTTTCTTGTTTATCAATGAGTTCAATTACTTTATTCGAGCTTAAAGAATTCACATTGTAAGGCGCTTTTACCGTATTAATTAGCCGAATAATTTCTTCAGAAGAATATGCTATTCCTACTCTTGCTCCAGCCATTCCCCAAGCTTTTGAGAAAGTCTGAAGGATAATAAGGTTAGGGTATTTTTCTAATAACTCAATACAAGATTTTTTACCTGAAAACTCAATATATGCTTCATCGACAACTACAATTCCATTGAAGTTTTTAATGTAAAACTCAATATCTTTTACAGAATTTCCGGTCGGATTATTGGGTGAACACAGAAAAAAAACTTTAGATTTAAAATCTTTTACAATTTTCAAAAAATCATCTTTTACAATCTCAAAATCTGCATTTAAATCGAGTTTTATTACTTTATTTTCATTGATAGAAGCATAAAAACCATACATTGCAAACGATGGATTCATCATTAAAACTGAATCTTTTTTAGGTTCACAAAATACTTTTATAATCAAATCGATGAGCTCATCGCTTCCATTTCCGACTGCGATTTCATTAGCCGAAATATTTTTTACTTCTGATATTTTTTGCTTTAATTTTTTCTGAGTAGAATCAGGGTAACGACTCAGTTCTCCAAACGGACTTTCATTAGCATCCAACAAAACTGGATTTTCAAATTCATTATTGTCCCTAAAACTTACGTAAGGCTGTAATTCTAAGATATTTTTTCTTACTAAACTATTGATGTTAAATTCTTTCATTTTCTTATTTTAATCTGATTGATACGGCATTTTTGTGAGCAAATAATCCTTCTGCTTCGGCCATAAGCTCTATTGTTTTTCCTAAATTTTGAAGACCTTTTTTTGATAGATTCTGAAACGTTATTTTCTTTACAAAACTGTCTAAAGAAACTCCGCTGTAATTTTTTGCAAATCCGTTTGTTGGAAGGGTGTGATTGGTACCACTCGCATAATCTCCTGCGCTTTCACAAGAATAATTTCCCAGAAAAACAGAACCAGCATTTTGTATTTTATCGATATAATTTTCAAAATTTTCGACTGCTAGAATCAAATGTTCCGGAGCATACTGATTGCTAAATTCTAAAGCTTCATCAACCGTTTTTAACAAAATAAAATGACTGTTTTTTAATGATTCTTGAGCAAATTCATTTCTTGGAAGTTCTTTAACTTGTTTTTCTATTTCTCCGATAGTTTGATTAAAAATTTTCTTGTCTGTTGAAATAAAAATCACCTGACTGTCATTACCGTGTTCAGCCTGAGATAATAAATCTGCTGCACAGAATTCTGGAACTGCATTTTCATCGGCAATTACTAAAACTTCGCTTGGTCCAGCAGGCATATCAATTGATACTCCGAAATGCTGAGAATACTCTTTTGCGGCAACAACAAACTGGTTTCCGGGACCAAAAATTTTGTAAACATTCGGAATGCTTTCCGTACCGAAAGTCATGGCGGCTATCGCTTGAGCACCGCCAGTTTTAAATATTTTTGTAATACCACAAAGTTTTGCGGTGTAAAGAATTGCAGGGTTGATATTTCCGTTTTTATCTGGAGGTGTACACAAAATAATTTCACTACAACCTGCTAATTGTGCAGGAATTGCCAACATTAAAACTGTAGAAAACAATGGAGCTGTTCCTCCCGGAATATAAATTCCCACTTTCTCAATAGCTCTATTTTCTCGCCAACAAACGACTCCTTTTGTAGTTTCAATTTTCTGAATTTTAGGAATTTGTGAAGCGTGAAACTTAGTAATATTTTCTTTTGCCTGTTGAATGGCAAGTTTCAATTCTTCGCTTATTAAATTTTCTGAACTTTCTAATTCTTCTTTCGAAACTTTGATTTTTTTTACTTCTGCTCTATCAAATTTTTTATTGAAATCAATTAAAGCCTGGTTTCCATTTTTTTCAACTTCATCAAAAATATTAACGATTAATTCTGAAAGTTGCTCTCTTTTTATTACTGGTCTTTTTATCAAGTCAGACCACGTATTTTTTGCAGGATAATTACTAATTTTCATCTTAAATCACCATTTTATCGATTGGAATTATTAAAATATCTTGTGCTCCTTTTTCTTTTAACTCGTCGATGACTTCCCAGAAACGGTCTTCATCAATCACTGAATGAATGCTGCTCCAATCCTTTTCTGCTAAAGGAATTACGGTAGGACTTTTCAAAACAGGAAGAACATCTGAAATTTCTGAAATCTTTTCGTTCGGAACATTCATCAAAATATATTTTGAATTTTTTGCTCTTAAAACAGACTGAATTCTAAACAGAAATTTTTCTAAAATTCTTTGTTTATCATTATTTAGTTGAGATGTTTTTGCAAGAACAGCTTCAGACTTTAGAATGGTAACAGTTTCTCTCAATCCATTTTTAAATAAAGTACTTCCCGAGCTTACGATATCACAGATTCCGTCGGCAAGACCAATATTTGGAGCGATTTCTACCGAACCGGAAATGATATGAATTTCTGCTGAAATATTATTTTTTATTAGAAAATTTTTCAGTGTATTCGGATACGATGTTGCTATTTTTTTTCCTTGAAAATAATTAATATCGTCGGTTTCAATTTCTTTTGGGATAGCTAAAGAAACTCGGCATTTTGAAAATCCTAAACTTTGAATAATCTCAATGTTTTTCTGTTTTTCAACTAAAAGATTTTCACCGACAATGGCAATATCTACTACACCATCTTCCAGATATTGTGGGATGTCTGAATTTCTAAGATACATAATTTCCATAGGGAAATTGTCTACGGAAACTTTGAGCTGGTCTTTTCCGTTGTTGACGTAAATACCGCAATCTTTGAGGAGTTGGAGCGATTCTTCGTAAAGCCGTCCGCTTTTTTGTATGGCAATTTTTAATTTACTCATTTTATTATTTTAAATCTGAGTAAACGAAAATGATTAATTGAAATAAATTGCCCGGGAAGAATTTAGAAACAAAAAAACCGTCTGTTTACTCAGACGGTTTTTAATTATTTTGATTTTTAACATAGTTACATATCAATCAATTCCGTCTTAGCAGAGATGATGATAATAATGATGTACTGTTAAAAAATTGGGTTTCATTGTTGAAAATTGTGGTACAAATGTAGAACTTATTTTTAAACTTCCAAGAGTTTTAGGAAATAATTTTTTGATAAAGACTCATCACCTGATTGGCAATAGGCTCATCATTAAACTTCTGAACAAACTCAAAACCTTTATCAGCACGGCGTTTTCTTTCAGATTCGCTATCCCATAAAAATTTTATTTTTGAGCTTATATCCAGCTCATTTTTTGGGTCGATATAAACAGAATCTTTACCTCCAGCCTCGGGAAGACAACTTGTATTGCTCGTAATGGCAGCCGTTTTTGAGAAAAGGGCTTCTATTACAGGAATTCCAAAGCCTTCGAAGAAGCTTGGATACACAAAAATATCAGCCAATTTATAGATTACAGCCAGCTCATCCATAGAAACTCCTTCCAAAAAATGAATCTGTTTTTCCATTTTATTTTTTTTGATAAAACCTGCTATTTTCTGATAATATTTTGTCTTTTTTCCGACTACGACTAAAGGGATATCGGTGTCTTTTATTGCTTTAACAATATTCAAAAGATTCTTACGCTCTTCAATGGTTCCTACATTTAAAATGAACCTTTCAGGAAGATTAAACTTTTGCTTTGTTTGCTGAATAAATTCTTCAGATTGTTGTTCTTTAAAAGCTTGATGACAGCCTTGATAAATCACTTCAATCTTGCTTTCAGGAACTTTTAAATACTGAATAATATCGCGCTTTGTTTGCTCTGAAATTGCTATGATTTTATCGGCCGAATGTGCGGCTTTTTTAAATTTCCAAAGATGAATTTTACGGTCAAAAAAAGAATAATATTGAGGATATCTTACGAAGATTAAATCGTGAATGGTAACGATTTTTTTGATGGGCTTTTTGTCCCATTTCAAAGGTAATTCACCCGATAATCCATGGAAAATATCTGCATTTTGTTTTTGAGCATCTTTTCCCGTTTTAAACTGACGGGACATTGCTCCTTTTGAGCTTTCAACAAAAGTAACAGTAGGATTTTCTAAAATATCGGAACCTCTTTCCGATTTGTTTTTATTAAGTAATAAATACTGATTTTCAGGATAGTATTTAGATAAAATTCTGACTAAATCTCGCGAGTAATTCCCTAATCCTGAAGTATTATGAAAAAAACGTTTGGCATCAAATGCTATCTTCATTCTCAGGTTTTATAATGTTTTGGGTAAGCTGCTTTCTCTTCCAGTGTTCAGATTTATCACTGTAAAGGAAGAATTTTCCCAATTTATATTTAAACTGCATATTATTGTCATAATGTGGCCCCATAAAACGATGCGGGATTGTTGGGTCTTCACTTAAACATGCTTTAATAGCATCTGTGTAAACGGTGGGTCCGGTTGTTTTATGCACATTATGAGGAAATGGATTGTTTTTGATATTATCTAAAATCATTTCCAAAGTTCTCTGTAAAAATGGGTGTCCTGCAGCATATGCAAGACCCCATTGTACATAATATGTTTGAGGAATCTCATCGGTCACCAAAGCTACATCGTCTTCACGAATAAACTTTTTGATGGGCTTGTTGATTCCGCTGTCTACGTCTAAGTAAACGCCACCTTTTTTATAAAGAATGGCATATCTGAAAAAATCGGCTTTGGCAGCCCCTATCGTCAGTCTGTTGTAAGCCTTCAAATATTCTGGCGGAAACTCATCTTTAAAGAATGTCTGAATCCTGTTATCATCATAAAAATGATATTCGTACTCAGGATTTTTTTTGAGCATTCTGTTGATATGAAATTTCGTAAGCCAAGGAAGCTTATCGGTTTTAAAAGTCTGAAAAATTTGTTTGGGAATTGCCATTTTGCAAAGATTTAAACAGCTACGTTATTTTCTCTTAAAGCATCGTTTAGTGATGTCTTTTTATCAGTAGATTCTTTTCTCTGACCGATAATCAAAGCACAAGGAACCTGATATTCTCCTGCAGGATATTGCTTGGTATAGCTTCCAGGAATTACCACTGAACGAGCAGGAACTCTACCTTTAATTTCAATTGGAGTATCACCCGTAACGTCAATAATTTTTGTGGAAGCAGTCAATACAACATTTGCTCCTAAAACAGCTTCTTTTTCAACGTGAACTCCTTCTACAACGATACATCTAGAACCGATAAAACAATCATCTTCAATGATAACCGGAGCAGCCTGAAGAGGTTCTAAAACACCACCAATACCAACACCACCACTCAAGTGAACGTTTTTACCAATCTGTGCACAGCTTCCTACTGTTGCCCAAGTATCAACCATCGTTCCCGAATCTACATAAGCACCAATATTTACATAAGAAGGCATCAAAATAACGCCTGGAGCAATATAAGCTCCTTCTCTTGCAATGGCATGCGGTACAACTCTTACGCCTTTCTCTGCATAATTTCTTTTCAAAGGCATTTTATCATGAAATTCAAAAGGACCTACTTCAATCGTTTCCATTTTCTGGATTGGGAAGTACATTACTACAGCTTTTTTCACCCATTCATTCACCTGCCATCCGTTTTCTGTAGGCTCTGCTGTACGAAGTTCACCTTTGTCAACTAAAGAAATAACCTCTCTAATCGCCTTTTGGCTGTCTTCATTCTGCAATAATTCTCTGTTGTCCCAGATATTTTCAATAGTTTGTTGTAATGACATAATAAAATTTAAAAATTGTTTAAAAAATTCACTGCCAAATATACAAAAAAGTTGGGCAAAAGTGATGACTTAGAATTGATGGAAGTGATTAAAATTTTATTAAATATTTCTATAAAAATCTTCTTACTTTGGCTTTGTACTGCAGATAAACTTTATCGTGTTGTTTTAATAAAAATTCTTCTTCCAATCTGATTTGGGTTTGAATTAATATGTTGGCTACGATTAAAAAACTTAACGAAATAAAAGTGGGTACTGTGAGAAACATTCCGATTAAACTAAGCAGCATTCCCAGAAAAACAGGGTTTCTAGAATAATTGAAAAGTCCGTTTGTGATTAAATCTGTTTTATGGTCTTCATCAATCCCTATTCTCCAGGAATTTTTCATTTGAAACTGAGCGATGAGAACCCATGCTAAACTGAAAAGCATTAAAATAATCCCTACATATTTAAAGAGATTGTTTTCTAAGAAATTAATTGAAGATTTCAAAGTGGATGTGCTGGGAAAAAAGAAAAGCAAAAGAGTGTAAATGAAAAGAAAAATCAGGGTTAGTTTAAAATATCTGCCAATCAATCCGTAAGCGGAATCATCTTTTGGAAGAACATTTGGATTTTTACCGATTCTTTTTGAAACGATAAAACTTGTTCCGAAAAATGCAGTAAGAAAGAAAACGATAAAAAATAGAGGCATAAAAACTCTTATAAAATCTGTCATAATTAATAATTTTTGACAAATGTAGAGCTCAATGAAATGCAATTCTATTGCAAAGTTTTGGTTTAATTATAAAACGCGTTGTGCGTGAAGATAGGCTTTGTTCCAGTATTTTTCGTTTAAAGAAGAAATAATGACTCCTTTTGATGTTGATGCATGAATGAATTTTATTTCGCCATCATTTTCAATGGTGTGAACGATGCCAACATGGGAGACACGGCTTCCGCCTGCAGTTGCAAAAAATAAAAGGTCACCTGGTTTTACGGTTTTAATATCAATCAATTTTCCTGAATCTGCCTGGTCGGCTGACCTTCTTGGTAAGGTGAAATTGCTTTCCTGAAAAACTTTTACGGTAAATCCTGAGCAATCAAATCCTGAAGAATTATTCCCGCCAAATTTGTAAGGAGTTCCCAAATAAGTTTCGGCATCTTTCAAAAGGCTTTTTACAGAGCCTGAAATCTTCCCGTCAAAAGAAGAATCTAGTTTTCTTAGATTTTCGGACTTTGTAACAGTTTTTGACGGAGTTTTCTTTGACGAAGAAACATTTTTAGAGCTTCCACAAGAAACAATAACTGTAGTAGCTAGAGCTAAAGCAACCAACTTTTTACATAATTTAATTTCCGAAAAACGCAATTCCATATTCATTTGAATAATCAATTAGATATTAATGAAACAAATATAAATTAAATTTTTTAACGATGAATTTTAGATATAGAAAATGAGAAAGAAAAAAGAACGGTGAAGGCAGGATTAAAAACTAAATTTTGAAAATGTTTTTTCAGAAGAAGATGTGATTTATTTTACCGTACTCAAAAAATATTCTCAAATTCTACAGATGGGATTTGTTTAAATAAAAAAATCGGCCGCAAACAAAGTTCACAGCCGATTTTAATTTATAATAGTTACATCTATTTTTTATCTTTCTCTCCGCTCCAAGATCCGCTTCTTACAGGAGTTGGCGATTCGTTCGTCCAGCTTCCGCTTCCTTTTTTCTCTGTATTTAATGTTCCTGAGAACTGCCCGTCCGCTGGAATTACCAATTCTGCAGTAAGCTGCCCAGAGCTGTTTAAGAATCCTGAGATGTTATAGTTTTCATTACTTGATTCATTATACATGGTTCCTGTAACTTTTCCGTCACTGGCAACTACCAGCTTCCACAGGCCTTTTTCAGTACCTTGATACGTTCCAGACCAGGTTCCTATGTAGTCGTTTAGGGTTTCATCGTCTGAAGTACAGCCAATTAATGAAAAAATAGTCAATAAAAGTAAAAAAAGTTTCTTC